>JAEWTC010000120.1 GCA_023459675.1 Bacillota bacterium | reverse complement strand
CATCTATATCCCCATCGGCGTTCTGCCAAACAGCGTGCAGTGGGTGATCAAGCTATTCCCCACCTCGCATATCGTGGTGCTGCTGCGCCAGGTGATGACCGACTCGTTCTTCGCGCCGTATGCCGCGATATTGCCCGCGGAAACGCTGACGGGCATCAAGCAGGAGCTCGGCATTGTGTACTTCTTCGGCGATACGCCGCTGCCCGCCTATGTGAGCGTGCTCATCCTCGCGGGCGTGGGCGCGCTGTTCTTCCTGCTGTCGCTTCTGCACGTGAAGCGCAAACAGGCGTAGGAAGCGGTAAAGACAAAACAACAGGCCGTGAAAACGGCCTGTTGTTTTGTTTGTGATGATACAGTGTTTCATCATGCCCGTCAGGTTTATTGTCGTGCGATTATTGCCTGTCGCCCACTCGATTTTATAGGCGTATCGCTCCCTACCGGTCGCGATACTTTTAAAATCTCCCAACTCCAGCTCACTTTGCACTATGTGCAAGTGTCCACAGGACACCCGCTCGCTTCCGTTGCCCTGCAAAACGTCTCAACTTCGGCTCGTTTTGCGCTTCGCGCAAGCATCCACCGGATGCGCCATAGTGTTTCATCATGCCCGTCCGTTTTGTTGTCGCATAACCCCCTCACTCCGGGGGGCTATGCTCTGCAAAACGTCTCACTTCGGCTCGTTTTGCGCTTCGTGCAAGCATCCACCGGATGCGCCATAGTGTTTCATCATGCCCGTCCGTTTTGTTGTCGCATAACCCCCTCACTCGGGGGCTATGCTCTGCAAAACGTCTCAACTTCGGCTCGTTTTGCGCTTCGCGCAAGCATCCACCGGATGCGCACTCGCCTCAGTTGCCACCTACACTTAACTTCCCAACATCCACGCTCGGGGAGCCGTGGCCGCCCTGGGGGAAGGTGAGATCGCTGCCCACGGCCTGCACGGCCTTGAGCATGGCAAAGAAGTTGCCAGCAACGGTGATCTGCTCCACCGGGCGGTCCAGCTTCCCGTCCTTGATCAGGAACCCCTTGGACAGCAGGGAGAAATCGCCGCTGACGGAATCCGCCCCGGCATGGAGGCCGTCCAGCTCCCGGATCAGCAGGCCGTCGCCCACGGTTTGCATCATCTGCTCCAGGCTCTGCGTACCAGGTTGAATAAAGAAGTTCGTCGGCGCGACGCGCACCGGCGCGGAATACCCGGCCTTGCTTGCGTTGCCGGTGGACTTTACGCCGTCCTTATGCGCGGTTTTCAGGTTGTGCAGGAAGGTTTTCAGCACGCCGTTCTCAATCACGGAATGCGTGCCGCCGGGCACGCCCTCCGCGTCGAACGGGCGGGATGCGGCGCCGTTTGCAAGCAGGCTGTCGTCCACCAGGGTTACGGCCGGGGCCGCGACGGTTTCCCCCAGCTTGCCCTTCAAAATGGAGAGATCCTTCTGCACGTTCTCCGCGGAAAAAGCCGCGTCGAACACGGTGAGCAGGTCCGCCATCGCGCGGTGATGGAGGATGACGCGGTACTGGCCCGACGGCACGGGCGACGCGTGGAGCATGGAAACGGCTTCCTCCGCCGCCTGCTTGCCCAGTTCCCGGGCATGGAGCGCCTGGAAACCGCGCCCCAGCTGAACGGAGAACCCGGTTGAGGTGGAGGTTCCCTCGCTTGCCACGGGCATGACGTAGGCAACGGCGTAGGTTGCGGTATATTGCTTGTCCAGCCCGAAGGTGTTCACAATCCGCACGCTTTCCCTGCCGGTCTGGATGATGTCGTAGCCTACGTTTTGCACCCGGGCGTCAAAGCCGCGGGCGGCGTTTTCCACGTCGAGCACAAACTGCAGCTTTTCGGCGGGTTCGCCCACCGGGGCCTCCAGCTGCAAAACGGGGTTTTGTTCCTTGCCGCCGTAGATAAACTGCTCGGAGGTATCCTCGCAGAGCAGGGCGGAATCCTTCGCGTTTTGAATCAGCCAGACGATGGCCTGCTCGTCGAACGCCTCGGTGGAGGCATAACCGATTTTGCCGCCGACCATCACCCGGAAGGACAGGCCCTTGGTGAGGTTGGAGGAATACTGGGTGATCTCCTGGTTGGAGGCCATCGCCTGGAAGCTGTCGTCCTGCGCCACATACGCTTCCGCGGCCTCCAGCCCGGCCTTTGCCGCCTGCGCAAACAGTTTTTCAATAAATACGTTTAATTCCATGCCGCTCACTCCTTCGCTCTGCCGCCGACCGTCATCTGCGTCACGCGGATCATCGGCTGGCCCACGTTGGTGGGCACGCTGCCGGAAATGCTGCCGCACATGCCCTGGTCCATCGTCATGGCTCTTCCCACGCGGTCGATTCTGGGCAGGATCTCCGCCCCTTTGCCGATTAGCGACGCGCCGCGCACCGGGGACGCGATTTTGCCGTCCTTCACCAGGTAGCCCTCCGCCACGGCGAAGTTGAATTCGCCCGTCGCAGGGTTCACGCTGCCGCCGCCCATCTTTTTGGCATACAGGCCGTCGCCCATGGTGCGGATCATCTCGGCCTCGTCGTCCGTTCCGGGGGCGATGTAGGTGTTGCGCATGCGGGAGGTGGGCGCAAAGGTGTAGTTCTGGCGGCGGCCGCTGCCCGTGGGCGGCATGCCCATGCGCTTTGCGTTGAGCTTATCGATCATATAGTTTTTGAGAATGCCGTTTTCAATCAGCGTCAGGCGCGTGGTTTGCATGCCCTCGTCGTCGATCCGGGTGGAGCCCCACTCGCCGGGCATGGTGCCGTCGTCGATCGCGGTGACGCGCTCGGAGGCGATCTGCTGGCCGAGCTTGCCGGTAAAGACGCTCAGGTTGAACGCAACGCTCGTCGCCTCCAGGCTATGGCCGCAGGCTTCGTGGAAGATGACGCCGCCAAAGCCGCCGTCGATCGCCACGGGCATCACGCCCGCGGGGCATTCCGGCGCGTGGAGCATCAGGCTTGCGGTCGTTGCCGCTTTTTTACCCGTATCAGAAGGGCTTACGCGGCTGTCGAACAATTCAAATCCCATGGACGCGCCGGGGCCCTCGTGCGCGATCTGCTTTTCCGTGCCGTTGTCGGCAATCGCGGTGCAGGACATGCGGGTGCGGGTGCGCGAATCGGTGACGTACAGACCCTCGGAATTGGCCAGGATCACGTCCTGTTCCACGTCCAGATACACGCAGCTAACCTGGCGGATGTCCGCGCTCACGGCGCGGGCGGCGCTGTCCGCAGCGCGGAGGATATCGAGCTTGCGCTTATTCTCCACGCCGGAGGGGGCTTTGAGAATGCGGTAGGGCGCGGGCAGCTGCGGCGCCGAAAACTGCGGCAGCGCTAGCACCGAACGCTTCTGCTCCCGCACGGCGGACGCCACCTTGGCCGCGCAGCGCAGCAGGCCCTCCCGGTCGGTTTCATTGGTATAGGCATATACGGCGTTCAGCCCCACGAACACGCGGATCCCCGCGCCGTGCAGGCGGCTGAAGTTAATGCTCTCGGCTTCGCTGTTGACAAGCTGCATGCGCGCGGAGCGGGTGTCCTCCCAAAAGATCTCCGCAAAATCGCCGCCGTTTGCAAGCGCCGCCGAAAGGATATCCTGGGCGTACTCTTTCATCGGTCTTCATCCTCTCTGCTCTTGCGAGCGATACCGGTTTAGTATAACACGGGTTGGGGCCTGTTGGGAAATCCTAAAAACGGAACGCCGCCACCCGGTGTAAATTGGTAACAGCTTGTCCAACCTATACATCGTGTACAAATGCATATCCTAAACTTTGGCTATTTCAGCCATTTGCTTTTCACACCGCAGAAGCTATAATATACCTATACTGTGCCGTATGAGCGAGTATTTCGTTCAGCAAATAAAAGGAGGCAATTTCATGGCAAGCGTATCTCTTAAGAAAATTTCGAAGGTGTATGCCGGCAACGTGGTGGCCGTATCGGATTTTGATCTTGATATCGACGACAAGGAGTTCATCGTTCTGGTCGGCCCGTCGGGCTGCGGAAAATCCACCACGCTGCGCATGGTCGCAGGTTTGGAAGAAATCACCAGCGGCGAACTTTACATCGGCGACCGCCTGGTTAACGACGTCGCCCCCAAGGACCGCGACATCGCCATGGTGTTCCAGAACTACGCGCTGTACCCGCATATGACCGTGTACGATAACATGGCGTTCGGCCTCAAGCTGCGCAAAACCCCCAAAGCGGAAATCAAAACCCGCGTGGAAGAAGCCGCCAAGATTTTGGATATTTTCCACCTCCTCAACCGCAAGCCCAAGGCCCTTTCCGGCGGGCAGCGCCAGCGCGTTGCCCTGGGCCGCGCCATCGTGCGTGAGCCCAAAGTCTTCCTGATGGACGAACCGCTTTCCAACTTGGACGCCAAACTGCGCGTAGCCATGCGTACGGAAATCACCAAGCTGCACCAGAGACTGCAGACCACCTTCATCTACGTGACGCACGACCAGACCGAAGCCATGACGATGGGTTCCCGCATCGTGGTCATGAAGGACGGCTTTGTGCAGCAGGTGGACACCCCGCAGAACCTCTACGACTATCCCACCAACCTGTTTGTGGCAGGCTTCATCGGCAGCCCGCAGATGAACTTCTTCAACGTCACCCTGGAAAAGGAAGGCAAAGAAGTGGTTGCCAAGTTCGGCGAAAACAAGATCGTGATCCCGCCCAGCAAGCTTTCCAAGTTTGCGGATGAGAACCACATCGGCAAGGAAGTCATCATGGGCATCCGCCCCGAAAACATCCACGACGAAGACGTGTTTGTACAGTCCGCCCCCACCGCCGTGATCAACACCGACGTGGAAGTGACCGAGCTGATGGGTTCCGAAACCTACCTGTACCTGACCACCTCCGGTAAGGACGGCAACATCATCGCCCGCGTAAACCCCCGCACCACCAGCCGCGCCGGCCAGACCATCCAGATCGCGTTCGACGTCAACCACCTGCACTTCTTCGACAAGGAAACCGAAGAAACGCTGCTGACCCGCTAAGCCTTTCGAAGCCATACATCCCCTGCCTGCTGAGGGCAGGGGATTTTCACTGCCCGCAAACCTCGTGAGGACGCGGGATGACAGACTGTTCAAAAGGCCGCATATGCTAGAAACCAAGCATGGTGCGGGTCTGAGCGTACACGGACGTACGTGATGCCCGCGCCATCGCGAAAAGGGAGGGCTTTGGCCCGACTAGCGCTCACATCGCGTCACGATGTGAGCGCGTAGCCTTGCTCAAGCAGAGCGCAGAGCAAGGCCGCTCAAGGTGACAACAAGGGAGGGCAACGCCCGACTAGCCCCGGATGTTACCGAAGGTAACGAGGGGCGTAGCCTTGTTCAAGCAAAGCGCAGAACAAGGCCGCAGAAGCAGATGTGGCTTTTTCAACAGGCTGCATCCCCTGCCTGCTGAGGGCAGGGGATTTCTTCATGCCAAGTGAACGGACATGCAAGGAGGACACCGCCGATGAGCGTATCCATATCCTACGATCAGCAACACAAGCTGACGATTTCCGGCATCGCGTGCGATTGCGGGCTTTCGCACCAGCTTCCGACACAGGACATCTATGTGGGCTCGGGCATCGTGAAAAACGCGCCCGCGTACATCCAAAAGCGCAACCTGGGCACGCGCTGCGTGCTGGCAGCCGACAACAACACCTGGCCCCTGGCCGGGAAAGCGCTTGCGGAAGCGCTGGAAAGCGAGGGCTTTTCGGTGATCCGCTGCGTGATCACCCGCGACGGCGTGATGGACCCGGACGAGCGCGCCTGCGGAGAGGTGCTGTTATCCATCCAGCCGGACACCGAATTTCTGATTGCCGTCGGCTCCGGCAGCATTACCGACACCGTACGCGTGAACGCCGCGCGCTGCAAATTACCGTTTGTAAGCGTGGGCACGGCGCCCTCCATGGACGGTTACACCTCGGTGGTCGCGCCGCTTTTGCTGCGCAGCGTGAAAATTCACCGCGCCGGACCATGTCCTGAGATTATCCTGTGCGATACGGAGCTTTTGCGCACCGCGCCCCTTTCCATGGTATGCTCCGGCGTTGGCGACGTGCTGGGCAAGTACATCGCCAAGGCGGACTGGATGCTGGGCAGCATCATCAACGAGGAAACCTATTGCGACGTGTGCGGCGAGATTGTAACCGGCGCCGTGACGAAGCTTTTGGAAAACGTGGACCTGATCCGCAGCCGCACCGAGGAGGGCATCCGGGTGCTGATCGAAGCGCTGCTGCTTTCGGGCGTCACGATCATGATCGCGGGCCAAACGCGCGCCGTGGCTTCGGTGGAGCACAATATTGCCCATTATTGGGAAATGATGCAGCTGCTACACGGGCAGCACCCGCCCGCGCACGGCGCGTCGGTCGGCGTGGCAACGCTGCTCTGCTGGCCGCTGTTTACGCGGTTTGCGCAGGAGGATTTATCCAAACTCGATATCGAAGCCATCAAGGCGAAGCGGATTTCACGGGAAGAACGCGAACGGTGGATGCTTACAGCCTTTGAAACGGAAGCCGCCCAAAGCATTATGCGGGAGAACCCCGAGGATTTTCTAAGCTGGGACGAACAGCTGCGGCGCATCCGCACCGCGCAGGCGCGCCAGCAGGAGATCCGGGCCGCGATCGCCCTGCTGCCGCCCCTGGAAACGATCCGCGCCGCCATGCAAAGGCTGGGCGCGCTGACCACGCCCGCGGAGTGCGGGATCGATTCCAAACTCTTGAACCTTTCCATGCATTGCGCCAAGGATTACCGCTC
>JAEWTC010000119.1 GCA_023459675.1 Bacillota bacterium | reverse complement strand
GCTCGTCCCACGTCCATACGGAGCCCATGAAAAAGCCCGTCCAGTTGTTGGGAGGGCCTCCGCCGGGCTTCGCCGGTTTCCAGAGATAATAATCAGTATACGGTTCTTCCCGCATCCGGCTTTTCTGAAACCAGGGGTGCTCGTCCGACGTGTGGTTGATGACCAGGTCCAGGATGATGCGGATATCGCGGCGTTTCGCCTCGGCAAACAGGCGGTCCATATCGTCCATCGTGCCGAATTTCGGGTCGATGGAGCAGTAATCGCTGATGTCGTAGCCGTTATCCGCGTCCGGCGAGCGGTATACGGGCGACAGCCACAGGATGCCGACGCCGAGCTTCTGCAGTTCGGGAAGCCTGGAGATAATCCCCGGGATATCGCCAATCCCGTCTCCGTTCGTATCCTGAAAGCTTCTGGGGTAAATCTGGTACGCAACCCGGTCCCGCCACCACTGCGCCATGCCGTAACTCCCTTATCGCGCGCTGACCGCGTATTGCTGATCGCCTACGTAGGCTTCGTACATCGCCTCCGTAACGCCGCCCTGCTTGATGATTTCCGCAAAGAACCGGCCGCTGCGCTTCACGGTGCGTTTCTGCGTTTCATAGTCCACGTGCACGAGGCCGAAACGCGCGCTTTCGCCCTCCAGCCATTCGAAATTATCAGTAAAACACCAGTGATAATACCGCTCCACCGGCAGGCCGGATTGGCAAAGCGCCGCGAGGTGATCAAACAGGTAGCGGCAGCGGAACGCGTCCCGGTTGTCGCAGGTGCCGTTTTCAGTGATATAGATGGGCAGATCGTGCAGACGGCAGAGCTTTTGCAGGCATTTCACCATCCCCTGCGGGTCGATTTCCCAGCCCAGGTCGTTTACCGGCGCGCCTTTGCGCGTGGCGGTCTTCATACCCCGCATCACGACGCGCGTGTAATAGTTCAGCGCGATAAAATCACAATACAGCCCCGCCCGTACGTCGGCAAGATTTCGAAGCGGCCAGCGGAATATGCCCAGCGTCGCGGCTTTGGCGATACTGCCCTGAAAGAACCGTTCCGCCAGTTTCGCGGCCAGCCGGTGCGATAGCTTGCGCGGGTTTTCCGGCTCGAACCCCTGCATATTCAGCGCGTAGCTGACGCGCGTGCCCCGTATGCCCATGTCCTCCTGCAATGTGTGGATCAGCCGGTATGCCTGCGCGTGCGCCGCCGAAAGAACCGACATCACCCGGCAGGCCTTGCGAAACGACTTCTGCCCCGGCGGCCACACGCCGTAGAGATACCCAAGCGAGGCGTACACGTTGGGTTCGTTGATCGTAACGTATTCGGTGACGCTTTCCCCCAGCGCCTGCACCACGCGGGTGACGAAGCGCAGAAACCAGCGCACGTTCGCCAGCTTGGTAAACGCGCCCATATCCTCAAACCACAGCGGATTGGTAAAATGGTGCAGCGTAACCAGCGGCTTGACGCCGTGCGCGTTCAGCCAGCGGACCTCCTCCGCATAAAAATCAAGCGCCGCCTGGTCAAACTTGCCTTGCGCAGGCTCGATCCGCGCCCATTCCACGCCGATGCGCGCGATTTGCAATCCCAGGTCGGCCATCAGCTGATCGTCTTCCTGCCAGCGGCGAAGGTGGTCGTTCGCGCGGGCGGGAGAGGCGCCGTCCTTGATATGCCCGGCGTCTGCCCAGCGCATCCAGCTGTGCGAAAGCGCACCGCCCTCGATCTGCGTTGCGGCGCTTGCACAGCCCAGTTCCAGGCCGTTTGGTAGCGTAAACGAAGCCATAGGGTGCGCCTCCCGATGTTTGCGTTTTGTGATGTCGTTTGATTATACCATAGGAAACCGCCTGCGGGAAGACAACGGCTGGCAGCGCTTGTATCCGCCTACAGAAAATGGCAGAAGGAAGCCCCCGCGGCTTTCAGCTGCGGGGGCTTCAGGGGTCTTGTTTTAGATCCGAAGGCTTACTTCACGGCGTCCCAAGTGGTGACCGCGCCGGTGAAGATGTCCTTGATCTGCGCCAGGGTGAGGTTTTCCACCATGTTTTCAGTATTGACGACCACGGCGATGCCGTCCATGCAGATCACATAGGGGGTGAGTTCCGTAAGTTCGCTCTCCTTGAGCTCGCGGCTGGCCATGCCGATCTGGAACGTGCCGTCGATCGCGCCGGTCATGCCCACGGTGGAGCCGCCGCCCTGCACTTCGATATCCACCTTGCCGCCCTTGACAGCTTCATAGGCTTCTTCGAACGCCTGCATCAGGGGGTACACGGAGGTGCTGCCGCCCACGACGATCTTGCCTTCCACATCGGCGGGAACGTATTCGCTGAAGCCTTCGGTGATGTAGTGATGCTCGGTGACGATGGCCTGACCCTCTTCAGAGAAGATCCAGGCGATGAAATCGGCAACCAGTGGGCTGGGTTCGCCTTTGACGGCGATGTTGAACGGACGGGAGAGAACGTAGGTGCCGGCCAGGATGTTTTCCACGGTCGCGTCCACGCCTTCCACCTTCACGGCCTTGACGGTGTCGTTGAGGGAACCCAGAGAGATGTAGCCGATCGCGTCGGGCGTGCTTTGCACGGTGGTGAGGACGGCCGCAGTGCCGCTCTGGATGATGGCTTCGACGGTGGTGTTGTCCACGTTATTGCCGGCGGCGTCTTTTTCCTGCACGCCGGTGAGTTCCACAAACGCGCCGCGGGTGCCGGAGCCCTCTTCACGGCTGATGACGACGATGTCGTTGCCGGCGAAAGCGGTGGCAAGGGATGCGACCATAACGAGCGCCAGTAGGATACCCAAGAATTTTTTCATGATGTTCCAATCCTTTCAAACTCGGTTCATTTCGGTTTACGCTGTCATTGTAAGGCGGCAATGTAAAACGCAAATTCCGGCAACGTAAAGGTTTTGTAAAAACGATTCCCCATATTGCGCGCAGAACGCAGCGGATTTTACATACTTTTAACATCGGCAGTACGTTTGCATTACATCGCGACGCTATTCTTACCATTGTATAAAAGAAATGTAAGGGGAAAGGAAGGCCAAATGCGGATGAGGTTCAAAGAAAAGGCGATGCGCTGGGTCTTCATAGCGGCGGCCTGCGTATGCGTGGCCGCGGTGCTTCTGATCTGCGTATACCTGTTCATGACCGGGCTGCCCTTCTTTGCGGAGGTCAACGTGTTCTCCTTCCTGTCGGGAACGACGTGGAAACCGCTCAACAATATCTTCGGCATTCTGCCGATGATCGTGGGAAGCCTCTACGTGACCGCCGGGGCCATTTTGCTGGGAGGGCCTGTGGGCGTGCTGGGGGGCGTGTATATGGCGCAGTTCAGTTCCAAAAAGGTGATGCGCGTTCTGGAGCCGATGATCGCGCTGATGGCGGGGATCCCGTCGGTGGTGTACGGGTTCTTCGGCATCCGCACGCTGGTGCCGTTCGTGCGCGAGACCTTCGGCGGCACGGGCTTCAGCATTCTGACGGCGTCCATTCTGCTTGCGATGATGATTTTGCCCACCATTATCCAGCTCACGTACAGCTCCGTAAAGGCCGTACCGGAGCATTATTATGAAGGAAGCCTTGCGCTGGGGGCTACGCAGGAGCGCAGCGTGTTCCGCGCCGTGGTGCCGGCGGCCAAGAGCGGCATCATGGCCGCGCTGGTGCTGGGCATCGGCCGCGCCATCGGCGAAACCATGGCCGTGGTGATGGTGGCGGGCAACCAGGCGCGCATGCCCGCGGGCATCCTCAAGGGCATCCGGACGCTGACCACCAACATCGTTACCGAGATGGGCTACGCCGCCGATCTGCACCGTGAAGCGCTGATCGCAACGGGCGTGGTGCTGTTCGTTTTCATTTTGATGATCAACCTTCTTTTCTCCGCGCTGCACAGGAGGGTGGAATCATGAACAATCAAAACCCGACCGCCCCCGCGCACAAAAGCCGCGCCGATGCCTTGCGTACCAAAGCGCGGGCATGGAGGCTGCGCGTACGCCGCCATCCCTTCTCGGCGCTGATCCGGCTTGTGACGGTGCTTTGCATCGCGGTTACCGTGTTCCTGTTTTTGCAGGTGGTGCTCAGCATTCTCGTCGAGGGTATTCCCAACCTGAGCTGGGATTTGTTCTCGGTCAAGTTCACGACCGAAAATCAAAGCCTCCTGCCGTCGCTGATCAACACGCTCGTCATCACGTTCTTGTCGCTGTTCATCGCGGTGCCCATCGGCATCGGCGGCGCGGTATACCTGAGCGAATACTCCCGTCGCAACTCGTTCATCGTTAAGGCCATCCGGGTGACGGCGGAAACGCTGGCCGGTATTCCCTCCATAATTTACGGGTTGTTCGGCATGGTGTTTTTCGTGATCGCGCTGGGTTTTGGGATGTCGATGCTCGCGGGCGCGCTGACGCTTTCTTTGATGATCCTGCCGCTGATCATGCGCACCACCGAGGAAGCGCTCTTATCCGTGCCCACCAGCTACCGCGAAGGCAGCTACGGGCTGGGCGCGGGGAAGCTTCGCACGGTGTTCCGCATCGTATTGCCCCCCGCCGCGCCCGGTATCTTCGCGGGCATTGTGCTGGCCATCGGCCGCATCGTGGGCGAAACCGCGGCGCTGCTGTTTACCGCGGGCACGGTGGCGAAAATGGCGTCCGGCATCACGTCCTCGGGAAGCACGCTAGCGGTGCACATGTATATGCTGTCGGGCGAGGGCTTGTTCGTCGGCAAGGCATACGCGGCGGCGACCGTGCTGTTGGTGTTCGTGCTGGCGATGAACGGGATCTCCCGCCTCATCTCCCGCAAAATCGTGAAGGAGTAAGCTATGAGCAAAATCGACATTCAAAACCTGGATCTGTTCTACGGCGATTTTCAGGCGCTGAAGAACGTGAATATGCAAATTGAGGAAAACCGCATCACCGCGTTCATCGGCCCGTCCGGGTGCGGCAAATCCACGCTGATTAAAACGCTGAACCGGATGAACGATCTGGTGCCTGGCTGCCGCATTAAAGGGAGCGTCACCCTGGACGGCGAAAATATCTACGGAGATATGGACGTAAACCTGCTGCGCAAGCGCGTGGGCATGGTTTTCCAGAAACCCAACCCCTTCCCCATGACCGTGTACGACAACATCGCCTACGGCCCGCGCACCCACGGCACACGCCGCAAGGCGATGCTGGACGAAATGGTGGAGCGCTCCCTGCGCGACGCGGCGATCTGGGACGAGGTGAAAGACCGCCTCAACAACAGCGCGCTGGGCCTGTCCGGCGGGCAGCAGCAGCGGCTGTGCATAGCCCGCGCTCTGGCCGTACAGCCGGAAGTGCTGCTGATGGACGAACCCACCTCGGCGCTGGACCCGATTTCCACCGGAAAAATTGAAGAGCTTGCCGTAGAGCTCAAGCAGAAATACACCATCGCCATCGTGACCCACAACATGCAGCAGGCGCTGCGCATCAGCGATTCCACGGCGTTTTTCCTTCTGGGTGAAGTGATTGAAACCGGCGAGACCCAAAACCTGTTCTCCATGCCGCAGGATACGAGAACCGAAGACTATATCACAGGGAGGTTCGGCTGATGAAGAAGAATCTGTTCGACGCTCAGGTGGAGCTTTTGAACCGGCAGATGATCGAAATGTGCGGCATGATTGAAAATACCCTGGAGGACGCCAGCGAAGTGCTGCAGACCCTGGACGTGAAACGCGCCAAAGAGATCATCGAGGGCGACGCCGTGATCGACCGCAAGGAGCGCGAGATTGAAAGCCTGTGCCTGCGGATGCTTTTAACCCGCCAGCCAGTGGCCCACGACCTGCGCGTGGTATCGTCGGCGCTGAAAATGATCACGGATATGGAACGCATCGCCGACCACGCGGCAGACATCAGCGAGATCGTCACCATGATGCAGTACGGGGTGATCAAGCTGCCGGAGCACTTTCTGGCCATGTCCCGCACGGCGGTGGATATGGTGCACCGCGCCGTGGACGCCTACGTACGCGCGGACGTGGAGCTTGCCCGCATCGTGATTCAAGACGACGATATTGTGGACAACCTGTTTGTGGAAGTAAAGCAGGAAATCATCGATTTTCTGGTCAAGGATTCCTCGCGCAGCGTGGAAGGCATGGACTACCTGATGATCGCCAAATACTACGAGCGGATCGGCGACCACGCAACCAACATTGCCGAATGGGTGGAGTACTGTGTGACCGGCCTGTATAAAGGAGACGTGCTTCGATGATCCATATCGTGGAAGACGATACCGGCGTACGCGAGCTGGAGCTGTACGCGCTCAAGCAGGCCGGTTTTGAAGCAGAAGGTTTCGCAAGCGCCGCGGCGTTCCGCACGGCGATCAAGAAAACCCTGCCCTCCCTCGTGCTTCTGGACGTGATGCTGCCCGGCGAGGACGGCATCGCGCTGTTACAGAGCCTGCGGCGCGAGCCCAGAACCAAGCGCCTGCCCGTGATTCTTGTGACCGCCAAGGGCACCGAAATGGATAAGGTGCGCGGGCTGGACGCGGGCGCGGACGATTACCTGTCCAAGCCCTTCGGGGTGATGGAGCTCCTGGCGCGCGTGAAGGCGCTGCTTCGCCGCAGCGCGGACGAGCCGGCCGAAGCGGTGCTGACGGTTGGCGGCCTGACGCTGGACCGCGACCGCCATCTGGTGCTTGCGGACGGGGAAACCGTGGAGCTGACGCATATGGAGTTTGAGCTGCTTGCGTTTTTAATGGCGCACAGCGGGAAAGCCGTAACGCGCGATATGCTGCTGGACGACGTCTGGGGGCTCAACTACGCGGGCGATACCCGAACGGTGGACGTGCACATCCGCTCCCTGCGGCTGAAACTGGGCGCCTGCGGCGAGCTGATCCTCACCGTGCGCGGCGTTGGCTATAAGCTGGAGGAAGCGCCGTGAGAAAGAAGCTGTTCCGAAGCCTTGTATTGTTTTCCCTGCTGATCTCGCTATTGCTGTCCATCCTTCTGATCGGCGGGATGTACCTGTATTTCAGCCGCCAGCTGCAAACGGATTTGCAGGAAGAGGCGGATACGCTGGCAAGCATGCTTGCGTACCAGCCCGACCCGGTGGCGTTCCTCAAGAACAGCATCCTCGTGGGCCGCGTTACCCTGATCCACACGGACGGCACCGTGGTGTTCGACAGCCAGGCCGACGTCGTTCGGATGGACAACCATGCCGACAGGCCCGAGATCGCCGAGGCAATTGCAAGCGGCGAGGGCAGCGCGAGCCGTTCCAGCGCAACCGTCGGCGAGACCAGCTTCTATTACGCGCGCAAGCTGAACGCCGATTACGTGATCCGCGTGGCCGGAGCGCAGAAAAACATCTGGGCCACGATCCGCGGGATGCTCGGCTGGATTACGCTGGGGCTTGCCGTATCCGCGGTGCTTTCCTATCAGCTGGCCAAGCCGATCACGAAATCCCTCGTCAGCCCGCTGAACCGCATCAACCTGGACGATCCGCTGCAAAGCGACGCCTACGAGGAGTTCTCCCCCATGCTCCGGCGTATGGACGCGCAGAACCGCCGGATTGCCGAGCAGCTGCAAAACCAGAAGCGACATGAAACCGAGGTCGCGGTCATGCTCAAGGGGCTGCGGGAGGGCCTGATCGTGCTGGGCGAAGGGAACCGCATTCTGGTGATTAACCCAGCGGCGCGCCAGATTTTGAACGCCGGGCAGAGCGAGCTGACCGGCAAAGCGCTGTTGGAGATCAACCGCCATGAAACGCTGATGCGGATCCTTGCCGAAAAGGGCGGCAGCGGCGAAATGCGCGCCGGCGGGCGCACCTACCACGTGTCCTCCAGCCCGGCCGAAGGCGAAACGGGCATGGTGCTGCTTTTGCAGGACATCACCGAGGCGCAGACCGCCGAACAGAACCGAAAGCAGTTCACCGCCAACGTGAGCCACGAGCTGCGCACGCCGCTGACCACGATCTCCGGATACGCGGAGCTGCTGGAAACCGGGCTTGCCAAGCCGGAGGATACCGCCGCGCTCGGCAGGAAAATTCATACGGAAAGCCTGCACCTCGTATCCCTGGTGGAGGACATCCTGCGGCTGTCCAAGCTGGATGAGGGCATGACGCAGATGCGCCAGCCGGTGGATTTGCTTGCGCTCGCGCAGCACTGCGTGGCAAAGCTCAAGGATTACGCGGTGAAAAGCGACGTTACGCTGGCCGTGGAGGGCGAAACGGCCGTCGTTACCGGCGACCGTACCCTGCTGGAGGAAATGACGGTTAACCTGATCGACAACGCCATCAAGTACAACAAGCCCAAGGGCAGCGTGCGCGTAACCGTTGGCACGGACGGCGGCCAACCCTTCCTGACCGTGAAGGATACGGGGATGGGCATTCCGCCAGAGCACCATCACCGGGTATTCGAGCGCTTCTACCGCGTGGATTCCAGCCGTTCCAAGGAAACCGGCGGCACGGGGCTGGGCCTGTCCATCGTGAAAAACGGCGCGCAGCTCCACGGCGCGGCTGTGGACCTGGAGAGCGCCGTTGACAAGGGCACGCGCATCACCGTCCGTTTTCCGGGCGCGAAGGGGTAACGGCGCGGGCGCCCTGCGGCAGGATAAAAAGCGCTGATACAGCGATACGAAACTCCATATTCTGGAAATCGGCCGCCGGTTTTTGTTCCGCCGCCTGTTTTCCTGCGCGCAGGCAGTAGCGGGATTGCCACCGCTTGTGGTATAATATTCTATCGCGACCAAGTTCCCGCTGCACCGACCGAAGGAGGGCTAATCCTTGGACGACCCCATAGGCAGTCATATACTGCTTCAGTTCGTTCTGATTCTGACCAACGCATTTTTCGCCGCATCCGAAATTGCCGTTATTTCCATCAACGAAAATAGAGTACGAAAACAAGCCGAAGAAGGCGACAAAAAAGCCGCGATGATGCTTCGGCTGGCCGAATCCCCCAGTGATTTTCTATCCACCATTCAGGTGGCGATCACGCTGGGAGGATTTTTAGCAAGTGCGTTCGCCGCAAGCAACATTGCGGGGCGCATCGCAAAAGCCCTGCTCGCGGGCGGGTTTACCCTGCTGTCCCCGGCCGCGGTGCAAACCGTGAGCATGATCGCGGTGACGCTCCTGCTGAGCTATTTTACCCTGGTGCTTGGCGAGCTTGCGCCAAAGCGCATCGCCATGCAAAACCCCGAGAAGGTAGCGCGGATCACCTGCCGCGTGATTATCATCGCCCAGGTAATTTTCAAGCCCGTCGTCTGGCTGCTGACCGTTTCCACCAACGGTATTTTACGCCTGCTGCGCGTGAACCCGCACCCGGACCGCAACACCGTAACCGAAGAGGAAATCCGCCTGATGGTGGATATCGGCGGCGAAAAGGGCACCATTCAGGAAGACGAACGCGAGATGATTGAAAACATCTTCGAGTTCAACAACACGACGGCGGAATACGTGATGGTTCACCGCATGGACGTGGTCGCCATCCACGTGGAGGATACGTTTGAAGAGATTCTTCAAACAATACGGGATTCCGGCCTCAGCCGCTTTCCGGTATACGATGAGGATATCGACGATATTATCGGCATTCTCAACACGCGCGATTTTCTGATCAACGCACAGGACAAACAGCCCAAAGCGCTGCGCGCGCTGCTGCGGCCCGCCTATCTGGTGCCCGAAACCGTACAGGCGGACGTGCTGTTTCGCAATATGCAAAAGCAGAAGGTGCATATGGCGGTCGTAGTGGACGAATACGGCGGCATGAGCGGCATCGTGACCATGGAAGACCTGCTGGAAGAGATCGTGGGCAATATTTACGACGAGTTCGACCCCGCGGAGGAAAGCGAGGTCGTTAAAATCGGCGACAACTTATGGCGCGTGGACGGCAGCGTGGAACTGGAAACGCTGGGAGACGCGCTTCAAGTGGAACTGCCGCTAGACGAGGAATATGATACGCTGGGCGGCATGGTTTTCTCCCGCTTCAACACCATCCCCGAGGACGGCTCCACCCCCGAGGTGGACGTTTACGGCCTGCACATCAAAGCCGAAACGATTACCGACCACCGGCTGGAAACCGCTTTGGTCAGCATCATTCCCCCGGCGTCGCCCGAGGAAATAAAGCCGCAGGAATGAGCGCAGGGAGCGCACGTTATTCGGCCTCCACGGAATATTTGAAAAAAGGCTTGCAAATTATAATACAATATAATACAATGTGAGCACATCAACAAGCGGAGGGTAATTATTATGTGCGGAATCGTCGGCTACATCGGGAATGAGGATACCAGCCCCATCCTGCTGGACGGGCTGGAGCGCCTAAGCTACCGTGGTTACGACAGCGCCGGAGTGGCGATATTGGACAAAGAGGGAAAGCTTTACGTAGCCAAAACCAAGGGCCGGCTGGAAAACCTGGAAAACCTGCTGGAAGCACAGCCGCTGTTCGGGCATATCGGCATCGGCCATACGCGCTGGGCAACCCACGGCGAGCCCAACGACGTGAATGCGCACCCGCATTTCAACAACGCGCAGAGCATCGCCATCGTGCACAACGGCATCATCGAAAACCATTCCCAGCTGCGCAGGCAGCTGATGGAGCAGGGCTGCGTGTTCGTTTCCCAAACCGATACGGAGGTCGTTGCCCACCTGTTATCCACGCTGTACGAAGGCGATATGAAGCAAACGCTTTTAAAAGCCATCAAGCTGCTGAAGGGCAGCTTCGCCCTGGGCGTGGTGTGCGAGCAGGAGCCGGATAAGCTGTTCTGCACCCGCAACGAAAGCCCGCTGGTCGTTGGGCATACGCAGGGCAGAAGCTACATCGCCAGCGATATTCCCGCCATGCTCAGCCATACCCGCGACGTCATTTTCCTGGACGACCGGGAAGTTGCGGTGCTGAGCACAAACGGAATCGAGGTTTACGGACAAAACGGCGAAACGGTGCTCCACGAGCAGTATCATGTGACATGGGATTTAAGCAACGCCGAAAAGAGCGGGTATCCGCACTTCATGCTCAAGGAAATCCACGAGCAGCCCACCGCGCTGCAAAATACCTTCTCTCCGCGCAACGCCCTGGGCACGCACGACCACAGCTGGTTTCCCCTGACGAAGAGCGAAGCGCAAACGCTCCGGAAAATCGTCATCGTTGCCTGCGGCACGGCTTACCACGCGGGCATCTACGGCAAATACGCCATCGAAAAACTGGCCCGCGTGCCGGTGGAGGTGGATATCGCCAGCGAGTATCGCTACCGCAGCCCGATGCTGAACGAAAACGAGCTGTTCATCGCCATCTCCCAAAGCGGCGAGACCGCCGATACGCTGGCGGCGCTGCGCGAGGCCAAGCGGCAGAACGCCAAAGCCCTCGTGATCTGCAACGTGGTGGGCTCCACCATCGCCAGGGAAGCTGGCGAGCAGAACACGCTGTTTACCTACGCGGGGCCGGAGATCGCCGTTGCCAGCACCAAGGCGTATTCCACGCAGGTGGAGACGCTGTTGATGATCGCGCTTGCGCTGGCCGATTTGCGCGGCACGGCCTCGGACGCGGAGCTGGAAGCGCTGACGGCGGAAATTGCCGCGCTGCCGGAAAAGGCCAAGCGCGCCGTGGATACCCAGGAACAGCTGCAGCAAATTGCCGCCGAGGAATGCAAAAACGGGCACGTGTTTTTCGTGGGCAGAGGGCTAGACTACGCGCTGTCCATGGAAGCGGCCCTGAAGCTCAAGGAAGTCAGCTATATCTTTTCCGAAGCCTATGCCTCCGGCGAGCTGAAGCACGGGCCGATTGCCCTGCTGGAAAAGGGCAGGCTTGTGGTCACCGCCATCACGCAGCCGGAGCTTTTAGACAAGGCGTTGTCCAACATTAAGGAGATCAAGGCGCGCGACGCGCAGGTGATGGCGATCTGCCGCGAAGACCTGGCCCAGCAGGTGGCGCCGGAAGTGGACAGGCTGGTGACCATCCCCGCGGGCGGCGATCTTGTATCCCCGCTGCTGGCGATCATCCCGCTGCAGCTGTTCGCCTACTGCATGGCCGTAGCCCGCGGCTGCGACGTGGACAAGCCCCGCAACCTGGCCAAGAGCGTAACCGTGGAATAACCAGCAAGCGATTGCACAAGGGATCCCCCGCAGCGGGGATCCCTTTTTTCAATACACGGAGTGCGGTCACACAGGGGTTTCGGTCAGCCGCATACCGGGGATTTTCCCTGAAAAGAAGTATTTTACAAGCTACGCTCCATTGTGTACAATAAGACGGTGAACGATAAGGGAGGGAATGCCATGCACTGTGCGCGGGAGATTACGGACGGCCTGTATTACTTAGGCGCAAGCGACCGCCGGCTGAATATGTTTGAAAATCTGTACCCGATTCCCAAGGGGATCGCGTACAATTCCTATTTAATTCTCGATGAAAAAACCGTGCTGTTTGATACGTCCGACCATGCGGTTGCCGATCTTTTTTTTGAGAACCTGGCCTCCGGCTTGCAAGGGCGGACGCTGGATTATTTGGTTGTGCACCATATGGAGCCGGACCATGCCGCTTTGCTGCAATCGCTGATCCGGCGGTACCCGGCGGTGACCCTCGTGGGCACCGAGAAAACCAAAACGCTGATCGGGCAGTTTTTCGGCGAGATCAAAGCGCCTTTTCAACCCGTGGGCGACGGGGACAAGCTGCCCATCGGGAGCCGCGACCTGGAGTTTTTTACGGCGCCGATGGTGCACTGGCCGGAAGTGATGATGACATATGACGTGAAAACAGGCACGCTGTTTTCCGCGGACGCGTTCGGCGCATTCGGCGCGCTGGGCGGCAACCTGTTTGCCGACGAGCTGAACTTTGAGATCGACTGGCTGCCCGAAGCCCGCCGGTATTACGCCAACATCGTGGGCAAATACGGCCCGCAGGTGCAGGCAGCACTCAAGAAGGCCGCCAAGTTCCAGATCGCGCGGATCTGCTCCCTGCACGGCCCGGTGTGGCGCAAGAACCTGGACTGGTATATGGAGAAATACAATCGCTGGAGCACGTATCAGCCGGAAGACCCAAGCGACATTCTGGTTGTTTACGGCTCGCTGTACGGGCATACCAAGAACGCGGCCGAGGCCCTGGCCGCAAGGCTTTCACACAATGGCACGCGCGTGAAGATTGTGGACGCGTCCAACACCGATTTAAGCGAAATACTTTCCGAAACCTTCCGCTGCGGGAAAATCGTCATCGCGTGCCCCACGTATAACATGGGCGTTTATCCCCCCGTTTCCCATTACCTGCATACGCTAAAGGAACACAACATGCAAAACCGCAAGGTGGGGATCATCGAAAGCGGCTCATGGGCGATCGCGTCCGGCAAGCTGATCCGCGCCCACCTGGAAGGCATGAAAAACATGGCCGTGGCGGAGCCGACGCTCACCGTGCTTTCCGCCATCAAGGAAACCCAATGCGGCGAGCTGGACGCACTGGCTGCCGCGATGCTTGGAGGCGACGCAAAATGATCGACATGAATGCCCTGTACCAAATCGGATACGGCCTGTTTGTAATCACCACGCGCGACGGCAAGAGGGATAACGGGTTCATCGGCAACGCGTTCATGCAGGTGGCGCTGACCCCGCCGTGGCTTTGCCTGTCGGTATCCAAGGCGAATTTCTCCTGCGAAACCATCCAAAAAACCGGCGAATTTTGCGCCAGCATCCTCACCGAGAGCGCGCCGTTTGATCTTTTCCGGCGGTTCGGGTTTCAAAGCGGGCGGACGCTGAACAAGTTCGCCAACTTCAAAGAGGTCCAGCGCGCGGAAAACGGGCTTTACTACCTGACGCAGAACTGCAACGGCTTTATTTCCGGCAAGGTGCGCGAGGAGAAGGATTGCGGCTCGCACATGGTGTTTCTGTGCGATACCACCGAAGCCATGGTCCTCTCGCAGGAGCCCAGCCTCACCTACGCCTATTATTTCAAGAACACCAAACCCAAGCCCTCCGCGACCAAAACCAAGGGCTACCGCTGCAAGATCTGCGGGTTTGTATACGAGGGCGAACCTCTGCCCGACGACTATACCTGCCCCATTTGCAAACATCCGGCGTCCGATTTTGAGAAGATCGTGTAAACGGAGCCGCATCCGCAAAGAGAGCCGCGCGAGCGGCTCTCTTTGCGTGTCAAAAAAGTGGCTGCGCCTCTTTTTGAAGTTCGGGCATGGTGAAACTCACCGCCCGTCGGGCAAAGCCGTTCGATACGATCACAATCGAAGGGCTGCGACCCTCCGATGCCGCCCGGAAAATACGGACCTTTGACAGGCCGGAAGAGCCGCTTGCGCGGCTCTCTTTCCTTGTGCGGAAAAATGTACGGAAATTTTACCGCGATCATGTTACCTTCAACCTTTTCCCCTTCCCTGCGTCTTATGATACGGCGCCAAACTGACGAAGAGAAGGTGGAACCATGAGCCAGGGATCCAGACGAGGAGCGTTCATCGCGCTTGCACTGCTGCTTGCCGCCGCACGGCCCGCCGCCGCGGAAGGGGCGACGGTCATGCAAATGCACGTGCAGGCGGCGCAGGGCTGGCATCAAACCTACACGGCGTATGGCAGAACCGTGACCGTGGATATTCCCATTCAGGTACCCGATGTGGAAACCCTGCCCGTGCTGCGGGCGGAGGCGATGGCATCGATCGCGGCGCCGCCCAAAACCGACTGGGCGGACGCCGTGCTGTTTCAGGAGCCGGGCTTTTTCCGGCTGGATTCCCACACGGCCAAGGCGCTGCGGGAAGCCGAACCGGCAAACAGGAAGGACCCTCCCGGCGGCATGGACGTGCAAGCCGTGTACAAGGAGTGGAACGGTCTTTCGCCCAACGAATTGTACGCGTTTGATAACCCCGCTTCCGTGCGCGACGCGCAGGACATGATGAACAGGGTGCTTGCGGACAACTTCCCCGGCGCGGTGGAAGGCGTTGCGCCGTACGCCGTGTATGCCACCGGCGCGCTGCGCGCGTACGATAAGGCTTCCGATACTTTTTCCGGCGATCCCTGGCCCTATCAGGGCGTGCTGATGGTATACTTTACGCAGGAGATCGGCGGCGTGCCCCTGGTATGCCGGGGCGAAAGCTGTTTTGCGGACTTCGACCATACCCCGGCGCAGGCGCAGACGCGCCCCACCGGCGGCACGGCCATCCTGCAGATGCTTCCCGACGGCAGCGGCATGTTTTGCAGCGCGCAGTTCAGCCTGGTTTCCGTACGGGAAACGCTGCTTGCCGATCTGCCGCTGTGCGGGCTTAACGAGGTGCTTGGGACCTACGAAAGGCTGATCGCGCAGGGCTTGCTCCGCAAGGTGACCGGGCTGACGCTTGGCTACGTTTCCTGGGAAGCCGAGGACGGAAGCCAGACGCTCACCCCCGCGTGGGTGCTGACCGGCGATCTGTACGAGAGCGCGGATATGCCCGACCGGAAAGTGGCGCAGAACATGGATCCGCGCATACCGGAGCATGGAAGCGTTGTCGTAAGCGCCGTGACCGCGGAGCTGATCGACCCCGCCCGGCTCGACCTTGGAGCTTTGTACCCATGAATAGTATGGCAGTCGCCGACCGCAGCCAGACAGCGGAGGCAAAACGTACCGCAGGAGGAACCGCCTTGGACGCGCAGACCTTTCAAACCGAGGCCATGAAACTGGAAAAACTGCTCTATCACATCAGCTGGTCGATGCTTTCCCATGCTGAAGACTGTGCGGACGCCGTGCAGGAAGCGCTGACGCGCGCATGGCAGAAGCGGGATACCCTGCAAAGCCTTCGCGCGTTCCGCCCATGGCTGACGCGTATTCTGTACAACGTATGCGTGGATATTCTGCGCGCGCGCAGACAGCTTATGAAAGAGCCGCTGGACGAAAACACGATTGCCGCGCCGCCTGCGCAGGACCTGGGCGAGCTTCGGGAAGCGCTCACACGGTTGTCTCCCGAGCAGCGCGTAACGGTGGTGCTGCATTATCTGGAAGGTTATAAACTGCGGGAAATCGCGGCGATGCTCGACATATCCCTGAACACCGTAAAATCCAGGCTGATGTATGCGCGTATCGGCATGCAGCAGGATCTGCTCCGGCAAGAGCATGAAGGGAGGCGTTGACGATGAAGAAACATACCATCCGCGCGAAGCTGCAAACAAGCGTGCCCAACCCGCCCGCCTCGTTTACCAACGCAATGCGGGAAACGCTTGCCGCCATTGCACAGGAAGAACCGCGGCAGGAAGCCGCAGCGGCGCGTAACCGCATTTCTAAGCGCAGGGCGCTGGTCTATATCGTAGCCGCCGTGCTGCTGGTCGCCTCCGTGGCCATCGCGGCCACGCTTTTAACCGGCGGCATGTTTGACCGCACCATGGGCGTTACGCCGGAAAACGCCGCGTCCATCACGCAGACGGATCTGCAGTACGCGCGGATTGGCGACGCTGAAATCAGGGTGCTGGAAGCCGCGTACGACGGCATTTCCCTGTTCGTCTCCTACTCCATCCGCGATCTGAAAGCGGACAAGCCCATGGGCGTTGACGACGATCCCTCCGGGTTGCGGCTATTGACGGAGGAGGATATGGAAGCGGCCTCCCGGCTCAACGTAGGCTGGTGGGTGGATACGATCTGGATTGACGGGC
Organism: Bacillota bacterium; assembly: GCA_023459675.1. GTDB lineage: Bacteria > Bacillota > Clostridia > Christensenellales > Aristaeellaceae > CAXXOK01. Next base: position 9,447 of record JAEWTC010000119.1, on the reverse strand, counting down.
AGCCTGTGGGGATGCCCAGCATGTCCGGCGGGCTGGACGTCGGCACGGAAACACCGGGCGAGATCGTGTATTCCATGCTCTACCGGCTGGATCAGGAAAACGTATATCTGAGCGGAAACGCCGTGGAGATTGCCCTGCCCATCGGCGAGCGGCAATCGCTGGATACGCTTATGACCGACCCGGACAGCGGACAGACTCTTTTACCGGAAAAGGGCATGATCACCTTCACGCTGGATTGCTCCATACGCGATCAGGTGACGGAGCTTACGCCGAACCTGGAAACCGTCACCCCGCGGTGGCGCGCCAGGGTCAGCAGCGCGGTGTTTACGCCGATTCAGACCTATATCACCGTAGACTGGGAAGTAGACCCCGGGGTGATGGATACGTATATCGAGCAAAACGGCGAAGGCTACAAGGACGAGAAGGGTGTATTGCTCTGGAAGTACGACGGCGTGGACGCGGTGGGAATGGAACTCCAGTCCCTCCAGCTGGTGGACGAAAACGGCAAGCCCGTATTTGACGCCATGGAAGGTTATTACGGCAACCAGGGCATCGGGCCCAAGCAGGCATGGTTTACTTTCCCCTACCGCGAAACCCTGCCCGACGCGCTGTACCTGGCTCCGTCCGAAGATGGAAAGATCCAAATGGACAACGCCATCCGGATCCGCTGAAGCGAACCCGACAAAAAAACCGGAGCGCCGTGTATACAGCGCTCCGGTTTCTTGTTATCGATTGGGTTTTGCGTTATGCCTGCGCCAGCGTTTCGCCCAGCGCCTTGCATTGCGCAAGCCCTGCGGAGTCCGGGGTTCCGTTGAGAATCAGGCCGTCTGCCAGCAGCACGGCGCCCAGCCCTTTGCACTCCTCTTCCCAGCTGCGCATCCATTCGCCGTCGCCCCAGCCGTAGGAGCCGAACAGCGCGAGCTTCCTGCCGCCAAGCAAGGGTTTGCAGGCGTCGAACATCGGTTGAAATTCGCTGTCCTCCAGCTCTTCGCTGCCCATGGACGGACAACCGAACGCGATGGCCTGATAGTCGGATAACTGTTCCGCTTGGAATGCGGCGGCTGTGAACAAGTCGGCGCCGGCGGCCTGGGCGATCGCCTTTGCCATCGCCTCCGTATTGCCTGTACCGCTCCAATACACCACTGCTGTTTTTGCCATATGATTTCCTCCTGTTTCGCTGCGGGTGCTGCCCAAGCGAACTCGTTGTGTAGGCGGGGTTCTGCGATGCTCCGCCGGGGATTCTGCGCAGCCCGGCTGCGGTACCCCCGGATCGGCCACGGTTGCTGTTCTCCGGCTTATTCCGGCCCCAGGCAACCTGTACGGATGACTGATCCGATGGTGCGCCCCTGCGCTCCACGGCGGATCGGCCGACGGCTGGTTCTTCCCGGCTTATTCCAGCCCCAGGCAACCTGTACGGATGACTGATCCGATGGTGTGCTTGAGTAACTTGGTCGCCGTACAGACAACCCTTCCGCCGTGCCGGTTTCGTGCCCCGTCCTGGTTTGAGTTCTCTAACTCATACCCCGTTATATGCGCACCCTAGCGGATGCGCAACGGTTAGTGTTCGCTAACCATGTTGAGTATAGCGCAATTTTCACCGTTTGTCAAGACATGGGAAACGCGCGAACGCATATACGCATGAACCGGGCGCGTGTTATGCCGCTGCGCAAAGGCCCGCCTGCGCGCTACTTCCGTTCCTTCTGGCACTGGGGGCAGAAGTACACGCTTCCGCCCATATAGGGGGCTTTAACGACGGCGCCGCCGCAGGCCGGGCAGGGTTTGCCGACTGTGTTTTTGGACATCAGGGTTTGATAGCCGCCGGGATTGCCGAACAGATCCGTTTCCGTGTCGCGGCCGCCTTGCTCCGTCATTTGATTCAGCGTAGCTTTCAGGTTACCGAACAGCGTTTCCAGTTCCTGTTCGGTAAGTTTGCCGATCTTGGTTTTCGGATGGATGCGGGCGTTGTAGAGAATATCTTGCAGCACGCCGTTGCCAAGCCCCGGAATGCGCTGCTCGGTCGCCAGAAACGCCTTGGCGCTCAATGCGCAGCAATCCTCCGCCAGATCCAGGAAATAAGGGAGGTCAAACAGATCGGAGCGCGGCGAAGGCTTGCGCTTGGCGACCAGATAATATTCGCTGTCGTTATCGCCTTCCGCGAACACCTGCAGGCCTCCGTACATCTGCACGGTGCAGACCAGCGCGGAGGAATCGGCAAAGGTAATCAGCAGCTGATGCTTCGCGGGCGGCGTTTCTCCCGCCGGAAGATAGCGAACGTTGATGCCTTCCGTCAACAGGATGCGCAGCCGGCCCAGCGCAATTTCCACCTTGCCGCCCACGCCTCTGGCTTCCCCAACGGTCTTGCCCTTAAGCAGCGCGTCATACCCAGCGGGATCGCCGAAGTACCAGGCGAACTTGTGCGGAGACCGGTTGGCCTCCACGGCTTGAATCACCTTGCCCTTGACGGTATCGTTCAGTTGTCTGGCCAGGCTGATACTCTCCGGCAGCTCGATCATATCGACGCCCCCTGCATTTTTACATTTCTGTTCCTACAATACCAGATTTGTACCAATCCTGCAATCACAAAAAAACCGCCGCGGGTTGATCCGCGGCGGCTGCGTGATGGATTGGTAATACCGTTACTTCTTCGCCTTGATCGCGGCATGCGCGGCGGCCAGCCGGGCGATGGGAACGCGGAAGGGCGAGCAGCTGACGTAGTTCAAGCCCGCGTTGTGGCAGAACTCCACGGAGGCCGGATCGCCGCCGTGTTCGCCGCAGATGCCCAGTTTCAGGTCGGGGCGCGTTTCGCGGCCGAGCTTGGCAGCCATCTTCACCAGTTTGCCGACGCCGTTCTGGTCCAGCTTGGCGAAGGGATCGCTCTCGAAGACCTTGTTCTGGTAATAGCTGTCCAGGAACTTGCCGGCGTCGTCGCGGCTGAAGCCGAACGTCATCTGGGTCAGGTCGTTGGTGCCAAAGGAGAAGAACTCCGCTTCCTTGGCAATCTCATCCGCCAAAAGGGCAGCGCGCGGGATTTCGATCATGGTGCCGATGTGGTACGGCAAGGTTGTGTTCTGTTCCTTGAACACGGTTTCGATGGTCTCCACCACGATGTCCTTAACGAACTTGAGCTCTTTAAGCTCGCAGACCAGCGGGATCATGATCTCGGGAACGACGTCGATGCCGTTTTCCTTCTTCACTTTGATCGCGGCCTGCATCACGGCGCGGGTCTGCATGCGGGCGATTTCCGGGAAGGTGACGGCCAGGCGGCAGCCGCGGTGGCCCATCATGGGGTTAAACTCGTGCAGCGCGTCGATCTTCTCCATAATGGCTTCGGAGGTCGTGCCCAGTTCCTTGGCGATGTCGGCGATTTCCTCGGTCATGGACTTGTTGGGGAGGAACTCGTGCAGCGGCGGATCGAGGTAGCGGACCGTCATCGGGCGGCCTTCCAGCGCGATGTACATGGCTTCGAAATCGCCCTGCTGCATCGGCAGGATTTTGGCAAGCGCGGCTTCGCGCTGTTCCACGGTGTCGGAAAGGATCATCTCGCGCACGGCCGCGATGCGGTCGGCTTCAAAGAACATGTGCTCGGTGCGGCACAGGCCGATGCCTTCCGCGCCGAAGCTCACGGCCTGTTTGGTGTCGCGGGGGTTATCGGCGTTGGTGCGCACCTTGAGGGTGCGGGCGGCGTCCGCCCAGGCCATGAGGCGGGCAAAATCGCCGGTGACGGACGCTTCCACGGTGGGGATCGCTTCGCCGTACACGTTGCCGGTGGAACCGTCGATGGATAGATCATCGCCCTCGTGGAACACTTTGCCGTCCACGGTGAGCGTTTTCTTTTCTTCATTGATGCGCAGCGCGCCGCAGCCTACCACGGCCGCGCGGCCCATGCCGCGGGCAACGACCGCCGCGTGGCTGGTCATGCCGCCGCGCGCCGTTAAGATGCCCTTGGACAGATCCATGCCTTCGATATCTTCCGGCGTGGTCTCCTCGCGCACGAGGATGGCCCGGATGCCTTTACGGCCGGCGTTTGCGGCGGCTTCGGCGGTGAAATACGCTTTGCCGGCGGCAGCGCCCGGAGAGGCGGGCAGGCCCTTGGCGATGGGCGCGACCGTTTTGAGCGCTTTGGGATCAAAGTTCGGGTGCAGCAGGGTGTCCAGCTGCTTGGGTTCCACCTTCAGCACCGCTTCGTCGGTGGAAAGCACGCCCTCGTCCACCAGGTCCACGGCGATCTTCAGCGCGGAGGCCGCGGTGCGTTTGCCGTTACGGGTCTGGAGCATATACAGCGTGCCGTGCTCAATGGTGAATTCCATGTCCTGCATGTCGCGGTAGTGGCTTTCCAGAGTGTTGGCGATGTTCACAAACTGGTTGTACACTTCGGGCATGGTATTTTGCAGCGCGGAGATGGGCTGCGGCGTGCGGATGCCCGCAACGACGTCCTCACCCTGCGCGTTCATCAGGAACTCGCCGTAGAGCTTCTTTTCGCCGGTGGAGGGGTCGCGCGTGAAGGCGACGCCGGTGCCGCTGTCATCGCCCATGTTGCCGAAAACCATCGCCTGCACGTTGACGGCGGTGCCCCAGTTGCCGGGGATGTCGTTCATGCGGCGGTAATAGATGGCGCGGGGGTTGTCCCAGGAGGGGAACACGGCCGTGATGGCCTCCAGCAACTGCACTTTGGGATCCTGGGGGAAATCCGTACCCATGGCCTTTTTGTAGATGGCCTTGAACTCGCCCACAAGCTTTTTGAGATCGGAAGCGTCAAGCTCGGTATCGTAATGCACGCCCTTGTCTTCCTTCATCTTGTGAAGCGCGCCTTCAAACAGGCTCTTTTTCACTTCCATCACGACGTCGGAAAACATCTGGATAAAGCGGCGGTAGCTGTCGTAGGCGAAACGCTCGTTGCCGGTCTGGTTGGCCAAGCCCTGCACGGCGATATCGTTGAGGCCGAGGTTCAAAATCGTATCCATCATGCCCGGCATGGACGCGCGCGCGCCGGAGCGGACGGACACCAGGAAGGGGTTTTCCAGGTCGCCGAATTTCTTGCCGCAGATGACCTCGGTCTTGGCAAGGGCTTCGTCGATCTGTTTCAAGATCTCGGCGTTGATCGTCTGCCCGTCTTCATAATACGCGGTGCAGGCTTCGGTGGACACGGTAAAGCCTTGCGGCACAGGCAGACCGATATTAGTCATTTCCGCAAGGTTGGCGCCTTTGCCGCCCAGCAGATCGCGCATCTTTGCGCTGCCCTCTTTAAACAGATATACATACTTCGTCATGGGTTTGGTTTCCTCCTCAAAATCATTCTGTGGACCGCCACAGTGCATGTGCAGATCCCTTCAAACTATCCAAATAATTATACACAGATCGCCTTGCAAGTGCAAGGCACTTTCTGCGTTTAATTTCGGTTTGCCCGGGTTCGCCGAACCTCCGGAGCCCAAAATGACACGGTTTGCACGCAGGCGCGGGAGTGCGGGGCGCGGGAACGGCACGCGGAAGTTTTTTTGCAAACGGCGAAGAAACGATTGACAGGCCAAGGGAGGATGGTGTATGATAAATCTCGCCGCTTTGAAGAGGCAGTGCCGCGGGGTAGAGCAGTTTGGTAGCTCGTCGGGCTCATAACCCGGAGGTCGAGGGTTCAAGTCCCTCCCCCGCAACCATTTTGGCGGCGTAGCTCAGCTGGCTAGAGCATTCGGTTCATACCCGGAGTGTCGAGAGTTCGAATCTCCCCGCCGCTACCACACAAAAGCAACCGGTTCTCCGCTTCTTGATAGACGGAGAGCCGGTTTTGCTTTATACTGTTGTGCAACGAAACGTAAAGCGAGGTTTGCCAGAATGAAGCTGGGAGCGACCGTTTATATCCAGAATACTCCGGAGGCTGTACCACTCTATTTGGAAGCGTTCGGGCTGACGCTTGGCTACCACGAAACCTACCCGGACGGCGCCTATCTGCACGCGGCGCTGATGAAGGGGGAAGACGAAATTTTCTGCGTCAGCGAATCCAAAAACGACGCGTTTGTCCAAACCATGCTTCGCTCGTCGCTGCGCGATGCCCGCCCCACCATGAGTTACGGCTTGGTTTTCGAAACGGAAGCCGAGGTGCGAAAGGCGTTTGCACTGCTCAGCCCCGGCGGCACGGTGCTGCTTCCGCTCGGAACGCTGCCCTGGAGCGCATGCTGCGCCGAGGTTGTGGATAAGTTTGGCGTGTACTGGTATCTCGCCGTATAGCAAACGCGCAGCCGCCATGAAAAGCCCACTCCGCCCGGAAACGGCGGAGGGGCTTTGATTTTCCCGTGTCAGGCGTCGGAAGGCTTGGAACAGGTTGTGCCTGCCCTTTATTGCGGCAGCGCCGCGTCCATATCGTCCACGCGGGCATAGAGCGACAGCAGCATGGCGATATCGGCAATCCCGTCCACAGGCAGCGCGTTCTCCGTTTCGTACAGCTCCACGGCCTGCCGGGTGAGGTCGTCATACGCGCCGTTTGCCGGCGTGGTCATGTATTGAATCTGGCTGAGCCAAAGCTGGAGAAGGGTTACCGCCTCGCCTTCCGCGCCAGGGGCAAGATCGGCCATCGGCATAAGCAGCGGCCGGGCGAGCTCCTCGTAATCCCGCATGCCCAGCGTATACCCGGTGGAAAACGCCTGCTTGTAATCGTTGACCGCCAGCGCGCGGAATACGGGGTTGCCCGTATCCTGATACGCGAACCGGTAACAGGCGGCGCGGACCTCCAGCTCGTAAGGGTTCAGGCCGTATGCGCCGAACCGGGCGGTGATGTTTGCAGCAATCAGCCGCGCCGCGCGGCGGGCGTTGTTCAGCTCCTCCGGCGAAAGCGCGGAATTGCCGTACACGCTTGCGGGCAGATAGGTATTACGCAGTTCCACCAGATAACCGTACTCGGTTTTCCCGCCCAGATCCGCGGGCATGGAGTCTGGCACGGGCGATATTCCCGTTCCGGCGTTCATTTCCGGGGCATTCGCGGGGGCCGCCATCGTTACGCCGTCCATGGAGGGCACGGCGCGCTGCGTATCGTAAAGGTTTGCGAGCAGCCGCTGCGCGAAGGCCATGCCGGGCATGGCCGGGTTGAGCCGGTATGGTTCCCCGCTCCAGTACGCGTAGGGCACGCGCACCTGCAGCACCAGCTCGCCCTGCAGCGCCAGGATTTCGGTATACAGGGCGGGGTTGCCGTTTTGGTTGCGCACGCCGATCATCAGTGCTTCGTCGCCGATGCCCTCCAGCGGCAGCTGCAGCTGCATGACCGCCATGGTTTTCAGCACGTCGTACCTGGCTTTGCCGCCCTGCGGGTCCGCCAGAACGTAGATCGTGCTTGCCGCGGGATCAGCTCCCGCAAGCAGCGCGTATCCGGCGCCGGACTGGCTGCCGTCCGCGGCAGTATACCCGGCGTCCACAAACCCCACGTCCGATTCCGCAACGCCCAGAATGGCGGCGGCCTCCGCGAGCGTCAGCATCTGGGGCACCTGCCAGTCAAGCGGCGCGGCCTTTACCTCCAGCGCGGCCAACCGGTCGTAATCAGCCTGCGCGTAGGAGCCGCCCAGCGTAACCACCTGCTGGTAATCCAAAAGCCCCGCCTCGCGCAGCGCCGCGTCGCCGCTCGCCTGGAAGAGCAGATCGTTGGCATAGGCGCGCAGATACAGCATATATTGATCCGGCGTGCCCGTTTCCTGCATTTTCGCGGTGGTCGCGCTGATGATCAGCGCCGCCGCACGCTTTGCGTTCTCACGGTTCTCGTCGCTGTATTTGGTTGCGTCCTGAAACACCCTGGCGGGCAGGAACTCGTCTTTCAGCCCCACCAGATACCCGTACAGGGTTTTCCCGCCCAAATCGGCCGGGAGCGCGTCGGGAACCGCGGACTGCGCCAGCGCGGCAAACGGAAGTACGCACAGCAGCAGCGCAAGAAGCAAGCCTATGGTTTTTTTCATACGGTTGTTTCCTCCTGATGATAATTGCGGCGTCGGTTGTTCCGTTGCGCAGCCAACGGGAATGACGTTCCCCTGTCGGCAGCGCCACGGATGCGTTCCATACGGCGTGAGAAAAGCGGAATATGCGGCGGAGATTGCCTTTACTGCTCATAGTATAGCATATAGCCCTCCGGGCAGGCAAGAACGGCGGACAAGCCTTCCCAAGGACGCGCGGCAGCATCGGGTTTGCTTCCCCGGCGCAAACGCTCTATAATAAACGTACGCTGGCGATTCAAGGAATACGGAGGCTGTTGGCCCAATGCGGGAATTGCTGATACAACTGGGCATGGAAGACTGCAAACTTACCGAAATCCGCAAGAAGGACGGCGTTGCCGTATACCGCGCAGCGCGGGCGGGCGAGTCCTTCGTGCTGAAAACGTTCGAAAAGGAAAGCGACCGCCGGGAGATTGTAAACTACAAAATCCTGCAATCGCTTTCCGTTCCCACGCTGCGCGTCATCGCCAGTACGGACAGCGCCCTATTGATGGAGGACGTTTCCAAAAGCGCAAGCCTGCGGTTGGGGCTGCGGCCGGATATGGACGACCCCGCCGTTGCGGTTGCGCTGGCGCGCTGGTACCGCCAGCTGCATACGCAGGGCAGGGCGTACGCGGCAGCCCACGGCGGCGAGCTGTATGACGAAACCGACGTGATTACGGCGGAGAACCTGCGCGTCGTTGCCGAAAAAACGGGCACACGGGACAACCCCGTATGGGCGCTGCTGGACGCGCGCATGCCGGACCTATGCGAAATTATAGCGGCCGTGCCGCGGACGCTTACGTATAACGATTTTTATTTCACCAATCTGGCCGTGGCGAAGAACCTTTCCGCCGCGCTGATGTTTGATTACAATTTGCTGGGCAAGGGGTATGCGTACGCCGATCTTCGAAACGTCGCCGCATCGCTTGGCAAGAAGGCAGGCGCCGCGTTTCTTTGCGAGTACGGCGCGTTTTCTGAAAACGAACAGGCCGTGGACGACGTTGCCAGCGCGCTGGTGACGCTGCACTTCGCCTGCTGCCGGGACGCCTTCCCCGCCTGGGCGGCGGAGGAGCGCGGCAAGATTACCGGCGGCGCGCTGGAGCGCGCGGTGCGGCGGCTGCTCGGCGCCTAGCGGCGTTCATTCCTGCGCCTGCTGCGCCGCCTTCAGCTCCTGGATGGAGCGGTTCATGGCTTCGATTTTATAATAGAGTTCCTCGATCAGGAATTCCGATTTCATATTGATGCGGTAATCGTTTTTGGAACGGAGCCTGTCTTTGGCTTCCTGGCGGTTCTGGCTCATCATGATGACCGGCGCCTGGATGGCCGCGATGCAAGACAGGATGAGGTTCAACAGAATGAAGGGAAACGGGTCGAACGAATGGCTGGACAGCAGCACGTTGCCCACAATCCACAAAACCAGCACGAAGAGAAACGAGCCGATGAACACCCAGCTGCCCGCAAACGACGCCAGTTTGTCCGCCATCCGGTCGCCCCGCGTCAGCCGGTC
>JAEWTC010000118.1 GCA_023459675.1 Bacillota bacterium | reverse complement strand
TTGTCTGCGATAATGCCAATAGACGCATTGCTGCGGGAATTCGTAGCAAACCGGGCCGCATCGGTTCGGCAGCTTTCGGTTGCGGCTCCCGCATCAGGGCAATCCGATTGGCAGAAAGGTGTGTCGTTATGAAGAAAATGGCAACGGTTACCCTGTCGCTGCTCCTGCTTCTCCTGCTCGCGGGCTGCTCCGGGGGCACGGCTCCCGCCGCCACGGCCCCGCCCGCCGCGGAAGCTACGCCGCAGGCGCTGGAGGGCGAAACCTTCACGGCCGAAAAGTTTACCGTTACCGTGCCCAAGGGCTGGGAAGCGATGGCTGTGGACGGCGGCGTGCAGTTGTACAAAATGAGCGGCGAGATCATCGAGGTGCATTTCCGCGGCTCCGGCCAGAGCGAGGATCACGCCAAACAGCAGGCGGAGAGCAACGCAAGCACCTACGCAGGCACCGCGCCCGCGGAGGTGACGCTGCTTGGAAAAGCCTTCTGGGCCACCACGTTTACCGCGTCCGGCGTGGAGCAGACCAGCTACCTGCGCATGGAAGACGGCGTGCTGCTGAGCATCAAGTGCGCCAAGGGCAACTACGAAACCACCCCGGAATACGCCGCGATCATCGACAGCATCGTTTTCAAATAACCGATCCCCGAACCCTTCGGGAGGGATGCGCGGCGCAGGCCGGAACGCATCCCTTTTTTGCGCGGCGCCCGCGGCAATGCGCCCGGCTGCTCCGGCATCAGCGCTCTCCCTGCGCACAAACGACGCAAACATTGACTTTCGCGCCGTTGTCTGTCATAATAACTCGTTGGGTACCCCGCGGTACGCGTCCGTCAAGCGGACGGCCGGCCGCCCCGCCCGCGCCATGCGGTTAGGAAACCTTCTGTGCCCGCTCTGCGGGCTTTCCTTTCGTCAGCAGGCTTTGTGAATTTCCTGTAAACCGCCCCCACGACCCCTAAGCGGAGGACCAAGCGCCAGATGACGCAGCTGTTAACCACCCAGGCCCACATGCAACATATTGAAAGGCGAAGGACCTTCGCCATCATTTCGCACCCCGACGCGGGCAAAACCACGCTCACCGAGAAGCTGCTGCTCTACGGCGGCGCCATCCGCCAGGCGGGAAGCGTGAAGGCGCGCAAGGCCGAGCGCCACGCAACCTCGGACTGGATGGAGATCGAGAAGCAGCGCGGCATTTCCGTCACCACGTCGGCGATGCAGTTTTCCTTCCAGGGCTATCACATCAACATTCTGGATACGCCCGGCCACCAGGACTTTTCCGAGGACACCTACCGTGTGCTCGTCGCGGCGGACGCCGCCGTGATGCTCATCGACGCCGCCAAGGGCGTGGAAGCGCAGACGATCAAGCTGTTCAAGGTGTGCAAGATGCGTGGCATCCCGATCTTCACCTTCGTCAACAAAATGGACCGCGCCGCCAAGGATCCGTTCGCTCTTCTGGAAGAGATCGAAACGGTGCTTGGCATCCGCTCGGTGCCCATGAACTGGCCCATCGGCGTGGACGGTGATTTTCAGGGCGTGTTCATCCGCGACGGCGGGATGGTGGACCTCTATTCCGGCGGCGATCACGGGGCGCGCATCGCGCAAAAGAGCCGCATCCCGCTGGCGGAGGCCGAAAAGCGGCTGGATTCGCACTATATCAAGCGCCTGCGCGAGGAAACCGAGCTTTTGGACGTGGCGGGCGATTCGTTTAATTTGCAGCAGGTGCTGCACGGCAGCCTCACGCCCGTGTTCTTCGGCTCGGCGATCACCAATTTCGGCGTGGAGCCGTTTCTGGAAGCGTTTCTTCAGATCACGCCCGGCCCGCTGGCCCGCGAGAGCGATCTGGGCCCGGTGGAGCCCCAGAGTGATTTCTTCTCCGGCTTCGTGTTCAAAATCCAGGCCAACATGAACCCCGCCCACCGCGACCGGCTTGCGTTCATCCGCGTGGTGTCCGGAGAGTTCAAAAAGGATATGAACGTATGGCTGTCCGGGGAGGACAAGCAAATTCAGTTAAAGCAGCCCCAGCAGTTCATGGCCAACGAGCGCGAGGCCGTGGAAACCGCCTATGCGGGCGATATCATCGGCCTGTTCGACCCTGGGCTATTCCACTTGGGCGATACCCTGTCCAACGGCCCGAAGCTCCGGTTTTCCTCCATCCCCATCTTCGCGCCGGAGTTCTTCGCCCGCGTTCGCCCGGAGGACAGCATGAAGCGCAAGCAGTTTTTGAAGGGTCTCGCCCAGCTTGCGGAGGAAGGCGCCATCCAGCTGTTCACCCGCACCGAAACCGGCTTTGAAGAGCTGCTGGTCGGCGTGGTGGGCCAATTGCAGTTCGACGTTTTGGAGCACCGCCTGCAATCGGAATACAACGTGACCATGCTCAAAGATTCGCTTTCGTTCCGCTTCGTCCGCTGGATTGAGGGGGAGACCCCCGCACCCGTGGACAAGCTCAAGCTCACCTTCACCAGCGGCCGCGCGTTCGACGGCGACAACCGCCCCGTGCTCCTGTTTGAAAACGAGTGGTCCATCCGCCTGGCGCAGGAAAACAACAAGGGCCTGGCGCTGACGGACACGGCGTCGAGAGTGAAGTACTAATTCCTCATTCTCTCCCTATCTCCAACTCCATGTAATTTCGAAAGGTAATTTATGATACGTCAAGATATCCGCAACATCGCCATCATCGCCCACGTTGACCACGGCAAGACCACCCTCGTGGACGAGATGCTCAAACAAGGCGGCGCGTACCGCGAAAACCAGCAGGTCGTGGAGCGCGTGATGGATTCCAACGCGCTCGAGCGTGAGCGCGGCATTACCATTCTGGCGAAGAACACCGCCGTGCACTATCAGAACATGAAGATCAACATCGTAGATACGCCCGGCCACGCCGATTTCGGCGGCGAGGTGGAGCGCGTTTTGAAGATGGTGGACGGTGTGCTTCTGCTGGTGGACAGCTTCGAAGGCCCCATGCCGCAAACGCGCTTCGTGCTGCGCAAGGCGCTGGCGCTGAAACTTCCCGTGATCGTCGTCATCAACAAGATCGACCGCGCCGACGCTCGCTGCGAAGAGGTGGTGGACGAGGTGCTGGATCTGTTCATCGATCTGGGCGCGGACGAAAGCCTGCTGGACCGGCCCATCGTGTACGCGTCCGCCCGGGCGGGCACCGCGTCGCTGGACCCGGAACAGCCCGGCAAGGATTTGAAGGTGCTCTTTGAAACCATCGTGGAGCATATCCCCGCCCCCGAGGGCGAGCTGGAAGGCCCCGCGCAGGTGCTGATCTCCACCATCGATTATAACGATTACGTGGGCCGCATCGGCATCGGGCGCATTCAGCGCGGTACGCTGAACGTTGGCGAAACCGTGATCAAAACCAACTACGATACCGGCATACAAAGCCAGCCGCTGCGGCTGACCAGCCTGTTCACGTTCGACGGCCTCAAACGCCTGCCCGCCGAAAGCGCCTCCATGGG
>JAEWTC010000117.1 GCA_023459675.1 Bacillota bacterium | reverse complement strand
CAACGGCCGCTGCCTGACGCCGGAACTGATCCGCCAGGACGTGGCGCTGTTCCGGGAGGCGAACTGCAATTATATCCGCACCTCGCATTATCCGCCCAGCGAATACTTCCTCGACCTGTGCGACGAGGCGGGTATCTACGTGGAAGACGAGCTTCCCTTGGCGTTCATCGCCCGCACCCTTCCCTATACCCAAAGGGATCCGGCGCAGACGCAGCGGTATTTGAGCGTGTTCAACGAGCTCTACGCCCGGGACGGAAATCACCCCAGCGTGCTGATGTGGTCGCTTTGCAACGAGAGCTTCGGCGGTTACAATTTTGATCTGCTCAACCGTTACGCCCAGCGGCTGGATGCGACCCGCCCCACCAAGTTCAGCTATCCCATGACCATGCGGGAGGAGCATGCCCCCGTGGATATCTGGAGCGTGCACTACGCCAACTGGAACGACGATCTTTCCGCCAAGCGCGACAACGTAAGCGTGGCGGGCGCGCCCGGCAAGGATATGCCGGTGATCCACGACGAGTTTGCCCATGTGCCCTGCTACAACCGCACCGAGCACCGGCGCGACCCCAACGTGCGCACCTTCTGGGGCGAGGGCCTCGCCAAATTCTGGAACTCCATCTGGAACACGCCCGGCGCGCTGGGCGGGGCGATCTGGGCCGGGATCGACGAAGTGGATCTCTATATGGGCGGCGAAACACGGCTGGAATGGGGCATTATCGACGTTTGGCGGCGCCGCAAGCCGGAGCATTACATGGTGCGCAAGGCGTATTCGCCGATCGTCGCCGCGTTGGCGGAGGACGAAAGCGGCCTGTGCGTCCGTCTGGAAAACCGGTTTTGCCACACCAACCTTGCGGAGGTTACGGTTGCGTGGCAATACGCGGGCGAACGCGGCTCGCTGCGCGGGCCGGACGCGCTTCCCCGCGCTTGCGCGCTGCTGCGGCTGCCAAACGCTCCCGTGCCCGGGGAAACGCTCCGGCTGGATTTCTACGACGCCTTTCAAAACCATGTGGACGAGTACGTGTTCACGCCGCTTCCCGCGGCGCGGGCTGTGCCCGCGGAGCCCTTTGCGCCGCCCCGGATCACGGAAACCGAGGACGCGGTCACCGTAACGGGCGACGGCTTCCTGCTGCGCTTCTCCAGGCAAACCTGCCTGCTGGAAGCGGGCGAGGCGGGCGGGGAAACCATCCTGGTCGGCGGCCCCATGCTGCATATGCCGTACTTCCGGCTGGGCCGCTGGCTGCCGGGCGGGCTGAATGCGCGGCTGCTGGGAAACACTGTGCGGGTGGAAATTTCCGGCGCGTACGAGCATACCGCGGAGGTTCTCTTCACGCTTTTCATTGAAGGAAACGGCTTAATCCGCGTGGATTATACCCTCCAAAAGCTGCTGCGCCCGCTTCCGCACGCGGAAAAGCTGCGCGTGGGCGTGGATTGCGGTGGGCTGGACGAGCTGGGCGTGGCCTTTCTGGCGGCGCCTGAAGTAAACCGCCTGTACTGGCGGCGGCGCGGCGCGTATACCGTTTACCCGGCGGACCACATCTCCCGCCTGGAGGGCGTCGCCCCGCGCTTCAGCGCCGGAAGCGTGTACGGCGAGGAACCCGCGATCCCCTGGAGCCTGGAAATGCGCAGCGTGATTCTAAACGGCAGGTACGACGTGGAATACCGCGGCACGAACGATTTCCGCAGCCTGAAGGCCAACATCCTTACCGCGGCCGTGTACCGCGAGGGGGGCGCCGCCGCCCTGTACGCCTGCTCCGGCGGGGAGCATTCCATCCGCCTTGCGGTGGAGGAGCCGGAGGAGCTGCTGGTGGACGCGGCCGATCCGCGCGTCGCGTATACCGGGCGCTGGTCCGCAGTCGAGGATTTCCGGGGCAGCCATGGCGGCGTGGAAATGTGGAGCCGGGAAGAGGGCGCGGCCGCCACGTTGCAATTTCACGGCACCGGCGCGGTTTGGTACGGCCCGGTGGATACCGTAAACGGCATTGCCCGCGTTTATCTGGACGGAACGCTGATGGACGCTTCCATCAGCCAGCGCGTGCACGGGGTGGATTTCCCGGGCTCCGCCGCGGGGTACGACAAAAAGTACGGCTTTCCGCTGTACGTGGTCAGCGGCCTTCCGGACGGCCCCCATACCCTGCGCGTGGAGGCGACCGGCAGCAAGGCTAAGGATGCGGAGGACGGCTATATCGTGGTGGATCATTTCCGCATTCTGCGCAAGCGGGGCGAGGAACCGGTGCGCCTTGCCGTTTTGAACGATTACAATTATCCGCATATCGCCTGGGGCAACTATACCAAGCCGCCCATTCTGGTTGCGGACGGCTACACCAATTCCGTCACGGTCCGCATCGGCGCGGCCGAGCCGTTTGCCGCCGCGGACACGCCCTGCCCGCCCTCCGCTTCGTAAACGGCGGTTGGCTTGGGAACGGCTCTTCCGCCCCGGCCTGTGCTTACGCCGCCCCGGCCCGCGTCCCGGTGGCTTCGGCCCGCGGGGCGGTATGCCGATCCTGTGCGGCTCGCGCAACGCCTGCGCTAACCCCGCCGCGGCCGCCGCAGCGGGAGGGCGCAAGCGGTTCCGCCTGCCGACACATTGTAAATAAAACGACCGGTGGCAGCAGGCAAAACGTGGCGCGCGGCGTATAGAATCAAGGCGAAACACTTGACAAATAACGTTTGAACTTCTATGATTAACTGTGCAACGTAGGATGTTAAATTGTGATAGGCGGACTGCCGGAACGGTCTGCCGCAGCGCAATACGCGGAAGGGGTTTTGGAAGTGGCGACAGGCGGCGTGCTGAATAATCAGCGCAACCGGGAATCCGCATTGGATCATGTGTTCAACGCCGTGATCAATGCGATTATCAGCGGCGAGCTTCAGCTTGGCGATAAGCTGCCCACGGAGATGGAACTCAGCCAGAATTTGGGCGTCGGGCGCAATACGGTGCGCGAAGCCGTGAAAATTCTGGAGGCATACGGCGTGGTCACCATCCATCGCCCGGAGGGTACCTTCATCAACACCTCCTACAGCCACGAAATGCTCAACCCCATGCTGTACGGCCTGCTTTTGCAAAAGCAGGACTGGCGGCGGCTGATTGAGATGCGCGGAGCGCTGGAGATCGGCACGATGTTTCTGGCCTGCCACTCCGTAACGCCCGAGGATATTGCAAAGCTGGAAGCCACCGTCGGGCAGATGGCGCAGGAAATCCACCGGGAAACGCCCGACGTGGATACGATCATCGAGCTGGACCGGTGTTTTCACAGCGACATCATCAAGATCACCGGCAACCAGATGATTCTGGACGTGTCCGAGTATATTACCAAGTTCACCATCCAGTCGCGCACCCGCACCACGGAGCAGGTCATCAGCTCCGGGGAGATCGATCCGTTCATCCAAAAGCATAACGATATCGTCAACGTTTTGCGCACCAACGATTACGGCAGCATCGAAAAAGTGATCATGAGCCATTACGAGTACTGGAAGAAAAGCAAGTAAGGGGTTTATCCGCATTGGCTGAGTATTTTCGCCGCGTGGCGGCCCGGACGGCGACCGATTTCTGGGTCAACAACGTAACGCTTTGCGAAGCCCGGCTGGCAATCGGGGCCGGGTGCGCGGGCTGCACGCAAAACCCCGCGTTCGTCTGGCGTGTTTTAAACGGCTCGGAAGACCAAAGCGCCGCCGACCGGATTCTCACGGAACTGATTACGCGGGGCCTGGGTAACGATTCCGCGCTGCTGTCGGAGCTGCAGGCGCAGCTGGTGCAGCGTATCTGCCGCGAGTTTCTGCCCATGTTTGAAGAAACGGGCGGCAGGGCCGGCTGGGTCAGCATTCAGGGCGACCCCTTTCACGAGGACGCCCAAACCATCGTCCGGTACGGCCGGTATTGCCGGTCGCTTTCGCCAAACGTCATCGTAAAAATTC
>JAEWTC010000116.1 GCA_023459675.1 Bacillota bacterium | reverse complement strand
CATGCCGAACCGATGAAACGGAGGTTCCCATGCGAAAAATTTGTTTTCTGCTGTTGCTGCTCCTGCTCGCGTTCCCGCAGGGCGCGCTTGCAAGCCAAACCGTCAGCCTGGACGGGCTTACGGCGCAAGAGCTGGAAGCGCTCCGCCGGGAGGCGGACAGCCGCATCCGCCTGATGCAGCTGCCGGACGCGGACGGATATCTGGACGTTCTGGACGGCGAAGCCTACGCCAGAGACCCCCAAGCCCGGCTGAACGAGAAAATCCGCCTGAACGGCGCCATTCTCTCCGCGCGGGAAGAGGCGGGGGCGTTCGTGTATACGGTGTCGCTGGATGGCAACCCCGCGCGCGTTTTGATGGTGCGCTACGCCCTTCAAGAGGGGGAACGCTTACTGCTGCCTGGCGACCTTGTAACCGTATACGGCGTTTTCCGGGGGCTGTCCGCCTTTAACGGTTCCGGAGAGCTGCAGGACGGCGCACCCATCGTGCAGGCGGATTTGGTGTATCCGCGCCTGCCCGCGCCCAAGCCCCTCGCCGCCGACCCTTATGCCGGAACCCGCGAAGACCCCGTACCGCTGGGCGTCGCCGCGGTATACGCGGGCTCGTACTGGACGGACTACGCATCCTTCGAAATTGAAATCACCGCCGTAAACCGCGGCAGCGAGGCGGCGGGCATGGCGGACCGCATGAGTTCCTTCAACAACGCCCCGGCCAAGGGACAGGAGTATTTCCTGGTCTGGCTGCGCGTGAAGGCGCTGTCCGCGCCGGCCGGACGCGCGGAAATGGGCAACGGGGATTTCTTCTTCGTCAGCGCCGGGGGCAAGGAGTACCGCCAGTATTTCCTCATCGACCCGCCCGCGTCTTTGGGCGCGCTCTACGAGGGCGGGGAGCAGACCGCCGTGCTTGCCTGCCTGATCGACAAGGGGGATGCGCCTCTCCTCGTCTATCAGCCCGACGCGGAGGACCCCCTGTGGTTCAACCCGAACGCCGCCGGTGCAGAGTAATGCGTAAGAACGTTGTCTGCCTGTGGGCGCTGCTGCTTTGCCTGCTGGCGGCGGCCCCCGCCGCCGCGGAGGGTTTGCCCGGCGTGCCGGCGCTTTCCTATCGCTACGGCGATGCGAGGCCGCGGGTGCTGCTTTTGCAAAACGCGCTTGTGCGCCTTGGGGTTTTCGACGGTGCGGCGGATGGAACCTACGGCAGGCAGACCGTAAGCGCCGTGGAACAATACCAGCGGGACAGGGGCCTGCCCGTGAACGGGATCGCCGGGGAAATGACCCTATACGCGCTATTTGCGCAAGCGGCGGTGGACGGCGTATCCGCCGATCCCGGCAGCCAAGCGGAGCCCCGGAACCCTGTACCGGGCGAGGCGGCGGGCTTTCCCCGCGAGAGCAATTCCGGCGCGCGCGGCAGCCATGTGCTGCAGCTGCAGCAGGCGCTCGCAGGGCTGGGCTATCTGCCCTCCGGGGCCGCGGACGGCGTTTTTTCGGATGCTACGCTGCTGGCGGTTCTGGCGTTCCAGCACGATCGCGGGCTTCCGGAAACCGGAAGGGCGGACAGGGATACCCTGTGGCTGCTGTTCGTCAAGCCGCGGCACGTTCCCGGGGACACGCAGCTTTTGTACTGGTACGACGGGGGTAGCTTCGTTATCCCAACAGGCGCGGTGTTTGAAGTGCAGGATGTCCGCACCGGGATTGTGTTCACCTGCCGCCGCCTGGGCGGGGTCAGCCATCTGGACGCCGAACCGCTGACGCCGTTTGATACCCTGGCCATGAAACAAGCCTATGGCGGGGAATGGAGCTGGGACCGCCGCCCCGTGCTGCTGCGCTACCAAAACGAGGTGTATGCGGCTTCGATGAACGGCATGCCCCACAGCTGGGAAACCATCCCCGGCAACCGGATGGACGGCCATTTCTGCATCCACTTTTTCGGCAGCCGCATCGACACCTCCCAGCGGGTGGACGCGGATCACCTGCAGTGCGCGTTTGAGGCGTCCTTCGCCCGGTGGAATGATCCGTCCGGCGCGCGGCAGCCATAGCACGGGCTCGGTAAAGGCGCCGGAAATGCTCCGGCTGTGCCGGGAGCGGGGTTTATGCATAGGAAGGTTCCAGTATCTTACATTCTTTCGTACATTTTCCGTTTACAGGCGCGCCGCGGCGGGTATGTTAGCATTACGGGAATTCGTTCTACCGTCCGGCTAAGAACCGGCCGGGAAGGTAGAATGCCAGGCCGCGCCGCACGGATATCAAACGGACGAGCCACGAAAACGCCGGCGCACGGGGACTTTGAGAACCCTGCGGCATACGAGCGGCAACCGCGTCACGGACGACGATGCAACCCAGACAACGAGGAGGAAAACCCATGAAATCTTTATACACAACAACGGCAGTCGCAGTCGGAGGGCGTTCCGGCAAGGTAACGGTACAGGGCAGCGAACTGGAATTTGAAATGTCGCCGCCTGCGGAAATGGGCGGAACGAAACCGGGCGTCAATCCCGAGCAGCTGTTTGCCGCCGGGTATGCCGCCTGCTTTGGCAGCGCTTTGCAGCATGTGGTCCGCGTGAAGAAGCTGCACATTCCCACGCCTGCCGTCCGGCTGACCGTCGGCATCGGGCAGGATGAAACCGGCGGGTTTTACCTGGGCGCGGAGATCACCGGCGTGTTTCAGGGGATCGACCAGGCCGCGGCGGAGGCGCTTGTCAAAGAGGCGCACACCGTATGCCCCTACTCGAAAGCCACCATGGGCAACATCGAAGTCAACCTGCACGCGACCGTGGAATAACCGCCGGTTGGTAAAGCGCGTAAGGCGGTATCCGTTTCTGGCACAGGAAGCGGATACCGTATCCCTGCTGTTTCTCAGGCAGAGGCTTTTGAACCGATACGCATTGGCGGAGGGGATTATTTCCCGTTCGCCGGAAAGGAGCGATTGTTGATGGACGTCCTGCAATACGCGCTCGACATGGAGCTCGAGGGGGAGCGGTACTACCATAGCCAAGCCGTGAAGTACGCGCAAACCCCGCTCAAAACCGTGTTTGACGTTTTGGCGGAGGATGAGAAGAAGCACGCGGAGCTGCTGCGCGGCGAAATGAATAAAACGCTGTCCGCGCTTGCGGCCCGGGAGCCGCTCCCCAACCGGAAGAACGTTTTTCAGGGGCTGGCCGATTACAAGCCGCCCGTGGAGGAGCTGCCCGATCAGGCCGCGCTGTACCAAACGGCGCTCCAGATGGAGGACAAGAGCATCCGGCTGTACACGGATCTGCGCGCCGCGGCAAAGGAGCCGCAAACGCAGGCCCTGTTTGACCTGCTCATCCGGGAGGAAACCAGGCATTACCAGATTCTGGAGGACGTGTTCCGCTTTGTGAACCGCCCCAATGAGTGGGTGGAGTCCGCCGAATTCGGCCTGCGGGAAGAGTATTAGGGTCCCGGTTTTCTGACTGGCATAGAAAAGCCCATGTATCGTTGGATGCATGGGCTGTATTCGTTTCCGATTTTCATACCTGCTGCCAACCGGCATATTCTGCCGCGGCGCAATTTCACAGGCTGCTTATTCCCACACTAGAATGCGGTTTCGGCCTTTTTGCAGGCCTTCCAGCGGTCCCGCCAGAACCTTGCCGCCGCGCCGTTTGCCCAGCAGGTCCGTATCCAGCGTAATGGGGCTGCCGTCGGGCGCGTCGTAAGCGCAGCCCGTGATGCGCGGGGCGCCAAGCATCGCCGTGTCCACAAGGGCCGCCTGATGGGATAGCATCTCCTGGGAAACGGTCAGCTCCAGATACGCTTTGCCGTTTTCCTGCGTAACCTTCACGTCCGCGCTTTGCCCGGGAAGCAAGGTTGCGCCCGTTTCCTGGTCATAGGCGCGCGCGTTTTGCAGATAAACGTTGTGATGAATGTACACGGGCTGGGACACATGCATGAACTTTTCCAGATCGCCGATGCCAAGCGATATCACCGCCTGCCGGTAGGTTTCCAAATCCCTGGGGAAGCTGTTATAGCTGGTGGTGCCCACGCAGGAATCCACTTCCAGCGCTTCGCCCTGCCCGGCGAACAGGTTGTTAAAGTACCGGTCGTCCCCGCCGTAGACCACCGCCGTGGAGGCAACCTGCGTGGTATGCGCGAAATGATAGGGCGTGGAACGGTCCGGCACCGTAATGCGCCGCATGGAACCGCCGATCAGGTTATGCACGAAGGCCGTGCCCTGCGCCGCGTTGTCGATGGTATAGGAGGAGGCGAAGATGTTGTTGTCCACCAGGCAGGGGCCGTGGGTGACCTCAATGAAAAAGTCCCGGTCGTTGTGGTGCAGCACGTTTTTGGAAATGCGCGTGCCCTGCGCCTGCCAGTCAAACCACGTGCCCATCGTGCAGTGGTGGATATGGTTGTTCTGAACCTGCACGTCCACCGCGGCGTGGAACTTGATGCCCGCGATTTCATACCCGAAGAATTCGTGCTTAACGGCGATGTTGTAGATGTGGTTGTGCTCAATGGTGCTGAACGCGCAGCCCATATGGCCCACGATGCCGTTTTGCCCGCAGTCGTAAATCGTGTTGTTGCGGATGATGTGCGAGCCGATGGTTTCCTTGCTCCAGCCCTGCTGCAGCGCGCGGAACACCGCTTCCATCTGGTTTTGGTAGCCGGGCTTGAGCTGGTAGCGCGTACACTCGTTATCCCCGGTGGAACTCTCCTTGCCGATGCTGATCGCGCTGCACTTGGCGTCGTGCAGGACGTTGTTTTCGATGATCCAGCCCTTACTCCAATGCGCGCCGACCATGCCGGGCTGATCGGCAGTCGGGGGCGTCCACGGGCACGCGGCCTGCGCGAACTCAAACCCGCGCACGGTGATGTAGTTCACGTGCGGGCGCTGCGGATAGAAACAGCATTTGCGAACGTTGATCTCGGTCAGCTCGGCGTTGGGATCCGCGCCCTGGAAATTCGCGTAGATCGCGGTGGTATCGTCGTCCACTACGGCAAACCACTGGTACAGGGTGCCGTCCGGGTCCGCGATGACCTCCTCGTGCATGCTCCAGCGGGGCGGGTTGCCCTTCACGCGGCGCGTGGGGCGCTTTACCTCGTCCAGGCTCACGGCTTCGTAAAAGGAACGCCCGTTCAGGTAAACGTCGCCCGCGTGTACGAAGCGGTCCACGGGCCAAATCAGCCAGTCGCCGCTCAGCTTGTGCGCGTAGGGGTTATAATCGCCGAAGAAGGTATTGGGAAGGGTCACCTTCCAAACCGTGCCCTCCACCTTCTCCCAGCCCTTGATCTGCTCCGACCCTTTGACGACGACCTTCTCCCCGGGCGCGGCCTGGTACACAATGCGCCGCAGCTCGCTCGCGCCCGCGTTCATCGGCTGGACCCATTCCCGGTAAACGCCTTCATGTACGGTGATGCAATCTCCCGGCTCGGCAATGGCGGCGGCGCGCCCGATGGTGAAAAATGGCTGCGCTTTGGAACCGCAATGAAAATCATTGCCGTTTTTTGCTACGTGGTATTCCTGGTTCATGTTTCTTGCTCCTTTTTCTTCCCCGCGCAGCCTCCGTCCCTGCGGAGGCCGTGCCGCGGTGAAACCTGTTGGTTTATCATTCCGTTTCCCGGCTGCGTTTTCCTGTCATGGTGAGAATTTGGCTGCGCGCTTTTCATCGGGATACCGCACCGCCCTCCGGCGGCAACGGCATTTCGGCTGCCGCGCCTTCAACCGCCCGCCTGAAACCGGAACACGTTCCACGAAAGCTTCCGCACAAGCGCCGTTACCTTGCCGTTCTGGCAGGCCGTTGCGGCGTTGACCGCCGGCACAACGGCGCCGGGGTTTTCATAGGTGTTCATCGCCTGCAGGTCGTCGGTATACAGCTCGACGTGCTCCAGGAAGCGGTACCCCGCAAACGCGCCTGCCTCAATGGTAAGCTCGCGGTCGTTTTCCCAGTCGCGGTTGATCACGAACACGGTCAGCTCCCCGGTTGCCGGGTTCAGCGCCGCCGCCGTGTCGATATAATCGATATCCTGATGCGCGCTGTATTGGAACTGATGGCTGGGCGCGTAGCCGGGGATATCGTACCGGTCGCACTCCACGGCGGTGCGAAGCGATACGCCGCGCCCGTACCGCATGAGCTGCGCAAAGGGATAATAACCCACGGGTTTCCAAACGTGATCGCGGTCGGTTGCGGCCAGGGTGGGGAGGCCCGCCGTCATGCAGCCGATCTTCACGCGGTCCGCGTGCCGAAGCAGCGTCAGCAGCGTGGAGGCGGAGGTCAGGGCGTTCAAGATTCCGCTGCGGCGCAGGAAATTGGAGTTCGCATCCATGTTGTCCGGGTCGTGGCGCACGTAGGGCTGCTCGGGGTGGAAGGTGTGCTCCCATTCGGTTCCCCGGCCGGGCAGAATCGCTTCCAGCGGCTGCTCCCGGGAGCCGTACTCGTCAAACGAGAGCATCATCTTCCGGGGCGAACGCAGCTTGGTCTGCACAAAATCGCACAGCCCGATTTCCGTGTTGATGTAATCCTCAAAGAAGCACGAGCCGCCAAGCAGGGCCGCGTAATCGCCCGGCGCCGCGATGTGGTAATGGTGCAGGGAGATGTAATCCACCGTTTCATAGCATTCCTGCAGCACTTCCAAATCCCACTGCGGGTAATGCGCAAGGAAGGGCGAGGAGGAAACGCAGGCGACCGTTTCAATGCTTGGGTCCGTCCACTTGATGCCCTTGGAAACCTCGTGCGCCAGCACGCCGTATCCCTTGGGGTTTTTCTCCCAGGAGCCGATCTGCCAGGGGCCGTCCATCTCGTTGCCCAGATACCAGGTTTTCACGCCGTAGGGCGCTTCCCGGCCGTATTTCCTGCGCAGATCCGCCCAGTAGCTGCCGGACCTGTGGTTGGTGTACTCCACCAAATGCAGCGCGTCGTTCAGGCCGCCCGTGCCCAGATTGAGGGTATACATGGGTTCCGCGCCGATTGCCTGCGTCCATTGCAGATACTCGTCGTGGCCGACCTCGTTGGTGTAGTACTGGGTCCAGGCGGTGTCCAGCTGCGCTTTCCGCTGTTCCCTTGGGCCGATGGATTGTTTCCAGTCCCAGCCGGACACGAAATTGCCGCCCGGAAGCCGCACGGCCGGCAGGCCGGTTGCCTTCAGCGCTTCAATCCAATCCCGGCGGAACCCGTTCTGATCCGCGGTCGGGTGCTTGGGGTTATACATGCTGCCGTTGACCATCGTCCCGATCGGCTCCAGAAACGCGCCGTACAGCCTGGGGGAGATGTCCCCGATGATGAAGTTCGGATGGATATGAATGCGGGCCGGTTGTTTCATGGGTGCTGTTCCTCCGTCGTTTGCGGCGCGCAGGCCGTTGCGTGCCTGCGCGCACGGTTTTCCCCGGGCGCTTGTTTACAGGAAGGATTCGTAGATTTTATTCCTTTGGGCGCGCTGCTCCGGGCTCATGGCGTCCGCCCCGGCGATATCGTACGCGCCGAACGTATCGTACAGCCTGGACAGGGGATCGACCTCGACGTACGTTACCCACGGCAGCCAGTGGTAGTGGCTTTGGAACGTCTGCTCCGCGAAATGCCCGCCCTCGTGGGACAGGCCGGGGTACGCGTACCCGAAACTGCCGTCCACGTCGTTGGCGTTGCGGGAATTGTTATGGATGAACTCGGCGTAATCCCGGTAATGCGCGTCGCCGGTGATCACGTACAGCCGGTAATACACGTAGGCGCAGGCCGCCATATACATGTCCCCGCCGCCGCCGCCCAGCGTGACCGGGCTTTGCCCGCTGATGGAGTTTTTGTTGAAGGGGTGGTTGGGCCACAGGGTGCGCACGGGGAACGACCACGCGTACGTCCACGTTTCCGTATAATCCGCGGCGCCCAGCAGGGCTTCCAGCCACTTTTTCTCACCGGTCAGATCGTACAGCGACAGGAAACCGAAGATCGCGTAGATGCCGGATTCGTTGTCCATAATATCGCTGTTGTCGCACGTGGAGCCCCGGTATTCCAATAACTTGTAGGTGTTTTCAAACGCCCATTCGCCCGCGCGCAGCGCGGCGGTTTGATACGCGCCGTTCCCGGTCACCAGATAGCACTGGATCAGGAACCGGACGACGCTGATGGTGTTGGCCTTGGAATCCATGCGCATGGAACCGTCGTTTACGTTATAGGCGCGGTACCAGCTTCCGTCGCTGTTTTGGATGCGCACCAGCCAGTCCGCCGCTTGTATGCAGAACTGGAGCCAATCCTGTTTGTCCTCGCCTTTTTTCTTCAGGTATACGTACGCGTCCAGGATGTTTTCCAGGCCGTCGGCAATCATCCGCGTCCAAAACGGCATCGGCTCAAACCCGTTGATGGCGGGGTTATAGCAGTTCTGTGGCGCGCCGATGGGGGTCATAGCGGTTTTCACCCAGAAATTGACGATGTTCATACCCTTTTCGTAGGATTCCGGGCGGTTTTCCTTGTCGCCGTAGCGGATGAGCTGGTAGCCGATTCCCGGCTGCTGCCCCACGAACCCGAACTGGAAGGACACGCTGGAAACGTCCATCTGCGGAAGCTGGCAGGAGAACGGAAGCCCCCAGGACTCCCCGTACTGCCTTGTCAGCCGGGTGAGGGATTCCATGCTGGTTCTGTAATGCGCCTCGTGATCCACGGGCGTCACCTTGTCCTTGAGCCTTGCGTACGCGGTGCGCCACGCGGCGCGCATCATGGGGTAAAAGCCGTCGTATCTGCCGAAATTGACCCCGATGGCAAAGCTGTGCGAGAAGCCCTCCTCCATCGGGTGATACATACGCGTCATCGTTTTAGTGTTCATCATGTAATCGACGTTGTACCCGCGGCCGGTTCTTGGCATTTCGCCGTCCACGCCCGGGTATACGTAATCGATCGTCAGCCCGTCGCGCACCGTATCGATCTTCTTGCGCAGCGGAAACCCGTAGTACAGGTAATTGATCGTCTCGCTTTCCGGCTTACTGACGCCGATGGAGCCGATGGTAAACTTCCGGTCCACAATATGCTCGGACTGCACAAAGCTGTGATCGCGCATGGTGACGTCCGCCGCCCAGCGCGACAGCATGATCATTTCGCCGCTCGCCTTGTTCTGCGCCGCAAACAGCGGCAGGGTGTAGTTCACTTCCCTGCGCCAAAAGTATTCGCTGGTCAGGTCGTACCCCATGACGTGCGGTTTGGCGTACTCGTTGTTGCGGTACCAGTTGGCCGGGGCGAAATAATCGTAATCCCGCACCTGATCGGACGCCGCCAGCACGAACGCGATCTTCGTGGCAAACCCCAGATCATCTACATTTTTCAACACGGTCACGGTTCTGCTGACCTTGAAACCGTCTCCAACGGCCTCATACACGTCCTGAATGGCAAGCTCCGCGCCGGTCGGGGTTTGCAGCCGGCCGCCGGCGGTCACGCGCCCGCCTGCAAGCGCCGTTTCCTGATAGGGCGCGTCGTAAAATTCCGTGATGGACAGGGCCGTTTTGATGAACGCGTACATCGGGCGCTTGTTGTAATACTGCATTTTCCCGTCCCGAAGCACTTCCAGACCGCCGTTTTCAAACCTGATCAACGTATTGCCGGATTGGATTGTCATAAAAAATCTCCTCGCTTGGTGGCTTGCGCCGCGTTATAGCAAACTGTCCGCGGTCCGATGGGTGGATCAAACAATCATTGCAGGGAAAAACATCCGCGCGCCGGAAATTGCCTGCCGGGATCAACGAAAAAACGGACACGGAAAAGCGGCGGGCGACCAGCGCCGCCGCCAGGCCTTCTAGGAGAGGCGAACCGAAACCGATGCGATGGCGCAGGCCGGGAGCGTCAGGTGCAGACGGCCGTCCCGCAGGTCAATTCCCTCCAGAACGGTCGTTTCCACCTGCCGGGGATGTTCAAACGTGTTGTGGTCCGTCGGCCTGCCGCTCATCACCCTGCCCGTTGCCGCCGTCGGCTTTGCCCCGGGAAGGGCGATCTCCACCTCCGCCTCCTTCTGGGCGGAGAGGTTGACCATCGACACATTGAGCGTATCCCCCTTCACGGAGGCGGACAGGTCCACGTGCGGCAGGTTTTTCTGGATGGTTTCGGGCGCCTGTGCCCACGATACGGGAACGAAATTCGCGTCCTGATGCCCCTGCAGGAGGTCGAACACATGGTATGTGGGCGTTTTCACCAGCTGTTTGCCTTCGGTCAGGAGAATGGCCTGCAGCACGTTGATGGTCTGGGCGAGGTTGGCAATCCGGATCCTGTCGGCGTGCTGATGGAAAATGTGCAGCATCAGCGCGGCGCACAGGGCGGAGCGCATGGTGTTTTGCTGGTAGAGGAAGCCGGGCGCGGTATCGGGCTCGTTATCCACCCAGATTCCCCACTCGTCCACGGCCATCGCCACTTTTTTCTCCGGGTCGTAACGATCCATAATCTCGATGTTTTCGATATACGCCGCTTCCTTGGCATAGGTGTTGACGGCGGTCTGGTACCAGCTGTCGTCCGAGAAGCTGACGCCGTTTGTCTCGTCTCCCGGCTTCACGTAACAATGCACCGATAGGCCGCCCATCAGATGGATGGGTACGGACTGCATCAAAGTTTCCGTCCACTCCGTATGCTCCGCGTTCGAGCCGCCCGCGATACGCTGGATGTTGGGGGCCTGCCACCAGTTGATCTTGCCCATGATCTTGTAGTTGCGCACGTAGGTTGCGTACTTGCGGAATTCCTGGGCGTACTGCTGCGCGGTCATAAACCCGCCGCAGCCCCAGTTTTCGTTGCCCACGCCGAACATGTTGATCTCCCAGGCCTGCTCCCTGCCGTTTTTCCGCCGCAGCTTCGCCATGGGGCTTTGCCCGTCGTCGGTCAGGTATTCAACCCAGTCCCGCATTTCGCGCACGGTGCCGCTGCCCACGTTGCCGCAAATGTAGGGCTCGCAGCCGATCATTTCGCACAGATCCATAAACTCGTGCGTGCCGAAATGGTTGTTTTCCAAAGCGCCGCCCCAATGCACGTTCACAATCGGCGTGCGCTCCGCCTGCGGCCCGACGCCGTCCATCCAGTGGTAATCGTCGGCAAAGCAGCCGCCGGGCCAGCGGATGTTGGGCACCCGGATCGCCCGCATGGCTTCCACGATGTCCGTGCGGATGCCCCGTACGTTTGGAATTTCGGTTTGCTCGCCCGCCCAATAGCCGCCGTTGTAAATACACCGGCCCAAATGCTCGGAGAAATGCCCGTATACGTGCCGGCTGATAACCGGCCCTTTTTTGCGCACATCAATAGTAGCTCTCATAGCGTGTATTCTGCTTTCTTATCTTCGTTATGCCTTGATCGCGCCGATCATGATACCCTTGACGAAGTATTTTTGCAGGAACGGGAAAAAGCACATAATCGGAAGCATGGTCACCATAATGGTGGCGGTCTGGATGCCCTCGGTAAACCTGGGGATACGCGGCCCCGCGATGGACAGGGAGTTCACGATGGTCGAGTCCATGACGATGGAGCGCAGCACCAGCTGCAGCGGGATCAAATCGTTCCTGCGCAGGAAAACCATGGCGTTGAACCACTCGTTCCACCGGTCCACGGCGTAGAACAGCAGCACCGTCGCCAGAATGGGCTTGGACAGGGGCAGGATGATGCTGAACAGGATCCGCACTTCGTCCGCGCCGTCAATTTTGGCGGATTCAATCAGCGAGTCCGGAAGCGTGGTCATGTACGTGCGCATGATGATGAAATAGAACGTATTCACCCCATACGCAAGGATCACCGACCAGAGGGACTTGGTTAAACCCAGCTGCAGCATCAGCAGGTACAGAGGAACGATGCCGCCGTTGAACAGCATGGTTAAAAGCACCGCGTAGAAGATCAGCTTGCTGCCCGGGAAATTCGTGCGCGATAGGCCGTAGGCAAGGCTGGTGGTCAGCAGCATGTTGATGGGCACGCCCAGCAGGAGGATCAGCATTGTCGTTTTATACCCGATCACAATGCGCGGATCCTGAAACAGCCGGTAGTAATTGTCGATCGTCGGCTGCGAGGGAAACAGCATCAGCGGTTTTTCCGCGGCTTCCTTCTGGGAGGCGAAGGACGTTGCCAAAACGTTCAGGACCGGGAGAACGATCATGATGGCCATGAGCAGCAGAAACAGCAAAATAATGGCGTCCAGCAGTTCGAAGCGGTTGCGGAAACCGCGGTGGATTTTTTGCGCCGTCATCAGGGTCAGCTCCTTTCGCATTAAGCCAGCAGGCCGGAACCGCCGACGCGCTTCATGAAGCGATCGGCTGTAAACAGCAGCAGCAGGTTCACCACAGAGCGAATGAGCGCTACCGCGGCGGAGAATGAGAAGTCAACGGAGCCGCGGAACGTGATGCGGTAAATATACATGTCCAGCGTTTCCGCCACACGGATGGTGGCCGGGTTGCTGAGGTTGAAGATCTGGTCGAAACCGCCAGACATCAGGTAACCCACAGCAAGGATAAACAAAACGAAAATGGTAGGCTTAATGCCCGGCAGCGTGATATACCACATCCGCTGCATGCGTGAGGCGCCGTCAATTTCGGCGGCCTCGTATTGTTCGATATCAATGCCCGAAATGGAGGCCATGTAAATAATCGCGCTCCATCCGGCGGTTTTCCAGATATCGGTTACGTAAACCACAGGCAGAAAATACGAAGGAGTGCCCAGAAAGCTGATGGGCTTGGTATTGAACACACCGCCCAGGAAGGAGTTTACCATCCCTCGCTGCCCCAGAACGCTGATCATGATACTGGCCACGATTACCCAGGAAAGGAAGTGCGGGAAGGTGAAAATGGATTGCAGCACCTTCTTGGACCGCCCAAGGCGCACTTCGTTGATCATCAGCGCAAACAGGATGGGGAAGGGGAAAACAAACAAGAGCCTGCCCGCGTTGATCTTTAACGTTGTAAAAATAGATTGCAGAAACGCCGGATCAGCAAACACGTTGTTGTAGTTGTACATGCCGATCCAGGGGCTGCCGAACAGGCCGAGCTTTGCAACGTACTGCTTGAATGCCAGCGTTAACCCGAAAATGGGAATATAAGCGAAAATGATATACCATACCAACCCGGGCACAACGAGCACATACTTTTCCTTGTGCTTGATAATCAGCTTGCCCGTGTTTCGAAAATACCCTTTCACCGGGCGGCTTTTGGAACCTACTGATGATGCAGCCATGTCTTCAAATCCTTTACGATAGAGATTTTTGCCCGGGACAGCGAACCGTCCCGGGCAAAAGCTTCGTACGATCATCAAGTGGTAGACGCGAAACCCGGGTTTACTGGTTCAGTTCATCCAACACGGGCTGAATGATGGCAGCCTGGGACGCTACCCAGTTGTTGAAAAGCTCTACCAGGTTCTCTTCGCTTGTGGCGGTGGTGACCATGTTGGCAAACTCGGTCTTGTAGTCGATGCCCTTGGCCCTGCGCAGCGCTTCGGTGTTATGCAGCCAGAGGTTCCAGTCCACCTTGACGAAGGTCTCGGGGGTGCTGAACTCATAGCGGTTTGCATACAGCGCTTTGGACTCGTTACGGTAGGCTTCGCCGATGTTGGGGTTGTCAAATGCAAGGTCGTCCCACAGGATCACAGAACCGAGCACGTGGCCGAGGCTGGGGTACTTCGCTTCGCCGACCGCGCCGGCAAGCAGCGTTCCGGGCTCTACCATGGAAACGATGGAGCCGTCCGCATTGCGGTCCCAGTCCACGCCCTTGATGCCCATCTGCGTTCCGGGGTAGCCATCCGGGCTGGCGGTGAATTCCATCAGGTCCATCCAGCGTTCGAATACCGCGTCGTCCACATCGGGGCTGAAGCAAACCGCGCCCCAGAAGTTGATCAGGTCTCTCTGGTGATAGTTGCCATCCACGCCCAGAAGGGTCGCCAATCCGAAAGCATCGCTCTTAATCCCTGTGCGCATTTCAAAAATGGTACGATAGTTTTGAACGTCCGCGGTCTGCCCACCCAGATAGGAGATGGCGGCGGTGCCCAGAGTCTGGAATTTCTCCATGTCCTTTTCGTAGTTGAGGAGGTAGAATTCCGGATCCAGCAGGCCGGTGCTGTACGCTTCATACCAGAGTTTCAGACCCTCAAGGGTATCATCCGAGGCGGCGCCCCATACGTACTTGCCGTCTGCATCTTTGTAGAAGGAGTCCCAATAGGTGCTGTTGGCCCGGAGGAAGAAGTTCGCGGCGTTTTCGGTGGTCATGGAGATCGGAGCCAGCGCGGCGCCGATCTGGCCGGGATCCTGTTCCTTAATCAGGGCTGCGATTTCCAGCACTTCGGGGATGGTGTAGTGGTTTTTCACTTCTTTGCCAACGGCGGTAACCCAGTCCGACCGAATCCACAAAGACCAGTGGTTGGCCAGGGGATCACCGGGCAGGTTATAGTAGAACCTGGCGCGCGGGATGAAGTAAGTTCCGCCGAACATCTCTTCCAGCATCGGGCCCAGCGAGGTCGTCGCGTAAACAGCGGCTACATTGGGCCAGCGGGTTTTCCAATCGTCGGGCAGCTTCTTTAAGAGGCCCTGCTCCACGAATTTGGCGGCGTCCGCTGCCGTGTTGTCAGTGTAGTTGAAAATGGCAACGTCGGTCATGTCCTGCGCCATGATCCACGTGCTGAGCATGTTGACCCAATCGCCCCAAGGCACGTTTGTGCCCTGAAACTCGAAGTTGAATTTGTCCAGGATGAACTTGCTGTACTCGTCGCCCGTGTTATAGTCATAGCCTGCCACGACCTGCGGACAGGTATAGGTGACGACTACTCTTTCGTACTCGGCGGCGGTACCGGCCACAACGATGCTCGACAAAAGCAATGTGACCAATACAAAGGACACGAAACGTTTTGCGATTTTCATAGTTTGCCCTCCATTAAATTATTCTATGTTAAGCCTTCCTGGCTAAACACCAAAATAATGCGTATTCTCCGGCGGGGGGAAACGGTTAGATATTCGATTCAACGTATGTGTGGAACAGCCATTGCATAGCATCATAGTAACACACCGCAAGGAGATGTCAAGGGGTTTTCTTAAAAAACGAACAACGTTTTCGCTTCTATTCTGCCTATATTGAACAATGAAGAAGGCGCTGGAAAAGCGCCCCGGCGGTTACGCCGCGGCGGCTGATCAACCCGGCCTGCGCCGCCCGCCGGCTTCCGCGGCGGCGGGGCGGGCATGCGCGTTTTACAGTAACGTTACGAGTAATTCCACGTCGGGGCCGCAGCCCTGGTTCCGTTCCGCGGCCGTGCACCGCCGCCGCGCTTGGCAGCTCCCTCGCCTTGAACGCGCTGCGGCGGCGGCGTACCCGCGGGGCTGTCCGAGAATGCCGGAACCGCGGCGCCATGCGCGCGCCTGATCCGTGGATGCGCCCCCTGCGCGCCCCGCCGTTCGCCGGGGCATATGGCGCCGTAGCGCCGCGTGCCTGGAACGGATACGCAAAACCCCCGCGCATTTGTGCGGGGGTTTTGCGTGCATTGCGTTTGGTCAGCCTTCGGCGGCTTGGCAGCGGGAAGCCGTCCGGCGCGCGCGCCGGACGCGGGTTTTCGCGTGCGCGCCGCTTCAGCGCTTCAGGCGCCGCAGGCCGCCCAGCGCGCGGTACGCGGTTTCAAACAGAGGGCGCGGCGCGTGGCGGAAGAAAAACGCAAACGCGCGCGTGCCCGGCGCTAGCGTGCGCGGGGCGAGGGGTTCCTGTGCCCACGGCGTGCATTGTTTCGCGCGCAGGTAGCGCTCTTTTTCGGGGTGCGTGCAGCCCTCTTCCCACGGGCGGCCCACCAGGCCGGAGGTGAAGTGGAGGATGGCCGGGGCGGCCTTGGCTTCGTCCAGCTCCTGCTGGGAATAGAAGCGATCCAGGAAATAGATGCGCCGGATGGTCTGCGCGGAGTAGGAATACAGGTTGGACGTCAGGTTATAGCGCACGGGCAGCAGCACCCTGTCCGCGCCGCAAACGCCGTTGATGAGCCCCTGATCGTGAAAGGGCACCTGTCCTTGAAATTTCCGGATAAACGCCTTGAACCGCTCCTCCATGTTTTCCTCGCGCCAGCGTTTCAGGTTAATCAGCTGTACGCCCGCATTCAGGTAGGGCACCTCGGGCGCAAGCCCGATCGCCTTGTGGAAAACGGCGTCGATGGTGTCCTGTACGCCGGCAAGGTAGGCGTTTGGAAGCGGCGTGTTCCAAAGCGCGGCAAGGTCGTCCGCCACAACGGTATCGCAGTCCAGATAGAGAATTTTGTCCACGGCGTCCGGCAGCACGGCGGGGAGCAGCAGCCGCGCGTACATGGCCGCGCCTTTGGCCGCCGTACCCTGGAGGCCCAGCCTTGCGGCGATATCGGGCATGGGGAGGAACGTAAGCGCGCAGCCGTACGGGGCGGCGACTTCCAGCAGCTTTTGCTTGTTTTCGGGGCGGATGCCGCTATCTGGCACGAAGCACTCCACACGGCTAAAGGAGGTGTTGGCCTGCAGAAGCGAGCAAAGCGAAACGCCGAGGTATTTGGCGTACGGATCGGACGCGGTATAGGCCACGCGCAGTACGGTTGGCTCGCTCATCAGGGCTGTTCCTCCGCCGGCAGATAATCCATCTGGAAATCGTACAGGTAATACGGGTTCTGCTCAATCAGATAGGCGACGTAGATATCGTCCTCATAGTAAACGTGCACGTTGTTGGGGTAAAGCTCCATCATGCGCCGCGCCCAGTAATACGCCTGGGATTCCAGCACCGCCCGCTGATAGTAGTAATCCTGGTTGTCGGCCATGTAGACGAACTCTTTTTTCGCGTAATCCAGGCTCACGTCCACGCGGCCGTAGTAATAGTCCTGAATCACGGTCTTTTCAATGAACACGAACACGTAGGGCGTGGGGATTTTGAACTCCGGCTCGTTACCGTTGACCATGTTCATGAATTTGGAGAGGTTTTCGTGGTAGCCGTAGTCCATCACCGGATAGCGCTCGTCAGTTGTGGAAATCACGGTGAAGGTATCCCTGGGGTAATCCTTTCGGATATGGCGCACCAGATATTCGGGTTCGTTGTAGTACGCCAGATTGACCTCAAAAAACGGGTGCTGCATGTTGAACTGGAACACCGCAAGCACGAGGGCAGCGCAGGCCGCCGTGTACGATAGGGCAAGCAGCGGGCGGAAGCGCCGCGGGAACGCCGCCGCCAGAAGCCCGAACACGAAGTCCGCGGCGATGGCGTAGGGGATGCCTAGGAACGGATCGATAAACGTCCCCGCGCGGGACGCGGCGATGATCTCGGTAATTTTCAGGGTCTGCGCCGCGCCTACGACCATGATCATCATCGTATAGAGGATCACCGCGGCGTAGTCCTGCCCGAACTGCCGCAGCTTTTTGAACGGCAGGCTCAACAGCGCGCACAGGACGCCTGCGGCGAAGCACAGCTCCAGCAGGCGCGTCATGGTTTCGGACAGCAGGGTAACGGATACGTAATCGCGCATCGCGTGGTAAACGAATCTCACCTTGTCCACAAAGGAAAGCCCGGCAAGGGGGGAGGCGTTCGCGGCGGTAACGTCCGCGGCCCCGGTTTCGGCCGTGCCGCCGTCCGCCGCGGCGGCGTCCCGCGCCGTATCGCCGCTCAGGCTCTGCTCAAAGTTGGCTTGATAATTGTCGCCCTCGTATTTCTTTCCTTCCATCACGGTCATCGCCCAGTTCATCGACTCCTGAAACGGCGTGCCCGTTACGTAGCAGGCGGCAAACGGCGCTACGGCAATCAGCACGCCCAGCACGCCGGAGAGGAGCACCGGCACCCAGTAACGCTTGGTCAAAGCCTTTACGAAATTGGCAAGTACGATGGCGACGACGAACAAACAGGCCGCGATCGCCGTATAGAAGTGGTAGGCGATCGTCAGCGATACGCACAGCATGAACATCAGCGCGTTCACCGTAAAGTAGCGCCGCGAAACGTATTGGTTGATGCGCAGGAAGCGGCGCACGGGGCCGTCCTTGGAAAGGGTATGCTTCGCAAGCGGCGTGTGGAAGAACTCGATTAAGAAATACGCGCACAGCGTAACGGAAAACATGCCGGCTTCCTGCGGCAGCGAGGCCACGTAGCGGCCCTGGTTTAAAAACAGCGAGAAGAAGATCAGCGCGATCAGCGCCGAGTATTTCCAGCGGAAAATCTTGCGCGCCAGCAGATAAACGCAAAGCACCAGCATCACCGTTTGGAACGCGCCGAAGTAAAGCATCACTTCCCGCAGATCCAGGAAGAACAGCGCCTGCACGGCGTAGATCATCGCGTGCATGCCGAACGGGTAAATGCCGTCGGCAAACAGAACGCCGTTTTGCGCCAGCTCGTACACCCAGGCCTGGTGCACGGGAATGTCTGAAAACTGCACGGAGTGATACAGGTTCATGTTGTGGGTTAAAAAGCTTGCGTTGTACGCAACGGCAGCCGCCAGGAAGAGGTACTCCACCCAATGCTCGCGGATATGCCGCCACACGTTCCAGCGCAGCGCTTTTTTCATCTGCCCCAAAAGCAGCCGCCGTCCGTCGTAAAAGACCGCCTTGGGCTTCTTGGTGCCGTTTTGCAAGCGGCGCATATACCGCCCGAATTCCGCAAACCGGTGCGTTTTCACCTTGCCCGGGAACTGCCGGGTCACAAGCACGTACTGCACGGCGATGCCCAGAAGCATGGTATATACGTTGCTGATCTTCAGGAAGCCCAGCAACAGCACCAAATTGATCAGATAGGCGTTTTGCGTGACCAGGCAGAAGGCGAAACGGTAGCCGTAGGATTTCCCCCGCAGATAATTGCGCCACATGAACAGCGGCAGCAAAAGCTCCACAACCGCGCATGCCGCGAACACCTGTATGCACGATACGATATAGGCGGCCCGGTCTACGATCATACCCTCGATCATGCGGCGTCATCCCTCCCCGTACTCATATCTGGCGGCGGCCTACCCCTTGCGGCGGAGCGTTTCGAGGATGGCCGTGAAATAATTGGACTGCCGGAACACCTTGAACGACACATAGCACAAGAGCAGGTACGCAGCGCCGCCCGCCGCGATCTGCAGCAGCACCAGCGGCATCGGGCGGATGGGGAGCCCGCCCATCCAGAACACCACGCCGAACATCAGCACCCCGCATAGCACGAAGAGGCCGAAATCGCTGAGCAGCTGGCGGAAGGAATACATATCGCGCATTTTCCGCAGCTGGTAGGCGCACACCACGATCTCCGCGCAAAGCGTGGCGATCACCGCGCCGGAAGCGCCCAGCGGCGTGATCAACAGCAGGTTGAGCACCAGGTTGGCCGCCGCGCCCAACGCCACCGAGCGCAGGTAGATATGCTCCAGCTTGAAGGGAATGAGGTACAGCGACTGCGATACGTCCGATATGCTCATGGGGATCATCACGATGGCAAGCTCCAGCGTCAACAGGATCGTGGGGTTGTACTGGGGCCCCAGGAACAGGGGGACGAACGTGGGGGAGATGGCGGCGATGCCAAAGCACAGCGCGCAGCTGATGAACCCGATCAGCTTCATGGATTTGACCAGCGCGTCCTTGCAGGCGTCGATCTGGTTTTTCGCCACGAGGTTGGAAAGCTTGGGAAGCATTACCGTGCCCAGCGCGATGACGATGCCCTTGGGGAAGTTGACCATGCTCTCCGCGTAATTGTAATAGGCTACGGAATCCTTGTTCACCATGTAGCCCAGCATAATCTTGTCCATCCAGTTGTATACGCTCAACGCGAGCAGCGGCACGAACAGCTTCAGGTTGGGCGTAATATGCCGGGTAACGTCCTTCCAGGTGATCCGCACGCGTTTAACGTGCCGGAACACGAACGGAAACAAAAACACCTGTTCCAATAGGAAGCTCAGCGCCATCAGGAACGTGAAAACAGGCAGATCGTTCTTGGTTTTTACGAACACGAACACCAGCCCAATCAGGATACCGCGGGACACAAGGCTTCGGATGGTGGTGAACTTGAACATCTCCATGCCGTAGAAAAACCAGCTGACGTCAAACAAAATGGAGAGCACATAGAGAAACTGGATGGCATAGATCTGCCGTTCCGCCGCAAAAAACAGGGGAACCGAGCCGATGTATAACAGCAGGGCAAGCGCGGCGGTGATTAGCTGCATGGCATAGATGCTAAAAAACGTCTCGCTGCGCTTTTGCAGGTCGTCGCGGCAGAACGCGATGCTCCTGTTGCCGTAATTGTCCAGCCCCAGCTTGCCAAATAGTATAAAGTAGCAGGCAACCGTGCTGGAAAGGGCGTACAGGCCGTTGTCCGCAACGCCCAGCACACGCGCCACGTAGGGCGTGATGATCAGCGGAAGGATGCAGCTAGACAGCCGGTAGACGACGTTGTAGAGGTAATTTTTCTTCACGCTTCCCTGCACCGGCTCTCACGCCCCTTTCCGCTGTGTTTTGTTGATTCCGTTTGTCAAAGCAGTTCCAACAGCCGGGTCAGCCCGGCCGTATCGCCGGGCGGTACGAGCGTTCCCGCGGATAGGCTTCGCAGTTCCTCCGGGCGGCTTACAAGCCGTTCCAGCTGCGTTGCCAGTTCCTGCTCGTCCGCCGCGCACAGGATTCCGTTCTTCCCGGATACGATCTGCTCCGTAACGCCCGTGCAGTGGGTGGCAAGCACGGGTTTTTGCAGGATCAGCGCTTCCTCCACTGCAATTCCCCAGCCCTCGAACCGGCTGGGCTGCACGTAGAGATCGGCCTCGCGGATGTAGGGGTAGGGGTTGGCTTTCGCACCCAGAAGGATAAAGCGCTCCCGCATGCCCAGCTTGCCGATCAGCTTCTCCAGCGCCTTGCGCTCCGGCCCGTCGCCGATCACGTACCAGCGCGCGTCGTAGCCCTTGGCAACGAGCCGCGCCATGGCCCGCACGGCGATGTCGTACCCCTTTTGGCGCGCGAGCCGCCCCACGGTTAAAAGCCTGGTTCCGGTATACGCGTCGGCAAAGCCTTCGCCGTTTTCCGCCTTGGAGAGCACGGTTTGCCGGTCTACGATGTTTCGAAACAGCGAAAGCTTATCGGCGTGCTGCGGATAGATTTCCGCAAACCGCCTGCCCGCCTCGTTGGATACCGTAAAAATGCGGTCGATTTGGTCGTAACAGTTCTGGTCCATCATCGGGTGATACCCGGCGGCGGTATAATCGATATGCAGGAACGAGGCCTTTTTCTTCGCCTGCACGCGGTCCGCCAGATAATATACCGACGCGCCTTCGATGTAGGCAACGCCCAGATCGAAGCTCTCGGCAAGGGGCGGCGTACCCTCCGCCAGCAGCCTCCACAGCAGCTTGTCGACCTGTATGCGTCCCGCGGCTTTCTGCAGTTTACCATTGCGCAGCAGATAGGGCAACATGCGAAACCCGGTGAGCCTGTAAAAAAACGCCCGCGCCATTCTGCCGGCAATCACCAGCCGCCCCCGGGCGCTTAACACGGAGCCGCTGCTGACGCGCGGATTGAGGATGCGCACCTGCGGCGGGACCTTATCGAACATCTCGCCGCGCGGGATGAGGGAAAACAGCGAAAGTTCCACGTCCGCAAGCGCGAGCATCTTTTTGAGCAGTTCGATCAGCGCGGTTTCCGCGCCCGCGCGGCCCATGGTGTTAACGATGAACAGTACCTTTTTCATGTCGGTTCCTCTGCTTTGCGTGTGGGTAGCGCGCCTGCGCGGGGATGGCTGCCGCGCGGCGGGCTCAGGCCTGCGCCGCGGGCTTGTAGGGCAAGACCTGCGTCTTTTTGGGGAAGCTGGAACGGTGGTAAGCGGTGGTTTCGTCCATCAGGGTTACGGTATCCAAAAGCCTGCACCCGGCAAAGGCGCGCCGCCCGATGCGCTTTACGCCCAACGGTATTTTCACCCGCTTGAGCGACAGGCACCCGCGAAACGTGCAGGCGCGGATGCGCTTGAGCGCGTGGGGGATGTAGAGGTTGTCCAGGCTGCGGCAGTGCTCGAACGCGTGTTTGCCGATGCTTTGGATGGAATCGATGGCGGGAATATCCAGGATGCCCAGCTGCACGCAGCCGTGCAGCGCGTACGCGCCGATCGTATGTACGGTGCCGGTGATCCGCAGCAGCTCCAGTCCCGCACAGCGCAGCAGCGCAAACGGCTCGATCGTCTCCAGCATGCTGCCCGGCTGGAACGCCACCCGGCCCATGCTCACGCAGCCCGCGAACGTATAGGGCGCAAGGGTGCGCAGGCTGCTGGGAAAGCCCGCGTCCAGGGTTTCCTCCCGGTCGCGCATCGAGGCGAAGGAGAGGCCGCGCAGGCTGCCGCAGCCCGCGAACGCGCCCTGGCCGAGGCTTGTCAGGCTTCCCGAAAGCTGCAGTTCCGTAAGGCTTACGCAGCCGGCGAACGCATACGCGCCGATGCTTTCCAGAACGCTTCCGCGCGCGAAACGCACGGACTTCAGCCGTTCGCAGTTTTGGAAGGCGCTTGCCTCAATGCGGGTGACGGTCTGGGGAATTTCCACGGTGTGCAGCCGTTTGCAGCCGTAAAACATACCCCGCGGGATGACGGTGATATAATCCGGGATCTTCACGTGGGCAAGCGTCTTGTGCCGCATGAACTTCATGGGGCCGAACCGTACGAACTCGTACTCCCGAAGCTGGGTCAGCGCCGTTTCCTTGCCGCGCGCCTCTTCTCCCAGCGGGCGCGGGCTGCGCGGCTCCTTCCCGCGGAACAGGCGGTTTTTCAACCGCAGCACGGAGGCGCGGATCAAAAGCCCGCGCGTGGTTTTTCGCAGCAGCGCCCAAAGCCTCCGCCCCGCCTGCTTTACCAGCAGCAGCGCGGCGCGCAGGGGCTGCTTGACAACCGCCCGCATCAGATACACCAGCACCAGCAGCGTATTACGGTTCTCCAGCGCCTGCCGCGCCAGGCTCAGGCAGAAATCAAACGCCGCGCTTTTGTGCAGCAGGAAAAACTCCATATGCTTGGAAAGCAGGTACCGGTTATCGGCAAAACGCTGCGCGCGCAGGTCCTGCAAGGGCGGCACGTGCACCTTCACGGTCAGCTGTTGGGAAATTGCCACGTCCTGTTTCCCGGCGATGCGCACCAGCACGTCCAGATCGCCGTAGAGCCGCAGCTGTTCGTCGAAGCCCTGCATCGCCCGCAAAACGGCCGTACGGTAGGTAACCTGCGCGCCGTAGGCGACCGTCTTTTGCAAAAGCCACTCTGCCGGATCGGGCTGGGCATGCTCAAACAACGCGCTGCCCACGATGCCGTTGGGCGTTTCCCGCAGCTCCAGGGCGTTTGCGAAGGCCGCGCCCGCGTTCTGGTTTTCCTCCAGCTGCGCAATCTGCGCCGCCGCCCTGTCCGGTTCCCAGAAATCCATGTCGCTCATGAAGGCGATGAAATCGCCCTCGATCTGCTGCAGCACCCTGTTGCGGATCGCAAATTCCGTGCCCTGCCCGGCGATGGGCAACAGCCGCACCATGGGGTAATGCCGCAGGTTTTCCAGAAGCCCCAGTGAAAACTGCGTGTCGGTCGGATTGGCGTTGACCACCCATACGGTTTTGGGCTCGTAGGTCTGCGAAAGGGCGCTGTCCAGGGTATGCTGCAGGCGCAGCGACGTACTTTCCCTGGCGATCAGCACGATGTGTAAGCTCAAATCTGGCATACGGCGTCTCCTTCCGGCATTGATGGGCGCGGGGGTTTCATTCCCGCTCAGCGGCGTACGCGCAGCGTTCCCAGCGGCAGCGCCTGCCCGACCTGACAACCCCGAGCGGCGGTCGCCAGATACACGGGCTTGCCGCTGCGTGGGTCGCGCAGCTCCAGGTCCAGCTGATAGCTTCCCTGCGGCACGTTTCGGGTATCGAGCTCCGCCGCCAGGCAGTGGGTTTCTCCCGGCTGGATACGCTGCGTGTCCGCGGGGATGCGCACGGCAAGCGCCGTTTCCCCGTTGGGCTTACGAAGATACAGCGCCGCCTCCAGCGGGAAATAGCAGCGGGCGAACCCGGTGTTTTTCAGCTGCACGTTCACGGTTACGCCGCCGTGGCGCGGGCGCGCGGCAACCTTGCGTACGCAGTAGCGGTAGCCAAGGTGCGCGGTGAGGTACGTATACGCGTCGGCGCCGCGCCACGCGCGGCTGCGCGCAATGTTTTCCTTGGTGCGCAGATTGACGACGGCCTGCATATCGAAGTCCGCGTTCAGGTACGACAGCCGCATCAGGCGGAACGCGCGGTAGATGTCCGGGAGGGTAAAGCTGCCGTCGCCGTAGATCAGCTCGCCGCCGTTGGGCACGCCAGCGCACAGTTTGTACTGGAACTGCAGCTCTTCCTCGCGGTTCAGCTTCACGCCATGCTGCGGCGTATACGCTGCGCTTGCCTGGCCGTAGGTGCCCAAATCCGTATCGGACGCGAGGATCGCGTCGTTGTACAGGCCCAGGCGCGCGGCCAGCCTGCCGCCGAACGGGTTTGCGGACGGGGGCGGCGGATCGGCGGTCTGCAGTATTTCCCGCCACTGGTTGGGGCAGCGCACGGCAAGGAACAGCGAACGGTCCGCCGCCTCGTCCAGCGCGCCGGCAAGGGCCGTCATGCTTCTTGCGCCCGTGTGCAGGCTTGCGTGCATTTCACCCCAGCTGCCGATCCACAGGCCCTGCAGCGTAAAGATTCGGGGGGCGAACCGGCGGATGACGGGCGCCAGCTGCCGCATATGCCCCTGAATGATCTCAAGGTTCTGCGGCTCGTTTTTCAGGCCGTTTCCCTCCAGATCATACAAAAACCGCAGGATCATCTCCTGCCGCTGGTCCTCAAACCAGGAAAGTATCCGGCGGATCTGCTGAAGCCCCGCCTCATGGATCGCCCCGTCCCGGTAGCGGACGAGGTTAATCTCCACCAGGCTTAGGGAATGCTCCTGCCGTAAGGGGGGCAGCTGCGCCGCTTCGCCGTCGATCGTAAACGGATAGATGGCGTACAGCCCCCGCCACGGGTTGGGCGGCACGGCGCACACCTCGGCAAGGCGTGCCGCCTTCCAGCGCGCTTTACGCGGCTCCGGTTGGTTTTGCATCGGTTGAACCATCCTCCGCATCCGCCGCCCCGCCCGCAAATTGCGTAGCCTGCTTTTGAATACCCTTCTTCACCCGGAAGTAGATGGAAAACATGCTCAAAGGCATCACCATCATGTAGATCAGCGGCCGGATCAGCCCCGCGTGCATGCTGACGCCCGCTTCCCGCTCGTGCATGACCGATGGGATTTCCACCACGCGGAACCCCAGCATCATCATCTGGATGATCATGTTGGCGTCCGGGTAGACGAAATTGAAGTTCTGAAACTGGGAATAGTAGTGGTACGCCCGGCAGTTGAGGCCCTGCAGACCGGAGGTCGGGTCGAGAATCGGCGCGCCGGAAATGCGAAGCACGATCCAGCGGAACATCTGGATTGCCAGCTTCTTCACCCGCGAAATGGGGAAGGAGCGGCTGCTTTCCAAAAAGCGGGAGCCGATTACGATATCCGGCAGAAACCCGTTTGCATCCCGGGTGCGCAGACGGTCGTAAAGGTCCTGTATGTTGCTGACGTCGTGCTGGCCGTCCGCGTCGATCTGAATAACGTAGCGGTACCCTTTCTTCGCTGCGTACTTGTAACCCAGCTGCAGCGCCGAGCCGTACCCAAGGTTGAAAATATTGTCGATCACCGTTATGGGATACCGTCTGGCAATCCGGCTGGTTTGATCCGCGGATGCGTCGTTAATCACCAGAACGTCTGCGTAGTCCATCGTCCGCGCTGCCTGCAGCTTATTAAGCAGCGTGCCGATTGATTCTTCCTCGTTATATGCCGGGATCAGGATCAGAACCTCGTTCATGTGCATCCCTCTTTCGCCATGCGCGCTATGCCGTTTGTCCGGTTGAACCGCCGGATGCTCCCTGTCCGCCGCAAACTACTGCTGCGCCGTATCGCGTCCCGGCTGGGACGCGCAGGTTGCGTCGATCGCCGGCTGGCCGCCGCGCAGGGCGTCGTTTTCCTGGTTCAGGATGGCAACCTGCATCGCCAGCTCCTGCATGCGGTTTTGCAGCGTGGTGATGGCCTTGAAGCAGTAGAATATGCCGTACATGGCCAGAATGATGGCGATGGCGAAGAAGATGGACGGCACATAGTCCACGCCGAATACGTCCGCCAGCAGATACGCGATCGACGGGAACAGGCTGATGAGCATGAGCACCGCCCCGGAGAAAATCCAGAACAGGCTCTGCCATTCCGAGAATCCGCGGCGGATCAGGCTGCGGAGGGTTGCCAAAATCAACAGCAGCCCGGATGCGAAGATCAT
Organism: Bacillota bacterium; assembly: GCA_023459675.1. GTDB lineage: Bacteria > Bacillota > Clostridia > Christensenellales > Aristaeellaceae > CAXXOK01. The sequence continues at coordinate 10,753 of JAEWTC010000116.1, read as the reverse complement.
TCCCCTGAGCAAGATAGACATAAACGGCCACTCCTTTGCCTTGCTGTGCCTGTCGGCTGCGCCGGTCAGCTGCGCTTGTTCTCCCCGCCGCGCCGGTAAACGACGTCCGGCGGTTTGCGGGTTTTGGCGGGCTCCATGATGGTGCCCGTGCAGAAAATGTAGGCGTCGATATTCGTTTCCAGCCAGCGCAGCCGGAAGAACAGGTAGATAAACGCGGTCAGCGCCGCCAGCGCAAACCCGCCGCCGTACCACTCCGGGGACAGCCGCGTGGTCAGCGCCGACGCGCCCAGCGAGATGGCCGCAAACAGCAGGCTTGCGATCAGCGACCCCCGTGTGTCGTTGAAGCTGTATAAGAATAGGATGCACGCGTACATGATGTAGGACATGAAGTACCCTACCGCCAGCAGCGGGAAAATCTGCATGGTCAGCCCGGAAAAGCCCAGCACCGGCAGGAAGGCGTACGTCAGCAGGAACAGGATCACGGACACGATGAACTGCATCTGCACCAGGGACACCAGCTGCGAGGAAAGCGTGCGGAACATCCGGTTTTTGGCTTCCTCAATCCGGTCCAGCCGGGCGTTGATGACGCCGTTCAGGTAATCGGCATAACGCTCGTGAAAGTGCATTTCCACGTTGGTCAGGAAGAAAATGCTGCCCGAAATGTTGACGAACATCGCGATGAACGAGGCCATATCGTACGCCTGGTTGCTGACGTAGCTTTTAGCCACCACCAGGTGCCACGGAACGGTCCAGAATACGAAGTTGTGGGCGAACAGGCCGAAGATGTACAGGAAGTTCGCCGCCGTGAAATGCCAGTACTTGACGAAGTATTTGAGCGGCCCGGCATAGTTGTAGCTGTTTTTGCGGAAATAGCGCAGGACGTTGGAAAACTCCAGCACCGCGATCATCAGAAAGCCGATCGCAAGCGCCAAAAGCATGCTGTAGGTAATGCTGAAATGAAGCGCGAAGCGAAACAGCAGCGACAACAGAAACGTAACCGTCATCCCCGCGGTGAAATACCAGGCGATCTTTTTATAGTTTTTCAGGATGGAGTTGTAGATCATCACCGAGAAAATCAACGTCAGCGACAGGAAGGCGACGAAACTTGTAAACACATAGTAGGCGGGCACCTGCCCCACGAGCAGCACCCGCAGGTAAAACGGGACGGCGACCAGCGAGGATAAGGTCAGGTTCAGCGTTATGCCGACGATCGCGCAGGCGCGCACGTCGTCGAACTGGTCGAGATAGATTTCGTCCGTCATGTACTTGGATAGGGTGGAGTTGAACGGGCTGGTGGTCAGCAGCGAGAAGATGAAAATGTAGAGGATGGTGCTGGAGAAAAGCTCCCTTTCGGTATAGCGCACCTCCTGGAAGCCGAGCACCGTATACATCAGCAGCAGGCAGCCGATCACCGTGAGCATCGGGCCGATCGCGTAGTTGACGCTATACGCGATCCCGTAGATCGACGAGGTGATCGTCCGCTTTTTGAAGATTCGGTTGAGTTGCAGTCCGATGCCTGCCATGCGCTGTTCCTACCTGCCTTTCGGGCTCTCCGGGCGGCTTTGCGAGGGATCGCCGGCGAGGGTGGAATAGATCCGGTCGTAGGAGCGTACCATGTCCTGCAGGGTGTAGCGGCTGAGCAGCCGCCGGTATCCGATCTCACCCATGGTTTCGCGTAGGGAATCGTTGCCGGCGAGGGTGAGGATCGCCTGGCTGATCTGCGTAACGTTGAGCACCGGCGAAACGATGCCCGCCGCGCCGAAATCGTCCGCCTCGCCGTAGATCAAACCCTTGCAGTTGCCTACGTTGGTGGCGATCACGGGCTTTTTGGCGGCGAAGCTTTCCAAAATCGTCAGGGGTTGCCCTTCGCTGATGCTCGTCAGGAGGGTCATATCCATTTTCCCGATGTAATCGGTCGTCTGGATGCGGCCTGTGAACACGATGTTTTCGGCCTGCAGCGAGGCGGCAAGCTGGCGGCATTCCGCGGCGTAGGCTTCGTCCTCGTCGTCGGGGCCCATAATCCACAGCTTCAGCCTCGGGTTTTGCCGCTGCGCGTAGTAAAACGCGCTGATCATGGTTTTGATGTCCTTGATCGGCGTTACGCGCACGAACGCGCCTACGTTGATATAGGGGTCGTTGTCTTCCTTTTGCGCGATGCCTTCGAACGCCTTCACATCCACACCATTCGGGGTGACCGTGATTTTTTCCTTCCGGCATCCAAGCTCCACCTGCATCTCCCGCGCCTGCATGTACAGCGCCGTCACCTGGTCGGCGGCTTCGTACGCGCAGCGGGACATTTTGCGGAACTGTTCAATCCAGATATCCTTATAGATGCCCTGCACCCACTTGGCCTTGATGATCTCTTCCTCGCGTTCGCGCGTGTAAATGCCGTGCTCGGACAACAGCAGCGCCTTGTCCGGCGCGGCCGCCTTGGCAAGGCTCCCGATCACGCCGGAGTAGCCCGTGGCGATGCAGTGGTACACGTCCGCTTCCGGCGGCCTGCACTGCAGCGCGATGAACAGCGACATATAGACCGAGCGCATCGTCCACAGAAAATCCGTGAAGGCGAGGGTCGGGTATTTTTTCAGGTAGTATGCCTTGATGATCTCGTAAAACTCAAAGCTCATCAGCAGACGGTCGATGGATATGTCCCCGCTGCGGAACAGGCGGAAGACGCCGTCCCAGTCAATCTTCTCGTCCATCACCAGCGTGCGCAGGGCTTCCCATTCGCGCTCCTTAAGCCTCAGCCGCGGGAGGCTGCCCAGCTTTTTGCGCAGGTTCCAGTCCGTGTCCTGCAAATAGACTTCCGTGACGGACGTCAGGTTTTCGGGCAGCTCGTATACGAACTTGCCGCGGGTTTTCCGCCCGGCCACGATGGCAACCAGGCTGAACTCCGCCTGGGGAAAGGCGCGGATAAGGGAATCGATCCAGCTGGATACGCCGCCGACCACGTAGGGATAGCAGCCCTCGGCGATAATGCAGATTTTCATCGTTTGCCGCCCTCCTGCGCGCCCGGCGGCAGCAGCACGTGCGTGCGCGCAATAGCGATCTCCGCGCTCGCCTGCGTCAGGCGGATCAGCCAGGCCGTATCCGAAAGCCGGGTGGCTTCGCCGCCGGTAACGGCTTGCACCGTTTCGCCGTGCAGGCGCAGCACGAACCATAGCTCGCCCGGGAACGGGTCGGCGGTCAGGCGCAGCGTATTTCCTTCGCGCGCACAATGGAAGTTGGAGGATAACATGCTGCGCACGCGGGCTTCCAGCCCGTACACGGAGGTGTTCTCAAACGCGGCGAAGTCCCTTTGATAGGTGTCGCCTCTGGACCAGAGCACGCTCAAGCGGCTCCAGTCGTCCGCGTCGCTTTGGGGCAGCAGCGCGCGGTCCATATCCACATGCTGCGCGCCGTAGCCAAGCGCGGTCATCAAGGAAATCAGCTGTAAATCATCCGCGGTTTCGTGTCGGAAGCCGTCCGCGGTCATCAACGCGGAAAGCACCTGCCCGCCCGTGAAGGTAAACACCGCGCGGCCGTCCCGGTAGGGGAACAGCAATAGCGAAAGCTCGCCCAGCAGCTCGTTGCCGCCGGAGGCCAGGAAGGCGTCCCATTGCGCGTCCGTGAACGCGCCCGCGTAGGCGGCGTAAAACCGGAAGTCCGGCAGCTCGCTTTGGAAATGCGCCTGCGCGTCCTGCGCCACCTGCGCAAGCGTCAGCCCGGACGTCTGCATCAGCGAGAGCCCGATCGAGCCGTTCAGCCCCTGAATTTGCTTCCAGTACAGGGTCAGATCGCCGGCGGCGAAGCTTTCCGTGTTTTCGTAATCCAGCTGCGGCGAAACGAAGAAGTTGGGAACCGCGCCGTAGTTGCGGAAGATTTTAATCACGTTGGGCCAGGCGATATCCCGCTGGAAACCCAGCGTATCACGGCTGTAGCTTTGCCGCATGGTTTCGGCGTTCTCGTTGGACAGGAAGGGGAAATCCGTCATCACGATCGCGCGGGCGTTGACCACGGGGTACAGGGTCCAGTCGTTGGCGGCGGACAAGAACGCCGTGATCACGCCCAGCATCCGTTCGCCGTCGAACAGGTCCGTATTCACCGCGAACACCTGGGAGTTTCCGGTCACGGTCCGCCAAAGCAGCGTCGGCAGCTTCTCGTTTGGAATGCCGAGCGCTTCCTGATCGTTCAGTAGGCCCACCATGTACCCTTCATAGCCGGTACGCAGCGTGTAGTAGGGGACGGGGGTTTGCGTATCGTCCAGATCGCCGTAAAAATCCCCGGCTTCATAGATGCGTTCCTTGCTGAGGAAAAAATCGGCAAATAGCTTGAGCCCATCCACTTCGCGCGCAGGGTCCACGCACGCTGCGATGCCGAAACAATCCGCCAGCGCCGGGTTCGCGGCCAATGCCGCGTACTCCGGCAGCCTCGTAAACACCAGAGGCACGCCGGTTTGCGCGTAGCTTTGCAGCGTTTGCGCCGTTTCCGCGCTGTATTGCATGCGCCCGCACAGCAGCACGCTTGCGCCGGTCAGGGCGTCCGCGTCGGGCCAGGTTTGATAAACGGTATACGCATACTTGTTGTACACGCACCATTCTTTGAATACGTTCAGCTCGCTTTCCGCCGTGCCAACCAGCACCGCGAGCGGGTTTGCGGCCGCGAGCGTCTGCGCCTGCGCCGCCTGCGCCGTATCGCCGTTCACGGCAAACGCGTCCTGCATCAGGGCGGGGCCGGCGGTTTGCGCCGTCGCCGCCTGATCGCGGCTGTTGGTTCCGGGCTTGGTGAGCATGTTCGAGGAGAGCGCGGAGAACATAAACAAAAGGAACAGCACGAGAAAAATCAGCAGGATGGAAAACAAAATGCGTTTGTTCATCACGGCGCGTTCCCCCCAACCCGCGCGTCGGCGGCAAACTGCGCGGCCCGCGGGCCATACGCGCGGATGAGATCGAGCAGCTCCTTATCCACGGGCACGCCCGCGCCCTGCAGCTCCGCCACGCAGCTGAAAAACGCCGTGGAATCCTGCCGGGCATAGTACAGGTGCAGCCGCGCCTTATAAGCGCCAAGCTGCCCGCGCTGGTATTGCGTGGCCCGCGCCACCCAATGCTCCGCCGCGTCAAAATCCCGCACGGAGATCAGCAGGTCGATGATCCAAAGATAATACTCGTCCTTCATATACCACAGGTTATGCGTGAACAGGGTTTCAAGGATCTCGTTTTCCACGCGGATGGTGGCTTCCTGTTCCTCGGCGTTCATGACGTTCATCCGCAGAATTTGGTAGGTATACTCCAGAATAAACACGTTGGTCTTTACGTTGTCGGGGTCCGAGCGCAGGCGCTGGGTGTAATCGTGCAGGCTGACCCGGAAATCGGACAGCGTATCCAGCACGGCGGTGGCCGCGTAATGGGAAACCTCGGTGTCCGGATTGTTGATGGCGCGCGCGACGCTGACGAGCATGTCCCGGTCGCCGCTTTTCAGGATGTTGATCAAAAGCCTGCGCAAGTCTGCGATATCCGCAAACGCCACGGCGTCTTCCAAGGGCACATAGTTCAGCTCCGCTTCCCGGTCGGGGGGCTGCACGGCCTGCTCCCGGATTCTGGAAAAGCTGATATCCGCCATGTTCACGCGCTTGGCGTGGAAGGTGACCCCGATCAGGCGCCCCAGCGACAATAGCAGCGGCCCGGCCACGGGGCAGATCAGCGTAAACCAGGCATACAGCAGATAGGTGCGCCGCACGCCGCCCCTGCGCAGCAGGGCAACGATAAACAGGCCGACCGCCGTAAGGCAGTTCAGCCCGATCAGTACAAGCGTCACCTTTTCTCCCGCGGCTTCCATTGCGCCAACCCCTTATCGCAAACTTCCGGCCCGGAAATTCCCGCTTCCGCCCCGCCGCGCGGTTAGGCTACCCGGTTATCGGAAACGTCTTCCTTCTGCGGCTGGGTCAGGTTTTCCAGGCGTTCCTTGAAGGGTACGCCGCTGCCGGGCACCGCTGTTTCGCCGTCGGCCGCGACCTTGAGAAGCTTGTCGGGATCGTAGGTTTTGGCGGTAATCCCCGCGGCCTGCAGCCGGTCCTTCACAACCTGGCCGTCGATCTCGGTGGAGTTGGGCAGCAGCAGGCCGATCTTTTTCTTTTTCAGCATTCCCACGAAATCGGTCTGGCGGATGCACTCGTGAATTTTGCGGTCCATTTCCTGCAGTGAAACGTCCGGGCCGAGCTTGATTTTCAGCATGTGGAACTGCGTCAGCCCCATCTCGGCTACCTTCTGGTACACGCCCGCCATCTCCGCAAACGCATCCTTGGTCAATAGCTGCGTATCGGGCACGAAGCGTTTGTAGGCAAGCGCGTCCATATACCGGGCGGAGCGCGCCGTGGCGTTGTAGATCAGCGTACCCACAACCTTTAAAAGATTGGAGTAGTGCAGGTTTTTCCTGTCAAAGGGCATGTCCCACAGGAAGATGAACAACCGGTCGTCGCCCTTTTCGCCCACCAGGCTGCTGGCCATCGAGGGCAGATCGGATACGATTTCCGGGTTGAAGTAGTAGTTTTTGGACAACAGCGGCTCAAACAGCTCCGGGTGGGAGGGGATGTGGATGGACTTGCCAAGCTCGGTCGCGCGGGTGGAGGTCGCCGCGGACAGGCGGCAGTACGCCGCGCCGTTCATGGTGTAAACGGCAACGTGCTCCGTGCCCATGAGGCGCTTTAGAAGCTGTACGGCGCGGAATACAACCTCGCCGTTTTCGGCGTTGTCAAGCTCGGTGATCACGTCGTAAAACCAGCCCACGCTTTCGTCGCTGTTCACGATCCGGGCGGCGTAATGGTTTTTGATTTTCGCGTTGCTTGCGTTGATGGCGGTCATCTCGTCCAGCCGCGCCTGCAGATACCGCTCGTTTTCCAGGCCTTCCTGGCGGCTGAGCGTCAGCTTGTCGCGCAGGTACCCGGTGAAGATGCCGATCACGAAAACCTGCACGATCCAAACATAGCTGTCCACGCTGATCAGCAGCCCCAGCAAACTTTGCGTCTGCGACAGGGCCAGATAATGCCCGAACACCGCCAGGCAGAACGCGACGATCGCCATGGTGCGCCCCCGCATGATGGCGAACAGGAACACGTACAGCAGGAAGAAATCCACCTGTTTGAACAGTGCGATCTCGCCGCGCAGGCTGTTCAGGAAAAAAGCGAGGAGGAAATACGCGATGCATTCCAGAAACGGAAACGCGCTGCCAAGGCCCGTGCGCGCCCGCTTGAGGCGGTCTTTCAGGCCGCGTTTCTTGAGCACGCCGTAATTTTTACGGTGCTCCTCCATGTAGGCGACGATGATGGCAATCGCCCGCTCGTACCCCATGCGCGGCGTAATCTGGAATTCCTGGGCCGCAAGCGCGGCGGAAAGCACCCGGCGGTCGGTCACGCCGGTCGTCTGGTCAACAATGGTAACGGGCTTGCTGAAGGTGCGGCGAATCGCCTGGGCGACGTCCTCCTCGTCGGCTTCCTCGCTGGCCGCCAGATGGTAAACCGGCGCGCCGCGCTTCTCCCCGGTGAGGATCAGGTAAATGGCAAACACGGCGTCGCTTACGAACAGCGGCGCGCTGATGCGTTTGGCGTTCACGGTAACGGTTCCCGTCAGAAGCGCGCTCAGGCACAGCTGCGTATACCGGTCCACGCACTCCTCCTGGCTGCGGGGGATGCAGAACAGGTCTCCCACACGGATTACCGTAACCTCCATCTCCGAATACCGGCCGAAGGCGGCGGCTACCGTTTCGCCCTGCGCAATGCGCAGCCCCGCTGGCGTTTTCGGCGTCAGCTCGGCGTCCTCGGGAATATCCCGGGCGGACGGCGTTTCAAACACCGCGTTGGAAGAAAGGTACGCAAACTGAGCAACCCCGGCCTTGCCGGCGCTCACCAGAATATTGTTCAGGCCCGCGATGAACGCGCCCGTTTCCGTGGCGTTCGCTTCCTTGTTCTCCTGCGCCCACACGTCGTAAGCGCCGGCGAAAATCACCAGCTGGGGCGTGCAGCTTTCGATCAGCTCCTGAACGCTTGCGCTGGCGTACGCAAACACATATTGCTCCACTTCCCCGGGCAGGCGGCTTTGCACGGCCCGCTCGGACAACAGATCAATATGCCAGCCTTCTTTGTAAAACTTCTGCATGAGCTCCACAAGAAAAGCTCCGTCGTTTCCAACCATCAGTACGCTTTTGATTGCGCTCACCTTGCCTTTGTGCGCTCCGCTGGTGTGTTTTCCCCGCTCGGGTTCCCCGGTTTTCGTACACGGGAAGAGGTTTCCGCTTCTTTCTGTTACAGGATAACAGAAATCACATTAATAATAGCATAGAAAAAACTAACAATCAAGTAATATATAAGCAAATAATTAATAAATTGAAATATTTTTGTAATATATGATGGAGAAAACGAGCGAAATCGAAGCCGGGCCGACGCGCCGGAAAGCGCCTCTGCCCCTTGAATTTCGGGGAAACGGGTGAAAAAACCATTGACAAAAGCGGGGAGCTGCGGTATTGTCACAATAGATTAGGGAGAGCACTAATTAATTTAGGGAAACCTAAACATAAAAGGAACCGGAACGGCATTACGGACCAGCAACCCGGCGGCGCGGGGAAGCCATGCAAACGGATCAGCTGCTTCATCGCCCACGAGCCAGCAACCCGGCGGCGCGGGGCGGCCAACCCACCCGCGCGCACCGCGAAACGGCGAAACGGCCCGGAACTGCCAACGGAACCGGAAGAAGGGGAAATGAACATGAAAACGGCGCGGATGATTCTGGACAGGGATTTTACCATCGGGAAAATCGACGAACGCATCTTCGGCAATTTTATCGAGCATCTGGGACGCGCGGTGTACGGCGGCATTTATGAGCCGACCCACCCCACCGCGGACGGGCACGGGTTCCGGCGGGACGTGCTGCAGATGGTACGTAAACTGAACGTGCCCATCGTGCGCTACCCGGGCGGAAACTTCGTATCCGGTTTCAACTGGGAGGATAGCGTAGGCCCCCGCGAAAGCCGCCCCCGCCGGCTGGATCTGGCCTGGTATACCACCGAGACCAACGAAGTGGGCCTGCACGAGTTCGCGGCCTGGGCCAAAGAGGCGAACACCCAGGTGATGTACGCCGTCAACCTCGGCACGCGCGGCGTGGACGCGGCGCGAAACGTGGTGGAGTACGCCAACCATCCCTCCGGCAGCCACTACAGCGATCTGCGTGTGAAAAACGGGGCGAAGGAGCCGTTCGGCATCAAGCTGTGGTGCCTGGGCAACGAGATGGACGGCCCCTGGCAGATCGGCCACAAAACCGCCTACGAGTACGGGCGCACGGCCAACGAGGCCGCCAAGGTGATGAAATGGGTGGACAGCTCCATCGAGGTGGTCGCCTGCGGTTCCTCCAACCGGGAAATGAAAACCTACGGCACGTGGGAGTACGACGTGCTTACCGAATGCTATGAAAACGTGGATTACCTAAGCCTCCACCGTTATTACGGCAACCGCGACGGCGATACGGCGAATTTCCTCGCCCGCAGCCTGGATATGGACGCCTTCATTAAAGAGGTCGTCGCTATCTGCGACGCCGTAGGCGCCAAGAAACGCAATGCGAAGAAAATCAACCTCTCGTTTGACGAATGGAACGTGTGGTACCACTCCAACGAGCAGGACCAGCAGCTGCACAAGAGCGACCGCTGGGGCCGCGCCCTGCCGCTGCTGGAGGACGTGTATACGTTTGAGGACGCGCTTTTGGTTGGCGCGCTGCTGATTACGCTTTTGCGCAACGCGGACCGTGTGAAGATCGCCTGTATGGCGCAGCTGGTCAACGTCATCGCGCCGATTATGACGCGCACGGGCGGCGGCGTGTGGGCGCAGACGATTTTCTACCCGCTGATGCAGGCGTCCGTATACGGCCGCGGCACGGCGCTCCGCCCTGTGATCGAGAGCCCTGTCTATGCCTGCAAGGACTTTGACAAGGTTCCGCTGGTGGACGCCGCCTCTTCCCTTGCGGAAGACGGAAGCCTGACGATCTTCGCCTTGAACCGCAGCCTGAATGAGGACGTGGAGCTGTCCGCCGATTTGCGCGCGTTTGGCAGCCTGCGCGTTTTGGAACACAGCGTGCTGCACCACGACGACGTTCACGCCGTGAACACCGAAACCGCCCCCGATACCGTTGCGCCTGCGGACGGCGGCAAGGGGACCGTGGACGGCGGAAAACTGGCGATCGTGCTGCCCGCCATGAGCTGGAACGTGATCCGGTTGGGAAAATAACCGCGGCGCCGCCGGGCGGCACGGGGTGAAAGGCCGAAGCGAAGCAGCGGGCTGACCCCGGGCCATCGGCGAACGGGCAAACGCGGCATCGGCCGATCGGCACACCGCTGCAAGGCGCCAAACCCGCAGCTGCGGCCAATCTTTGCGATGTTGAAAATCAAGTCGCCGTATCCGGGAACCTACGCAAACAAACCGCCTCCCTTGGGAGGCGGTTTTATATTCCGTATTGCGTTGTCCGGCCCCGGTTCAGCCGCCCGCCTGCATAAACGCCGCGATTTGCGCGTCCATCAAAGCTCCCACGTCGCCGCCGGTTTGCCAGACCTTGGCCCACTCCACGGTTTTCTCCACGGCCGTTTCCAGCGTCCAGCGTGGTTTCCAGCCGAAGGTTTGTTTGAGCTTCGTGCAGTCGAGCTTCAGGAAATTCGCCTCGTGCACGGCGTTCGGGTTGGGCAGATCGACCCGCGTAAGTCCTTCGCCCCAGGCGCGGACGAACACGTCCACCAGCGCGCCGGT
>JAEWTC010000115.1 GCA_023459675.1 Bacillota bacterium | reverse complement strand
AAAAAACCGGGGCCGTTACAGCCCCGGTTTTATTGCGTATGCTTACTTCGACGCTTCCTCAATCGCCACGGCAACCGCAACGGTCGCGCCGACCATCGGGTTATTGCCCATGCCGATCAGGCCCATCATTTCTACGTGGGCGGGAACGGAAGAAGAGCCTGCAAACTGCGCGTCGGAATGCATGCGGCCCAGCGTGTCGGTCATGCCGTAGCTGGCGGGGCCTGCAGCCATGTTGTCCGGATGCAGCGTCCGCCCGGTGCCGCCGCCGCTGGCGACCGAGAAGTATTTCTTGCCGTTCTCGATGCACCATTTCTTATACGTGCCGGCAACGGGGTGCTGAAAACGCGTGGGGTTGGTGGAGTTGCCCGTAATGGATACGTCAACCTTCTCCAACTGCATAATCGCAACGCCCTCGGTAACGTCGTCGGTGCCGTAGCAGCGGACCTTTGCGCGGTCACCCGTGCTGTACGCCGTTTCCTTGACGATGGTCACCTCGCCGGTGTAGTAGTCCATCTGCGTTTTCACATACGTGAACCCGTTGATGCGGCTGATGATGAACGCGGCGTCCTTGCCAAGCCCGTTCAGGATCACGCGTAGCGGCTCTTTGCGCACTTTGTTTGCGGTGCGGGCAATGCCGATTGCGCCTTCGGCGGCGGCAAAGCTTTCATGACCGGCGAGGAAGCAGAAACATTTCGTTTCTTCCCGAAGAAGCATCGCGCCCAGGTTACCGTGGCCGAGCCCCACTTTACGCTGATCGGCAACGGAACCGGGAATGCAGAACGCCTGCAGCCCAAGGCCGATCGCTTCCGCGGCTTCCGCGGCCGTTTTTACATTCTTTTTGAGCGCGATGGCCGTGCCCAGGGTATAAGCCCACGTCGCATTTTCAAATGCGATCTTCTGCACGCCCGTCACAATCGCGCGAACGTCGATTCCCTTTTCCTTCACATAGGCGGCCATCGCATCCAGATCGCTGAACCCGTACTCCGCAAGAACTTTGCTGATGCTTGGTAATCTTCTCTCGTAACCTTCAAATGCAGCCATTTATTTTCACCTCGTTCTTTCGGAATTATTCTTTGCGCGGGTCAATAACGTCGACGGCTTCCTGAAAGCGCCCGTAGGTGCCTACGTTCTTTTCGTAAGCCGCTTTGGGATCGGTGCCCTGGCGGATGGCTTCCATCATTTTGCCGAGGTTGACGTACTGATAGCCGATAATCTCGCGATCGGCGTCCAGGCCGACCTTGAGAACATAGCCCTCCGCCATTTCCAGATAGCGCGGACCCTTTGCCAGCGTCCCGTACATGGTGCCGACCTGGCTTCTGTGGCCCTTGCCCAGATCTTCCAGACCTGCGCCGATTTCCAGACCGTCTTCGGAGAATGCGCTTTGCGTGCGGCCGTACGCAATCTGCAAAAAGAGCTCGCGCATGGCGGTGTTAATCGCATCGCAGACCAGATCGGTATTCAACGCTTCCAAAACGGTTTTCCCGGGCAGAATTTCGCAGGCCATGGCGGCGGAGTGCGTCATACCCGAACAGCCAAGAGTTTCCACCAGCGCCTCGTGAATGACGCCGTCCTTAACGTTCAGGGAAAGCTTACATGCCCCTTGCTGCGGCGCGCACCAGCCGACCCCGTGGGTGAAGCCGCTGATATCTTTTACTTCACGGCTCTGCACCCATTTGCCCTCTTCGGGGATGGGAGCCGGGCCGTGATCCGGGCCTTTTTTTACGCATACCATTTCTTGCACTTCTCTGGAATAATGCATGTAAATGCCTCCTATTCATTGGGAATCGCGGGATGAACCCAAAAAACAGTATAACATAAACAGCCTTCTGCAAAAAGCGTTTGTAATGTTGTATATGAATTTTTAGAATCGATTTAGTGTTCTCAGGGAGCTGCTGTGGGAGCAGGGGTTGCCGAAGGCGGCGCGGGCGTTGGGGAAACCGGCGTTTCCGTAGCGAAAACATCCGCATACAGAACGTTCAAGGTTTGAATACCCGCAACGCCGTCCGCGCTCAAGCCGTGATCCTTTTGAAACGCTTTCACTGCCTTCACCGTGCCGTCCAGATAGGTTCCCGTTGCGAGAGCGCCTTGATAATATCCGAGTTCTTTTAATTTCATCTGCAGCCAGTATACGTCCTCGCCGGTGGATTTCTTTTGCATGGAGCGCAGCGGCAGCGGCGGCTGCGCCTTGCTGTCGTAGAGAGGCGCCGCGGTGGGCTCCGGTGTTTCGGGAGCGCTTTTCCAGCTGCTGGAGAGCTCTTTGGGCTTGAGCGCTGCGCGCAGCTCCGGATCGAGGGGCAGGTCCTCCGTAATAGTGACCACGGTACCTGCGCCGGCGTTATCGTAAATCCACTGCGCGTCGTGGTTTAACAGCCGGATACAGCCGTGCGAAGCGCGGGAACCCAGCATGTTATAGCTTTTCCGGCTGAGGGCGTTCAAATCCACCTCGTTGTAGATCACGGAGTGAAAGGCGATGTTCTCATTGATCCTCGTCCAGAATTGCGCATAGCTGCCATACAGGGAGAAGAATGCCCAACGTGCTTTTTTCCCGGTCAGGGTGAAGGTGCCGACGTCGCTGGGCGTACTGGAGGTGCCTGTGGAGCACACCATAAAACGAATGGGAACCGTATGGTCGCCGTTTTCATCCAAGCCATAGGCGACGACCACCTGGTTTTTCACGTCCACCGTCAGGAAATAGGGGATCGGCGTCGGCTCCGGCGTTGGGCGCGGCGTTGCCGATGCGTCCAGCGCATACGATAGATTAAACATCACCGACCAGGTTTCGGCGCCGGTGATACCGTCTACCGCCAAACCGTTATTTGCCTGGAACGCTTTCACGGCGTCGATCGTCTGGTTCATATAGTTGCCGCTGATTGGCCCGGAGAAGTAGTGAAGCTCGGTCAAACGCTGTTGAATCTGTTTCACGCGGCTTCCCTGCGCGCCGCGGGTGATTTTCCCGTTAAACTCGATATCGTACTGGGTGGCGTCGGGCTGTGCGCCGTCCGATGCGATGACGACGTCGTTGATATCGCCGAGCCCGGATGCCGCCTCGGCCGTTTTGGCAAAACGGGAGAGCGCGTTTTCACTGAACAGTTTACGCTGCGTTTCGATGTCCGCGGAACCGGTAACGGTAAGGCCGTTCTTTTCCTGGAACGTCTGAATGCCGAAGGTGGTGCCTTCCAGATAATCGCCGCTGACTTTGCCGTTGTAGTAGTCCAGAGCGATGAGCCGTTCCTGAATTCGTTTCACGTCTTCGCCGGAATCCCCGGTGGTAAGCGCGCGGTACTCGGCGCTGAAAAGCTTTGCCTCGGTTTCGCCGTCCACCATACCCGTCGCGTCGATAGCGTAATCGGCCTGAAAGCGCAGCACGGCCTGGCGTGTGCCGTCCAGAAAATAACCGTTGATTTTGCCCGCATAGTATCCGAGCATATTCAACTGCTCCTGTATCAACACAACCTCGTCGCCGGAGTCGCCGTATTGCAGCGGCCGGTAACCGGCGGTTTCCGCAGTCCCTGCGGCAGGCGAGGCAGACGTGACCAGAACCAAACAAAGCAATACCAGTGCGAACCGTTTCATGTAAAGCGCCTTTCTGAAGATCGTTATAAGTAGTCTATCATATCGGCCAGACGATTAAAAACCAGGTCGGGCTTCACGGGAGAGCCTGCGAGATCGTCCATGGTCGCTTCTCCGGTAAGCACCAGAATGCCGAGCATCCCGTGATTGCAGGCCATGGCGATATCCGTATACAGCCTGTCGCCGACCATTGCAAGCTGCTCGGCCTGCAAACCCGTTACACGCATGGCTTCCTCCACAATCCCCCGGTAGGGCTTGCCGATGATGATATCCGGCCGGCGAGAAGCGCTGGCCTCGATAAACGCGATGATCGCGCCGATGTCCGGGGCGAAGCCTGTTTCTGTGGGACAGTTGAAGTCCGGATGGGTGGCAACATAGGGGAGTCCGGCACGAACAAGATCACACACGCGCGTCATTTTCTGGTAATCAAGCGTCGTGTCGTACCCGATTATAACATATGCTGGGTTTTGTTCATTGATCTCTATTCCCGAAGCCGTCAACTCGTCTTGCAACTGCCGCGTTCCAAGTACGTATGCCGGAAGGCCGGGATAGGTTTTGAGCGCATATTGCGCCGTTGCCTGGCCGGAGGTAAGAACCTTGAGGAAGGGATCGCTTACGCCCATCCTCTTAAGCTTTTCCACGTAGACCGCAGCGGATTTGCTGGAGTTGTTGGTCAGGAACATCGCTTGCCTTGCGGTGCTCTTCACCGCATCGAGAAACTGAAGCGAGCCGTCCAATATCTGATTGCCGAGGTAAAACGTACCGTCCATATCCAATAAAAAGCACCGCACCCGGGATAATTTGTCCACAATTTCCTGCCGCTTCATGCCGTTACTCCCGTCTGAATTTTCCATCCTCCGGCACGGTGACGTCCAACACGCCGGAAGTTTCACCCAATTGCTGAAGGTATGCGATATCGGTGCGCATCGCGCCGATTTTCGCGCGCATATACTCGCTGCTGCCAAGCTGTACCGTAATCCCGTCTTTGGTGAGGAGCGTTAGCGCGTCCGGATCGCTGACGTTGATGCTTTTGATGCGTTCCGCGTATTGCTGTATGGTGAGCTCCGAAACGATGCTTGCATAGGCGACCAGCTGCGCGTCGTTGCGTACGGACAGCTTTTCACCCACGATCGCGCTGGCTACCTTGAAACCGTACACCGCAGGCACTTCCCCGGGATAATTCATATCGCTGTACTCATCAAGAACCATGCCGTCAATATCCAGCGTATACTCGATTCCCAGGTATTGCATCGTGGCGACGATTGCCCGTTCGTTTACGATCAGGTATATTTCGCCGGGATAGTGCTTGAAGCAATGGCTGAATACAATCCAATGATCTCGCTCGAGATTTTCCCGTATTTCGTCCTCGCTGACCGTAAACAGATTATCGCCTCTCACAAGGCCGGACAAAGCGGCGATGTGTTCAGCGGATATCGAGCCGTTCCCAATCACATATACGGTTTTCAGTCTGAAAAAGACCGTTTGGAGCAAAATCAAGCCGACGCTGATGACGACTAACGCGATCACAAACCGCAGGACGGATTTACCCGCGCGTACCGGATGTTCCGGAGAATCCGGGCTCGGGTACGAAGCGCCGCCGTTTAGCGGGTCCTCATAAACAGCTTGTGAGCCCCGGTTTTTACGCATCGTACGCTCCCGTTCAGCAGGTTTCCGCCAAGCCTGCTACGATCTCTTTAAACATGGCGCCGCGGTGCTCAAAATCGCGAAACATATCAAAGCTTGCACAGGCCGGAGAAAACAGAACGTTGCCGCCTTGAACGGCGTGCCCGCCTGCTTTTTGGATGGCGTCCACAAGGCTGTAAGCGTGCGTGCAGGCGGTAAACCCGTGCTGAAGAAGCGTTTCTTCAATCTGCTGCGCGGTTTGCCCCAATAAAACGGCATGCGTAATCATCGGCGCATCCTTCATTGCCTTTGCCAAATCAGAAAAATCCGTATGTTTATCATGCCCGCCTAGAATAATAACGGACGGAGCTTTCATGCTGCGGATGGCCATCAGAGTGCTTGCGACGTTGGTTCCCTTGGAATCGTTGATATAGGTAACGCCGTTCACGCTGCGAACGGTTTCTATGCGGTGCTCCACGCCGGAAAAAGTTTGAAGCGTTTGCCGGATATCGGCCGGAGAGACGCCCCACCAGCTTGCGATTGCGATCGCGGCCATCGCGTTTTCCAGGTTGTGCGGGCCGGGGATGAGAATATCATCCGTCCTGCAGATCGCGGTTTTTACGCCATTCCAAACCACGACGACGGCGTCACCGTCCAGACATACGCCATTGTCCACGGCGGAAAGGCGGGAAAAGAAGACAACCCTGGAAACGATACCCTCCGCAGCTTTTCTGGAAAGGGCATCATCGGCGTTGATGACGGCAAGGTCATCCGCAGTCTGAAACGCAAAGATCCGCTTTTTGAGAGCGGCGTACGCGTCCATGGTATGGTGGCGGTTCAAATGGTCCTCGGTAATATTCAGCAAAGCCGCGGCACGCGGGTGAAAGGTTTGCACGGTTTCCAGCTGAAAACTGGATACTTCCGCAACGACGACGTCCGATTCTTTGCTGTTCATGGCGATTGAACACAACGGATAACCGATGTTGCCGCCGACGTGCACCGTTTGGCCGGCGGTCTCAAACATACGCCCGAGCAGGGTGACGGTCGTGGTTTTGCCGTTTGTGCCGGTAACTGCGATGAGCTTGCCCTGTAAAAGGGAAAACGCAAGCTCCAGCTCCCCGATCAACGGCACGCCTTGTTTACGGGCTTGCTGAACGATCGGCGCGTCGATGGGCACGCCGGGGCTGATGACCACGAGGGCGCAGGAGGGCAGCAAGGTTACGGGGTTCACGCCGAGATGAAACTCGCAGGGTGTATTCTTAAACTCATCAAGCTCGGCGCCAAAGGTATCCGCTTTGCGCTGATCGTTGATCAGCGGTACGGCGCCGTGCTTAAGCAATAGCCTGACTGCGGCGATGCCGCTGCGCGCCATTCCGACGACGAGTACGCGGTCGTTGTGTTTGATCATGGACTCAGCCTCCCGTTTAGAGCCACGGCATTGATAATACGGCCAGAACGCCCAATGCGCCGGCGATTGCCGTATACATGGCGACGATCTGCGGCTCGTTCATTCCGTTTTTCTGGAAGTGATAATGGATGGGCGACATCTTAAAAATGCGCTTGCCGTGCGTCAGCTTAAAGTATCCGCGCTGCATGATGACGGATACCGAGCTCATCAACATAGTAAACGCGATGGGAAGCAGCAGAAGCGGCAGGCGGAGCAGCATGGATACGCCCATCATCGCGGCCCCTAAAAACATGCTGCCCGTATCGCCCATAAACACCTGGGCAGGGTAGAAATTATAGCGTAGAAACGCAAGCAGGGAACCCGCGAGCACGATGTTGAAGCACAAGATTCCAAAACCGTCCGCATTGGTCAGAGTAGACGCGGTTGCCATCATCAGCAGCGTGATTGCCGACCAAACGAAACTTCCGACGGTGGATACGCTGGTCAGCAGACCGTCCAGACCATCCTGCAGGTTGGCGCTGTTTACAACAAATACGGCGACCAGCGTCATAACGGGGATGTACCATATGCCAAGATCCCACTCCGCGCCGGAAAGGGGCAGGATGATAGCGCTGCCGATGCCGGGCGAAAGATAACAATACAAAGAAAAAAAGAACCCGGCAATTATCTGGGCGGCTACCTTTTGCCACCACTTCAGCCCCCGGTTATGTTTGCGCTTGATTTTCGTAAAATCGTCCGCGAAGCCGATCAGCAGGCTCAAAATACAAAAGACGATCAATACCAGGGTGGAAGGAGAAAATCCGCTGAGAACGGAAAACACGATCGTGAGTAAGCTCGTCACCGCCGCAAACATCAGGCCGCCCATCGTAGGCGTTCCCTGCTTGAGCTGATGGGACTCAAGCGCCAGTTCGTGGATCGGCTGACCGAACTTCAGCCGCTTGAGCATAGGCAGAAAGTAACGGGCAATGCCAAACATCAACAATATGGACAGAAGGAATGCGAAGATCAGTAAATGCATGGCGGCACCTCAAACGTTCTTTGAATCACGGGTTTGGAATTTCTCTTCCAACAGCTCGTTTACGACGACCTTCTCGTCAAACGGACGCTTCACACCCATGATCTCCTGATAGGTTTCGTGGCCTTTCCCGGCGAGAATCACGATATCGCCTTCCTCTGCCATGTCCAGCGCAAAACGGATGGCATCCCGCCGGTTCTCAATCGTGATGAAGCGACCGCCTGAGGATTTCATGCCGTCCTCGATCGAATTCAGAATGGTCAGCGGGTTTTCCGTTCGGGGATTGTCGCTGGTGATGATGGAGAAATCCGCAAGACGGCCGGCAATTTCGCCCATCAGCGGGCGCTTGCCCTGATCGCGGTCGCCGCCGCAGCCAAACAGTACGATCAAGCGTTTCCGCGCAAAGGTACGGACCGTGGTCAGTATGTTTTCCAACGCGTCCGGCGAATGAGAGTAGTCCAGAATGACCTTGAACGGAAGTTGCAGGTCCAGAAGCTCGATGCGGCCCGGAACGGACTTTACGTTATGTAGACCTTCCTGAATGGCGGATACGTCCACACCGAAGATCATCGCCAGCGACGCGGCGGCCAAAGCGTTATAAACGTTGAACATGCCTGTCATCTGCATATTGACGTCGAAGGTTTCGATGTTTCGCAGCTGGATGGAGAAGTGAATGCCGCTTTCGGAAATCTCAATATCGCGCGCGAACAGATCGGAATTTACCCGGATGCCATAGGTAAGATAGGGGACTTTCAGCTCGTTTAGTATGCGCAGGCTGGTTTCGTCGTCGATATTCAGGGATACGTTCAACGCAAAATCGCCGGTGAAAAAGCGCTTCTTTGCCGAAAAGTAGTTCTCCATCGTATGGAAGTAATCCAAATGATCCTGCGACAGGTTGGTATAACAGGCGGCTTCAAAGAAAAGGCCGTCAACGCGGTGCATATCGATCGCATGCGCGCTGACTTCCATGCATACGATTTCCACACCCTCGTCCAGCATATCCCGGAACGTGTGGTGAAGATCAATCGAATCCGGCGTGGTCAGCGCGCTTTTAATATAGCGGTCTCCGATCATGTTTCCGGTCGTGCCGATGAGGCCGACCTTGAAACCGGCCGCTTCCATGATTGACTTCACTAAATAAGTCGTCGTGGTTTTTCCCTTGGTTCCCGAGATCCCGATCAACCGGAGAGATTTCGCGGGAAAGCCGAAAAAAGCGGAGGAAATATAAGCCATGGCGGAGCGTACGTTCTCTACTTTGACTTGCGCAACGGGCAGCGTTTCGATAAAACGCGAAACGACCAGCGCCTTGCAACCGTTATCAATCGCCTGCGGTGCGAAATCGTGAGCGTCTACCTTGGAACCGCTGATACAAAAGAATAACCCGTTGGGGGTTACGTCGCGGCTGTTCATGGTAAGGCCGTCGATTTCGAGCTCCGTATTCCCTCTGCTTTCAACGGCGCCTGGAATACTCGCTATGAGTTCCTTGAGTAACATCTCTTTTTCCCCCATATCGGAAGACTGCCTGAAACCGGTAATCTATTCTATTGTATCGCGAAACTGTATGATTTGGCAATCCTTTAAAATCTGAGATGGTTGAAGCCTTTGCGCGGTTTTAGTTATTTCCGGCCCGTATGGCGATCGGCTCGTTGCCTGGACGGGTGGTCAGCGCCGTCAGGTAGATTGCCTGCGCTGAATCGCCGGGCACCATATCCAGTTCCCGCGCCGCCGTATAGCAGATCTTTACGGGGTCGGACGCTTCGTCGATCTGCGCTTGAATATCGCTTACAACGGCTGCCGTCGCTTTGATTTTGTCGTCCAGAAGATTGACCGAATGATTGCGGGACGCAATGTTGCCCTGCTGAAAAAGTAAAATTACGGAGAAAAACAGCATAACGGAGACGATCAGCCAGATTGCGGCTTTCAGGGATATGCGCCTGCCCTTTTCACCGGCGCGTTCCTGAAGCATCGCCTTCAGCTGCGCAAACTCAACGTCCAGCTGGTGTGCCTCCCGCCGGAGAGCCTGTGTGCGCCCGGATCTGCGCTGCATATCACACAACATACCGGTCTGAAAGTCGATTTCTCCGTTGGGGAGATACACGTTCGGCCGTACGTACAAGCGGGCGGCGTTGACGTTGGCCGTATAAAGGTTGTTGCGGAAAGGAGGGTTCAGTGTAATCTGCGACATCGTGAGGGTCTCCTTTCGAGTTATGGCTCGTCGTTTGCCATTTGATCGAGTATGCCGGGGAGGTTTTCGTTAAAGCGCTGCTCAATCTCAGCGGCCTTGCCGGCGTCCAGAATGCGGATGAAGTTGTTGCTTCCGCTGATCTCCACTTCGCTCGCGTTCTCTAAAAAGCGCTGCCGTATCTTCTGGGGGAGAAGAATGCGGCCTTGGCCGTCTTTTTGCATTTCGCGGTTGGAAAGCTTGTAAAACTGCATTGTGTACTGCTGTACATGGGGTTTGCGCTGGTTGAGCGAGTTGAGCTCGTCAAGGATCTGATCGTAAACCGCCGTGGGGTAGAGCGCGATCCCGTCAAAAGCCCGGGTCGGGCCGATGGAGAAGGTCTCGCCAAGCGCTTCACGGTAAGCGGTAGGGATGATGATGCGGCCTTTTTCATCGACAGAATGCGTATGACAGCCAAAAAAACCGTAGGTTTTCGGCGCGGCAACGTTCACGTTTTGTTCTTCCATGCGTCACCGCTCCTTTCACCACAATCTACCACTCTGTTTTTATCTGCTACCATTATCTCGCACAAATCACCACTTGTCAAGGGATTTCAGCACGAAATGATGAAGAAATTTTACATTTTCGAGTGCATGAAACGCTTATGAGATAAGGATTCGGGGCGCAGTGCAACACGGTGGGGGAACGTGGTGGAGGGGAAGGGCATCTTTGGTTATTTCCAGTGGAAAAGCGCGCAGATAGCGCTAATAATCCCACCCGGTTTGGGACTGTCTGTGCAGCAAGCATTTGCATATACAACTGACAACGCGCATCGACGCTTTTGTGAACCGCCGAATGCAATGGCGATAAAAAAGGTATAAAAAAAACCGCCTTGCGGCGGTTTGCGTGAAGCTGAGCTTTATAACACGATTTTCTTCGGTGCGAATTCGATAGCGTCGCAGGAAACGAGATGATAGTCGATGCCGTTATGGAGACCCTGAAACGCATTGGCGATTCCCGTGTCGTGCAGATGTCCGAAACAGCACAGGGACACATGGTAGCGCTCCAGCAACGCAGTAAACGCCGTGTCAAGCGTATCCTTTAAAAGCGGCGGGTAATGGGTCATCACGAGAATGGGCCGTTGCGCGATTTGCGCTTTCTGAAGAGATAATTCCAGCCGGATCAGCTCACGGTTGTAAACCTTGGAATCCGTTGAATCCAGCGGGCTGCTGGTCGTCGGGAAAACCCAGCCGCGCGAACCGCATATTACGAAATCGTTCCATGGAAAGGTATCGTTTTGCAGCGCGTGCATACCGTACGGAAGCCAGGAGCGTATCTTTCCGATGGAACTCCACCAATAATCATGGTTACCGCGTAATAGCAGTTTTTCGCCTGGCAAGTCCGCGATCCACAGTAAATCGTTCTTTGCCTGCTCAAATTGCATAGCCCAGCTGATATCGCCGGGAATGAGAACGAGATCGCCGGAGGCGACGTTTTTCTTCCAGCTGTCGGCGATGCGGGAAGCGTGGTCGCCCCAATGGCTGCCAAACACGTCCATCGGTTTATCCTGACCGCCTGGCAGGTGAAGATCGCCAATCGCAAAGATTGCCATGTTCGCCTCACTGACCCGGATGCGGAGCCGTCAATCGTAATCCTCGTCGTCCCCGTCGCTGTCCCCATCATCCTCTTCTTCAATAATGGTTTCAAGCGACAGATCGGCGTCGTCTTCGTCGAACTCCTCGTGATCCAGTTCTTCCTTGACGCTTGGAATCATCTCGTCCATTGTGCTGGCGCTGCTCAGTTCAATCTCCTCATCCACGGAGATAGGCCGTTTCCGGTCGGAGAGCTGATGACTGTGCAGTTCCTTATAACAGCCAAGACATATATCCTTACCGGGCAGCGCGGGCGCAGCGTTGCAAATGCTGCAGGGTTCGAAGTCATCCTGTTTCTGGCCGCCCTTAATTTCACGGATGCATACCTTGCATAACGCTTCGTCGTCGGCAATATAGTTGAGTTCACAGCGAGGACATCTTTTCATTATATTCCTCAGCCTCCTTCATGGAAGTAAAATTCGAATTACCGGATTCTTTGCTGGTCGTAAAGTTCCTGCCAGATGTTGAGAAATTCCTGAACGCCGCGCTCTGCCAGACCTTGGCGGAAAGCGTCGACGTCTGCCTGCGCGTTGATATCCGTCTCACCGAGCATGAACCTGGCAATGCTTTCATCCACAAACCTGCCAAGCTCAGCCTGCAGAGGCTCTATTTGCATGCGCTGCTGATTGGACAGCACATAATAATATGGAAAGGGGTCTACAAGGGTTTGCTTGAGATCCACCAGGGACTGGGTGGTTTTGCGAAGATTGCCGATATCGTACGCGGCATAGAAGCTTTCGGGGAACAGCCAGGGCATGCTGCCCGTATCGTACAGGCTCAAGTCATACAGAACATAGGAGGAATCAACCTGCAAATCGGCGGTGTATCCCCACGTGCCCTCTTCGTTCCAGAGATAATCCTCGCCCTCCTTGCCAGCCATTGCCGCGATGGAACCCTCCTGCGTATATAACTGGTCCACCCAGCGCAGTGCCTCACCCGGATCCGCACAGGCCGACGTGATCGCAAACGTACCCGTAATGATCGGCCCGAAGAGATCGCGGTATATTTGCTTGCCGTTGAACGATAACGGCTGCAGCAGGGTGAACTGGTCGCCCAGATCCACGGTGAACAGATGATAGGGATTGGGGCCGAAAAACACGCCGTAGGTGACGGTAGCGTTGCTGTCGCTCACGGCGCGCAGCGAATCAGCCGTGGAGAAGCCATCTTTATCCAGCAAACCGTCCTGATACATTGCGGTCAGCGCTTTGATAAAATCGATAAATCTGTCTTCCGTCGGCAAAAACCGAACCTGCCCCTGCTCGTCCACATAAATGTTATAATCGCTGGCCGCAAGGCCGAAGGCGTGCCCAAGGAACTTCAAATCCCATGAGCCGAGGAAGGAAAGGGGAATTTCGTCCTGTTTTCCGTTGCGGTTTGGGTCCTGCGTTTGAAACGCTTCCAAAACGCTGCGGAGGGATTCGAAATCTGTCGGCATGGGCAGCTGCAGGGCGTCCAGCCAGGTTTGGTTGATCCACATCGCGTTTTGCAGCGAGAGCGTATTAATGGTAGGAAGCGCGGCAATTTTTCCGTTTGGAAGGGTGATGGCTGCCATCCATTCCGGATTTGCGGTCAGAAGCGCCCACAGATTAGGCGCGTTTTGGGCAAGCAGCGGCTTTAAATCGATCAGCTGGCCGGTATCGCTGTACCGCTGCTGCTCGTCCACGCTCAAAGCGGCTTTAAACAAGACGTCCGGTAGAGGCCCGCCGGTAAACATCGCCTCTTTGGCCGCCTGCCATTTCGCTTGGTCTGTGTACTCAGAAAATGTGAACGAGGTGCCGGTGACCTCCAGCATACGGGTGAAGAACAGGTTCTCCGCCCAAACGTGGCTGCTGTCCTGGCCGTCGAAACCGGCCATAGAAAATGTGGAAGCTGTGGCAACGGTAACGTTGAACAGCATCAAGAGGATGAGAATAAGCCCGAGGATCTTCCTTCGCATCATGATTTCCTCCTTCATTGGTGCTTGCAGTTCTCATGTTCGTGCATCTGCTCGTTCAACTGGTTAATGTTGCCGCAGCCCATCGTCAGCACGAGATCGCCCGGCTGCCAATGTGCGCGCAGATAAGCTTCCGTATCGTTAAACGTTGGCGTATGAATTGCCTGTACGCCGTTGTTTTGCATCCCATCGACAATTTGCTGCGCGCGGATATCGCCCGGGTCCTTTTCTCTGGCGGCATAAATATCGGTAACCAGCGTAAAATCCGCCGCCTGCGTGCAGGTATAGTACTGGGACAGCATTTTCTTCACCCGGCTGTAGGTATGGGGCTGCATAACGGCCCATAACCGGTTATGCGGCTGAAGCTTTGCGATGGAAAGAGCGTTTCGCATCTCTACGGGATTATGTCCGTAATCGTGATAGAGCGAAACGCCGTCGATGACGCCGGTCAGCTCAAACCGGCGGCTGGCGCCGTGAAACTGCGAAAGCGCGGCGCATGCGGCCTGCATATCAACGCCCTGCGTATACGCGCAGGCCGCGGACGCCAATGCGTTGTAAACGTTAAACCTTCCCGCGACTTGCAGGGAAACGGATCCGAGCATTTGTTCTTTATAGAGAACGTCGAAATGCGCTCTGCCTAAGTCGTCATACGTCAGATGGCCGGGATGAACGTCGCAGGTCTCTGCGAAACCAAAGGTCAGCGTTTTGCAGGCAAGCGTCGCAAACACCGCGGCGATACGCGCGTCATCTCCGTTTCCGATGGCGTATCCGGCTGGCGGAATCAGGTGCAGAAAAGAACTGAACGCGTTTTGGATGTCATCCAGATCCCGGAAAAAATCCAGATGGTCTTCATCGATATTGGTAATCACGGCGACCGTCGGCTTAAGTTGCAGAAAACTCAGGTTGAACTCACAGGCCTCGGTCAGGAAAATATCGCCTTTCCCCGTGCGAACGTTGCCGCCGATTACGTCAAGCGTGCCGCCGATATGGATTGTCGGATCGCTTTGGGCGGTCAGCAGTATCTGCGCGATCATGGAGGTGGTTGTGGTTTTGCCATGCGTACCGCAGACGCCGATGGCGGTGGGGTAGCCTTCCATCAGCTGGCCCAGGAGAACGGCCCGCTCAATTTGCGGAATCTGCAGCCTTTGCGCTTCCACGCGCTCGGGATTGTCCGGCGCAATGGCTACCGTATATAAAATCAAATCCGCATCCCGAACGTTTTGCTCGCTATGGCCGATTGTTACAGGGATGCCCTGTTTTCGCAGCGCTTTGGTCGTATAGGTCTCCAGCTGATCGCTGCCGGTCAGCATGTATCCCTTTTCAAACAGCATCCGCGCCAAGCCGCTCATGCTGCTGCCGCCGATGCCGATCATGTGAATCCGTTTATTCAAAAAATCTCTGATATGAGCTGATGCCAAACAATCACGCCTTCTTGTCAATTACACGACCATATTATACGCAGATGCGCGAAATAATCAAGTCAAGTTTGCATTCGGCCTCACAAGACTGTTCTTATTGTGTATCAAAGTTGTATTGAATAGAGGGCAGATGGTATAATGTGCAAGCGCTCAAAGACGAGGGTCTTTGTTTGCGTTTTATTTTTATCACTCGTTCGGACCACTTGTATTGAAGCGGAGGCACAAGCATGAACCAACAGGAGAACCCAGACCAGCGAGGCTTATATTTACCCCGATATGAACACGATGCCTGCGGTATCGGTATGCTTGCGAATATTCGCGGAATACGCTCCCACGCGGTAATTAAAGACGCGCTGGATACGCTGGTGCATCTGTCGCACCGCGGCGGAACGGGAGCGGAACTGGACACCGGCGACGGCGCCGGAATTCTGACGCAGATCCCGGATACATTTTTTCGTAAGGTATGCCCGCTGGAAGGGATCGAGCTTCCCTTGATGGGGGCCTATGGCGTCGGCATGTTTTTTCTGTCGGAAGACGACAGTATTCGCGCCGCAACCATGCGGCGCTTTGAAGCGATCGTCAAAGAGAACGGCCAGGTTTTCCTTGGCTGGCGCAGCGTTCCCGTAAACCCCTCGACGCTCGGGTATTCCGCGCGGGCATGCATGCCGCGGATCTGCCAGGCGTTCATTCAAAAATCTGACGATATAGCGGATGAAACGGCATTTGAGCGGCGATTGTATCTGATTCGTAAGATTGCCGAGAAAGAGCTGCGCTACGCTCCCAACGTCAGTCATCGCCATTTTTACGCCGCAAGCCTCAGCTGCCGGACGATCGTTTATAAAGGTATGCTCCAGGCGCGGCAGGTTGCGGAGCTGTATCTGGACCTGAGCGATCTGGATTACGCAACTGCGGTCGCGCTGGTACACAGCCGCTACTCCACCAATACGTTTCCCAATTGGGAACGGGCGCATCCCAACCGCTTTACCATCCATAACGGCGAGATCAACACCATTCTGGGTAACCAGAAGCGCATGAACGCGCGCCAGAGCAGCATCAAGACCGATATCTTCGGCGCGGATGTGCAAAAGGTGTTTCCGATCGTTAACGAGGATGGCAGCGACTCCGCCATGTTTGACAACGCGCTGGAGTTTTTAATGATCACGGGCCGTTCCCTGCCGCACTCCGCAATGATGATGATCCCCGAACCCTGGGAGAAGAATACCACGTTATCGGATGAGCTTCGTGCGTTTTACGAGTTCCACAGCCATGTGATGGACGCCTGGGACGGGCCTGCCGCGATTTGCGCCACCAACGGCGTACAGTCCCTCGCAATGCTGGACCGCAACGGACTTCGCCCCGCGCGCTACTGCGTAACCACCGACGGCATGCTGATCCTCGCCAGTGAAACCGGCGTGCTGGACATTCCACCGGAAAAAATCCTATATAAGGACAGGCTGCGCCCAGGCCGCATGCTGTTGGTTGACACGCTGGAAGGCCGCGTGATCAGCGACGGCGAGATCAAGCGCACGATGGCCTCCTTGCATCCGTATGCAAGCTGGATCAAACAATTGCAGCTGGACATCGATTCGCTCCCGACGCCGGAGGAAACGCCGCTTTCCTTGCAGCAGCCGATCTGGAAACTGCAGAAGTGTTACGGGTATACCTACGAGCAAATCAACGATGTGATCCTGCCCATGGCGGACAAGGGCATGGAACCCACCGCCGCGATGGGCGCAGATATGCCCCTTGCCGTTCTTTCGGATAAGCCGCAGCTTTTATACGACTATTTCCATCAGCTGTTCGCCCAGGTTACCAATCCGCCGATCGACGCCATCCGTGAGGAAATCGTTACCTCGACGCGCGTGTACATCGGTGGGGAAGGCAACCTGATCAAGCCCTCGCCCCAATCCAGCCGGCAGATTAAGCTTACGTCGCCGCTTCTAAAAAACGATGAGCTTGCCAAGATCAAAGCCCTGGATATCGAAGGCTTCAAAACATGCACGCTTTCGATCCTCTATCCAGTGGATGAAAACGGCGAGGGCATGGAACGGGCGATGCAGCGCATTTGTAAAGAGCTGGACGAGCGTTTCCAGACCGGTTCTTCCGTCTTTATCCTGTCCGACCGCGGCGTGAATGAGAAAATGGCGGCGATTCCCGCGCTGCTGGCGGTTTCGGGCGTGCAGGCTTACACCATTCGCCGCGGCATCCGCACCCAGCTGAGCTTGCTGCTTGAATCCGGCGAGCCGACCGAGGTGCATCACTTTGCGCTGCTGATCGGCTACGGCGCAACGGCCATCAACCCGTATCTCGCGCTGGATACGATTACCGACTGTGTGCAAAACGGACTGCTGGAGGCGGAAAGCCTGGAGCTTGCGCAGTACAAGTACGTTAAAGCGAATGTCAAGGGCATCGTAAAGATCATGTCCAAAATGGGCATTTCCACAGTGCAGAGCTATCGCGGGGCACAGATTTTCGAAGCCGTGGGGCTTGGTAAGGAACTGATCGATCGATACTTCCCGGAAACCGTATCTCCGGTCGGCGGCATCGGGCTGGACGGCATTGCCAGGGAGAACGCCGCACGCCATAAAGCTGCGTTTGGCGAACCGAAAGCAGAAACGACGCTGGAAGCCGGCAGTGTGATGCAATGGCGCAAGGGCGAGGAATACCACCTTTACAATCCGGAGTCGATCTACCTCTTGCAGCAGGCCTGCTGGCAAAACGATTACGGAATTTATAAGCAGTATTCGAATCTGATGAATACAAGCGAGCAGAAGGCAAACCTTCGCGGCCTGCTGGAATTTGCTCCCACGAACAACCCGGTTCCCATCGAAGAGGTGGAAAGCGTGGACGCGATCTGCAAACGCTTCAAAACCGGAGCGATGAGCTACGGTTCCTTGAGCCAGGAAGCGCATGAGTGCCTTGCAATCGCCATGAACCGCATCGGCGGCAAGAGCAACAGCGGCGAAGGCGGGGAAGACGAGGAGCGGTATGAGACGCTGCCCAACGGAGACAGCAGATGCAGCGCGATCAAACAGGTGGCGTCCGGCCGGTTCGGCGTGACGAGCAACTACCTTGTGCACGCAAAAGAGCTGCAAATCAAGATGGCGCAAGGCGCAAAACCGGGCGAAGGCGGGCAGCTGCCGGGCCAGAAGGTATACCCCTGGATTGCGAAAACGCGTCACTCCACCGCGGGCGTCGGGCTCATCTCGCCGCCGCCCCATCACGACATCTATTCCATTGAAGATCTTGCCGAGCTCATTTTCGACCTGAAAAACGCCAACCGGCAGGCGCGGGTCAGCGTGAAACTGGTCTCCGAGGCAGGCGTGGGCACGATTGCCGCGGGCGTTGCAAAAGGCTTATCCGAC
>JAEWTC010000114.1 GCA_023459675.1 Bacillota bacterium | reverse complement strand
TGGGCGCCGTCAAACACCTCTACACCGCGGTGGACGACCCCAAGGAAGGCACGCTGATGAGCGTGATCCGGGACTGGGCGCAGTTCATTGAGCGCAACCGCGGCAAATACCGCAAGTTTGCCGAGTTGTTTGAGGACGCGTACGGCTATGCCGTGCAGCTGCTCAAAAAAACCCGGGAGCAGATGGAAGTACTGCGCAGGCACAACGTGGTGGACGCGGGAGCGTCCGGCTTCGTACGGTTTCTGGAGGGCATCAACCGCGTGTTTACCGAACACCGCGCCGCGGAAGCGTTCGCGGACGAGCCCTTTACCCTGACCGCCGCCGAAAACGAGGCTTCACCCTACCGCTATTGCACCGAGGCGCTGCTCACCCTGGACAAGGCGCAGGCAGAAAAGGGCGAAGCGTTGCTCAAGACCGTGAAGGAACGCCTCCACACGCTGGGGGATGCGCTCATCGCGGACGCGCGGGGCGGGAAGCTGAAAACGCATATCCATACCAACCATCCCGACCGCGTGATGCGCGTGCTGCAGGCCTTTGGCACGCTGACCGAGCAGAAGGCGGACGACATGTTTCTGCAAAACAAGCTTCGCGCCATGCCCGCGGGCGGCGTCGGGCTGATTACCGATTCGATTGCCGATCTTCCCGACGCCTATTTGCTGTGGCGCGGCGTATCGGTGCTGCCGATGGGCGTATTGCAGGGCGAAACCGCCTATCTGGATAAGATCACCATCAAGCCGCCGCAGCTGTTTGAAGCCATGGAAGAAAAGGACAGTTACCCCACCACCTCGCAGCCGGAACCGGCGCGCATCCGCACTTTGCTTGCCGCGCGGCTGGAGCAGTTCGGTTCCCTGATCGTGTTAAGCGTTGCGGATAAACTGAGCGGCACCTATCAGGCGCTGGTCAAAGCCGCCAAGGAGCTGGAAACGCCCGGGAAGAAAATCACCGTGGTGGACACCCGCCTGAATTCCGGCGCGCAGGGCCTTTTGGTGCGGCACGCCGCGGAGATGATCGAAGCGGGCGCGGATCACGACGCCATTGTGGCGGCGGTGCGGGAGCGCATTCCGCGCACGAAGATTTTCGTATGCCTGAACACGCTGAAGTATGCCGTGCGCGGCGGCCGCGTGCCCAACACCGTAGGCAAAATCGGCATGAAGCTGGGCCTGCGCCCCATTATGACGCTGGACCCGCAGGGGCACGGCGCGGCGTTCGGCGTGGCGTTCAGCCAACGGGGGCTTACCCGCAAAATTCTGCGGCTGACGCAAAACGCCATGCGGAAAACGGGGATCGAAGCCTACAGCATCGTGCACGGCAACAACCTGCCGCTCGCAAAGGAGTATGAGGAGCAGCTGACGCGCATCACGGGCATGAAGCCCGCGTTTATCAGTGAAATTTCCTCCGCCGTGGCCATCCACTCCGGCCCCGGCACCGTAGCCGTGTGCTACACCGCCAAAGGAGGCGAAACCGTATGAGCCTTGCCGCATTGATTATTTTCGTCTATTTCTTCGCGTTTTTCATCGCCGGAACGGCCATCCGCAACAACGGAGTCGTGGACGTGGGCTGGGGCATGGGGTTTGTGGTGCTTTCCTGGCTTCTGCTGTTCTTACGGCTGCCGGCGGGGCTTTCGCAGGTTGTGATCGCCCTTCTGGTTACGCTGTGGGGCAGCCGCCTGTTTGTGCACATCCTCCGGCGCAACATGGGCAAGGCGGAGGATTTCCGCTACGCCAACTTCCGCAAAGCCTGGGGCAAATGGGTGATCCCGCGCGCGTTTTTGCAAGTGTATATGCTGCAGGGCGTGTTCATGTTCCTGATCGCCCTTCCCATGATCCTGATACCGGAAGTTCCCGCGCCTGCAAACCCCGTGCTGTTTTTGCTGGGCTGCCTGGTGTTTATCGCCGGCTTCGCGTTTGAAGCCATCGGCGACCGGCAGCTGGCGGATTTTCTGCACAACCCCGACAACAAAGGCAAACTCATGACCCAGGGACTGTGGCGTTATACCCGCCACCCCAACTACTTCGGCGAGGCCACGCTGTGGTGGGGCATTTTCCTGATTGCCCTTAGCGGCGGCGCGAGCTGGGTATCCGTGGTCGGCCCCGTCACCATCACGCTGCTGTTGCTGTTCGTATCCGGCGTGCCGATGCTGGAAAAAGCCATGAAGGACAGACCCGGTTACGCCGATTACGCGGCGGTCACCCCGGTATTCGCACCGTGGTTCCCCAAAAAAGCAACGCCCGATCCAAAGGAGGAAACCGAATGAACCTGCATATTTCCTGGGCCGATCTGCGCAATTACGCAATTCTGCTGGGCGTGTTTCTGGTGATCGACGGCGTATGGCTGATGGTGATCGCCAAAAAGCTGTACGCGCAGCACCTGGGTTATCTGATGGCGGAAAAGCCGAAGCTCATCGCCGCGCTGCTGTTCTATTTGCTGTACGTGGTTGGCCTGCAGGGCTTCGTGGTGAACCCGGCGCTCGCATCGGGCAGTTTTTCGGCGGCGCTGCTGCCGGGCATGCTGTTC
Source organism: Bacillota bacterium (assembly GCA_023459675.1). Taxonomy (GTDB): domain Bacteria; phylum Bacillota; class Clostridia; order Christensenellales; family Aristaeellaceae; genus CAXXOK01. The sequence goes on along the minus strand of JAEWTC010000114.1, from coordinate 74 downwards.
GGGCTGATCGCCTACGCGACCTACGACCTCACCAATTTAGCCACCGTGAAGGACTGGCCGGTGCTCATCACCGC
>JAEWTC010000113.1 GCA_023459675.1 Bacillota bacterium | reverse complement strand
CCATGGGGCATTAGCGCAGTTGGTAGCGCACAACACTGGCAGTGTTGGGGTCAGGAGTTCGAGTCTCCTATGCTCCACCAGACCGCAATCCTTTACAAGATAAGGGATTGCGGTTTTTATTATATAGAAACCCAACTCGCTATTTGTTATCTGGCAGCTATAGGACACCCGGCTGGCCGCCGCCTTGACGGCAGCCTTACATAACAGTTTGGCAAGTGGTTTTGGCTGTTGAACAGCCGTTTACCAACGCGATTTGTACAGCGGCAAACAATGCTGTTTTACCGGCCGCAATAGCGGAAGTTTCAGCGATAGGTTTCCCGACCGTTTGGGCCGACGGATATGAAAACAACACGATTGTAAGGTCCATCGCAAATTTTTCGATTGTATACAGAATTGCATGAAGGAAATAATGCAGCTCCGAAGCATTGACCACGCAACAGCAAAAGCCAACCGCTTGCGGTTGATACAAGGCAGAATTGACGCCCGCTCGTTCCAGCTACAGGCGAACCATTATCTAAGCCGCAACCAGTCACCCGGCGCGTACATCAGCCGTATGGCTCATCCCCTATCGCTTTAGGAAGCGTTATACCGGCGCATGCGGCTCGCGTTCACACAAGCCCACCCCCAGCGTATGTTTTCACCGAATGAAGCGCCTGGGGTCTCCGTGCGATACGATGCACAACCGGCGATCCATCGCGGCGGTCTCCTATCCGTCCGCCTCAACCGTGAACGGGTGTTTCCATGCAAACGGCGCCCGGTCGCTTCTTTGGGATGCAAGTCCCCGGAAGCGATCGGACGCCGTTTGCGGTCCCTTAATGATCTCCAGTTCATCTTCTGATGATTTCCAGCGAATTCGTGTCTGGCAACGGAGGGTCGCCGTTTGCGTTCCATCGGCCTTTTTCCGTGATCCTCAGATGATTTCCAGCGAATTCGTGTCTGGCAACGGAGGGCCGACGTTTGCGTTCCATCGGCCCTCGCTCGTGATCCTCAGATGATTTCCAGCGAATTCGTGTCTGAAAACGGAGGGTCGCCGTTTGCGTTCCATCGGCCCTCTTTTGCGATCCTCAGATGATCTCCAGCGAGTCCCTATCGGGCAACGGCGGGAACGGCGTGCCGAGGGCATTCTGATACCAGAACGCAACGGAAGCGATATCGTCCTGAAGGGGCAGGTAGCGCCCGCCGCTGCGCCAGCCCAGCGCCTGCATGGTCACCCGGACGTCTTTTTGAAAGTAAATCGGATCGGTGATGTGCCAGCGGTACATACCAAAGCGCATCTGGGAATCGTACAGGCGGTTCGGCCGGATTACCTGGGGAAGGCCGCTGTACGCGGTAGAAAACTCCTCGTACTCGTGGGTCACCTGATTTTCAAAATCATAGGAGCCGCAGAAGTAATCCTCCGTGCCCGTGCCGCAAATCGTGGGGTATTCCTTGTCGCCGTCCAGAAAGAACTTGATCTCGCCTTCGCCCCACCAGCCGCAGTTGTTGGTGCCCCAGGCCATGTAAGTGCCCACGTACTGGCCCATACCGGCGACGTTGTCCAAAATGGTATAGTCGGTTTTGTAGGGCAGGGGGTTGGCGCGCCGGAACTGGGCGTGGAAGTACCCCTCCTCCTCCCGGACCGGGCGCAGGATATAGGTGATCTGATAATACACGGTCACCTGGCTGTCGTTGCGGTTTTCCAGGGTGATGCGGCAGTTTTTGCGGAAGGGCATGCTCCAGTAGCAGTTGAACGCGCTGCCGGGATTAACGCATATGGCCATGGAATTGAGCGGCGCGTACCGGCCCCAGCCGCTGGCGAAGAAATCGCCCAGCGGGCATTCCACGGAAGGCACAGCGCAGTTATCCCAGTAGAAGCGGATGATCTGGTTGCGCCACACGCCCGTGGGAGTCAGCCATATATGGGTCACCGCGCCGGGGCCCTTGACGTTGGCCAGCTCCAGCGTTTCGCCGGGGGCGATATGCAGGTACGGGTTCACCTTCCAGCCGGTGCCCAGATCCCTGGCCGCGAGCTTGGCAGTGCCTTGTTCCAGCGGCGTCCTCCCGCCCATTCCTTTATCCCCGGTTCTGTTCTCAGGGGAGACCGAACGGGTTTCAAACCCGCGCAGCATTGTCAATTCGTCCATCGTTCGCATTGATATCACCTTCCGTCGTTATTTTGGCCTCCGCGTGATCAGGGCATATCCACCCGCATCCACATGATGTTATAAATGGGGAAATACTGGCTCATCGCAAAGTAGAATGTTTTGCCGCCGTCCTGGATATACCGGGGATGCATATAAGCGCCGTAGAGCGCGGGGTACTGCGCGGGGCTTGCCAGGGGGTAGAGCTTGCCCCAGGGGCCCCAGGGCGTTACGCCCTCCCGCATCACGATCCCGCCTGTTTCTTCGGAGAGGTAGGTCATCACGAAATTGCCCAGGTAGGGGTTGTAGAGCGCGGAAATTTCGCCGGCCGGCGCGTCGATCACAGTCTGCGCCTGGTTAACGCCGGCTTCCCCGGCAACCCACATCGGCGCGCCGTTCTCGTCCAGCCCCGTAAAGTAGGCATAGCTCCCGTAGTTCTCGATCTCCGCCACGTTGACTTTCATCAGCGCCACGCCGCCGCCGCGGCCCGCGGGAATGCCCCAGATATACATCGTATCGCCCACCTGGCAGTTGGCGGTCTGGATAAAGTTCGAGTCCCCGGGCCACTGTACGCCGCTGAGCTTCGTCCACGTCTGCCCCAGATCCTCCGATTTGGCCAGCCCGGAATACCGGCAATCCCAGCGCCCGGCGGCGCCCCAGTGCGAGACGGACATGTAGATGCAGTACAGCGTGTCGTCCACCGCGAACAGGTTGGTGGGGATGACGGTCATTTCCGTATTGTCCACCTTCAAGCTGCCCAGCAGTTCCTTGGCTGCGCCCCGCTTGTCCGTTACGGCGTCCGCAATGGTAAGGCCGTCGGCGGGGTCTTCGTCCCGGATGATCAACAAAACGTTGCTGCGCCAGTGGCCGTAGTTCTCATCGCCAAAGGTATCGCCGCCGAACATATAGGTCGTGTCGCCGATCACCGCCATGGAGCCCAGGTCCACACCCCACACGTCGAAGCGGGACTGCGTTTTGTTTTCGCTGTCCTCCCCCGTGATCTGGGCAACCTTCGTAACGGTTGCCTTCCCCAGGGAATGCAGCTCCCATTGTTTCTGGGGCAGGGTTCCCACGCCGCCGTCCTCCCCCAAAGGCAGCGGCTGGGCAAGCGACGCGCCGCCAAAGAGGATCAGAGCCCCGCACAGCACCGCGATTAATTTCCGCATGAAAATACCGTCCTTTTCTTTAGAATGCGCCGCGGCAATGCAAACGCCGCGCTACTTGATGCCGGAAATCATCAGCCCTTTGACGATATGCCGCTGGAACAGCAGAAACACGAGGATGGGCGGGAGCGCCGCGATGGCGGAGCCTGCCAGCACCACGCCGTAGTTGTTTGCATACATATTATTGTAGGAACGGATCACCTGCATCACCTGCATATACTGGCTGCTGGTCACCGTCATGGCCGGCCACAAAAAGCTGTTCCAATACCCCAGAAACGCGCCGGTGCCGATGATGACGTAGGGAGACTTGGCGTTTGGGATAAAGATACTGACGAAGATGCGGAACCTGCTGGCGCCGTCGATCAGCGCGGCCTCCTCGGTTGCCATCGGCATGTTCAGGAAAAACTGCCGGAAAAAGAAGATGGCATAGGCGCTGGCCAGCCCCGGCAGGATAAGCACCGAATACGAATCCAGCATTCCCAGGGTGCTGACCACCACAAACGAGGTGACCAGAATGGTGATGCCCGGAATGTACATGGTAAAGATCGTGAAACGCCAGAGAAGCTTTTTGCATCTGAACTCCAGCCTTGCGTAGGCATAGGCCGCCATGGAGTTGACGGTCACGGAAATCAGCGCCGCGGTCACCGACACGAACGTGCTGGATTTCATCGCCTGCAAAAACGGATAGCTCGTATCCGTAAACAGCTTCTGGATGTTCGTAAAATCCCACACGCTGGGAAAAATACGCAGCGGATTGGCCTTCAAAACTTCTTTGGCCGGTTTGAAGGCGGAAACGATCATCCACAGCAGCGGGAAGAGGGAAATCGCCGTCACCAGCAGCGCCAGCAGGGTAAACGCGCCTTCGATGATCTTCTTGTTTCGGTTGACTGTGCTCATGCTTTCATCCCTCCCCTTCTACTCGTCCTGGGCTTTTTGCGAGCCGATCAGGGTGAACACGATGCTGTTGAGCGCGCCGATCACCACCATCAGCAAAAGGGCGGCCGCCACCGTGTAGCCCATGGTATACTCCGGACTTTTGAAGTTGTTATAGATATAGATCATCGGCGTGAGCGTGCTGTTCACCGGCCCGCCGCCCGTCATCAGGTAGGGCAGATCGAACATCTGCAGCGTGCCCGTCATCAGGCTGATCAGAATGAGGATGAACACGTTGCGCATGGAGGGAAGTGTTATTTTCACAAGCTTTGTCCACGTGCCGGCCCCGTCCACCTCGGCCGCTTCATAGTAGCTTTGGGGTATGTTCTGGAGCCCGGCATACATGATCAGCGAGTTATACCCAAAGCCCATCCATATGACCGCGGCCGATACGGAGATCATGGCCGACACGGGCTGCGCAAGAAAGGGGATCCGCTCGCCGCCCAGCCGCCGGATGGCCCAGTTCAAAATGCCGCCCTGATAATTGAAGATGAACAGGAAGATGACCGAGGCGACCACGCCCGCGATGACGGTGGGAACGTAGACGGCCGTTTTGGCAAACGCGCCAATTTTCGCGTTCATGCCGCGCAGGACATGCGCAAACAAAAAGGTGACCACAAGCTGGGTGGGCACGATGATCAGGACGAATTGAATAATGTTGAGTATGGATTTGTGAAACAGCTGGTTTTTCAGCACGTGCACGAAATTGCTGATCCCCACGAAGGTGCTGTCCGTATACCACTGCCAATCGTAAAAGCTTCGGCTCAACGCCATGAACAGCGGCGCCAGAACAAATATGCCCAAAAAAGCTATGGAGGGCAAAACCATACAATAGGCTGTCCAGTGGTCCATGCGCCTGGTTGACAGCCCGCCCGCTTTTCTGCTCGACATTCGGATTACATCCCTTCCGCGGTTTTGAAAAAGCCGGAGAACCGCCCATTATGCAGGGCGTGCCGCCGTTTGCGTCCCCCGCCGGGGTAAGGGGGGGAGGGTTTGCCCCTCCCCCCGGGAAGCGCCGCTTACGGCTTCTTGCTGGCGTAATCGTTGTTCTGGATATACTGGTTGATGGCGTCCGCGGCTACCTGCAGGGCGGCCTCGGGCGTCTGCCCGTTGACGATCACTTCGCCCATGGCGGTCAGCAGGTTAGCGCTGAAGTCCCACGCGTACAGCGGTTCGCTAATGGCGCTGGGGATGATCTGGGAGGAGATCGCCTGCATCCACTCGTCATCCTTGGCGGCGGTATTGGCGGTCAGGTACTCGTCCACAGATGCGCGGGGCGAATACTTGGAGAAGTTGGCAGCCTCAAAAAAGGAGGCGGCGCGGGCCGGATCGGAACCCAGCAGCCAGGTGATGTACGCCGCCGCGCCTTCGGGCTGTTTGGCCTTGGCGTCAATCACGTACGTCCAGCCGCCCACGGTGGTGTGGAATGCGCTGCCGTCCTGCGTGGGTGCGGGCGCGACGCCGATTTTATCCACCATGTCGGGATAGTTCTTGATCAGATCCGAAATTCCCCAGGAACCGGAGAAGGTCATCGCGACGCTCTCATCGCCGATCAGGCGGGCGGAGCTGTTGTACGCGTCCAGCTGCTGCGCGGGAACGGCCTGGGAGTCGTACAGGTCTTTCATGAAGGTTAACAGGTCTACATAGCCCTGATCCTGGCAGTTGGCGGCGGACCAGTCGTCGGTAATGGGCCAGTGGCCGGCGGAAGTGAACTCCCAGCCCCACATGGACCACTCGTAGTTAAACGTTGCGCCGTACATATCGTCGGTGGTCAGCGCTTTGGCAACTTCGATGAATTCTGCCCAGGTTTTCGGGGGCGCGGTAAAGCCGGCTGCTTCCAGCAGGTCCTTGCGGTAGTACATTACCACCGCGGGCTCAACCATCTGCGGGTAGGCGTAGATGTGCTCGCCCTGCGATACCATCGCCAGAACGTTGGGGTACAGATCGTCCCACGCGTCCTTGGCAATGAGGTTTTCCAGGGGCATGTACAGGCCCTGGCTTGCGCCCCAGGGGATCGAGCCGTAGTTCATCAGCAGCATGTCGGGCATGGTGCCGGCAGCGCGGGCAGCGGTCACCTTTTCATCCCAGGCCGCGTTGTCTACAAATTCCTGCGTGACGTAGTATTGCTGATTCGGGTCCGCGTTGAATTCCTCCACCATCTTTTGGCACCATGCCTGGTTCCAATCCTCAAACAGACGGTTCCAAAGAACCACTTCCGTTTTCCCCGCTGTGCCGGCGAGGGCCGGCATGGCTACGAGAGACAGCGCGACGGCCAGCACGAGAGTCCATGTGACGAGACGTTTCATACGAAAAGCTCCTCCTTTTTTATTTGATTTCCAGCATGTACAGCCCGTAAGGTTCCAGCGCCACAGAAAGGGCCCGTTCCTCTTGACGGCGAAGCATGCCTAAATCCGTAATCTGGGGTTCGCCCTCCCCGTGAAACCCGGCGAGAAGGCGCAGGGCCGCGGCCTCCTGCGAAAGGCCCAGCGATTGCAGGGACACGGTAAAGGACAGCGTGTGGGGCTGCCGATCCGCGTTTGCCAGAAACAGGGCGTAGCCGCCCTTTCCGTCCCGGAAGGCCGACGCCATGACGGACGGCGCCGCGTAGGTTCCTCCGGCTTTGTAGGACGGATCGTTCTGATCATGATTATAGTGATACCAGGAATACACGGCGTCGGGTATTTCCATCTCCGGCAGGTCGGCCATCACGCCGTACGCCAGATAGGGATTGCCGGCCGTCAGCCGCAGCCTGGCGAACTGGCCCACGTAGGCCGCCCTGTCCGGGGCATAGGCGCAATGCTGGGGATCAAAGTGGAAGTAGTGCTCCGCGCCGCTGGTCTCGCGCCCGTCCAGCTCCTCCATGGGGCTGTACTCGTGGTTGATCTCATACAGCCCGCCCCACAGATAGACCTTGGCGACGTTGTAATAGAACAAATCGCCGGTTTCCCGCACCAGTTTGCCCCAGCCGTCCATGCGCACCGCGCCGAACTCGTGGTACACATACTCAAACAGGGGGATCATCCGCATCTGCCCGCTGCGCATCTGTTCCCGGAAGGGCCAGGTTTCCAGCGTCGAGCAGGGCTGCCCCCAGGCCCTGGCCTGGTAAAAGTCCAAACAGGGCAGGTACAGCTCGTTCATCATCTCCGTACCCAGGGGGATCTGGCGGCCGGCTTCCTTTTGCAGCGCCTCCGCCGTGTCCCGGTATACGGCGGCGTACCCGTCGGCAATCTCCTTGCCGCCGCCGGGGGCATGGTGATGGTGTTCGTTCAGGCAGATCTTAATCAGGTTGTTGGCGGAAATATCGTAGTACATGGCGTCCACGCCGGCTTCCCGCAGAACGGTCAGATCCCGTTCCCGGTGAAAATCTTTGGTAAACTCCTCGCACGGGCATAGCATGGTAAAGGTATATCCATCATGGCTGAAGGTCGGCTTGGGAAACTTCTGCAGATGCGGCCGCAGGACGTCCGGATTGCTCTTATTCAGCGCCACCAAAAAATCAAACTCGAACGGCGCGAAAAAATCGCCGTTTTCACGGATGACCCGGAGGTTTTGCGGATCGAATTGCGTCGGCACCCAGTCGCACAGATCTCCGGGAATCCCCGAGCCGAACGTCTGGGGCGTATGGGTCCAGTCCGGCCCGAGCACATGGAAGCCCGGCGTTCCGACGTCTTCCCGGTAGCGGCGCAGCCAGGCCGTGCGGTCGTGCCCGGCGTTGATTCCGAAGGTGCAGTATCCCGCCTTCTCCCGCAGCCAGTCCGCCCTGCCCCGGCGTTCTTCGGCCGTCCCCTGCGCGCACCAGGGCTGCTGAACTGCCCAGCGTTTGTAGATGGACGCGGCTTCCTGCCAGCCTTTGCCGCCGGTCAGAAGCACGACGAAATCATACTCCATTTCGATGGAAGCGCCGGAAACCGCGTTCTCAAAGCCCGTCATGTGGCTTACGGCCAGCTTCCCGTTTTCCTTGAAGACATTGAGCCACTTCTGATGGCCCGCCCCGTCCAACGCCGCGAAGTAAAGCCCGCCCCTGTTTTCCTCGTAATAGGTGAAAAACTGCATGGACGCCCCGGAGAACGCCTCCGGGTAGGGCAGATACCGCATCCCGCCGGTTTCCGGAATACAGGAAAGCGGGTCGCGCAGCAGCGTTCCGGTGGCATAGGAATGGGCCAGATACCCGTCTTGACCATAATCCGCCAGCGCGCCCAGAACGGGATACTCAAACGCCAGCACGCGGGAAGCCGGCTGGTTGCGTAAGGCTGCGCGAAAGGCGACGCCGTTTTCCAGCAGCGTGACCGTTGCCGCAAGCTCGGCTTCGCGGAGGCTCCAGACCAACGAGAGGCCGTCCTTCCCGGCGGCCGAAGTAAACCGGTAAGGCGCTTCCTCCATTTCCGCGTCCAGCGCGATACGGAAAGGCGGCGCCGCGGAACCGGCGACATATTCGCGGTTTCTTTCTTTGTCCCGCAGGCTTGTGATCGCCCCCGTCGTATCGCTGATCGTCAGGCGGATCTTCTGATTTTCCAGATTCATAGCGTTCCTCTTCTCGGTATTCTCTGAAGCCTTCAAAGTGACATCGATGTCACCTAAATCATAAGGATAATTGCCCGCGTTCGGATCCAAAACAAAGGAATGCGCTTGGGATATCTAGCTTTTCCATGCTACGCGATTGCTCGTGTAACATCGGTGTCATATCGCAATGATAACAGAACCTTTCGGCCCTGTCAATATAACTTTCGAAAATTTTCGGCAGTTTTATTCCAAATGGCTGCTGGAGCCCCGGATACACAGCTCCGGCTGCAGGCGGATGGTGCGCTTTTCCGTTCGGCCCTTTGTTATGCGCTCCATCAAAAGCTGCGCGGCAAACTTGCCGATGTCCTCTTCCTTCATATCGATGGAGGAGAGCTCCGGCGTGGTGCAGGTGGCCATCTCCGTATTGTCCATGCCGATGATCGCCACGTCCTGCGGGATGCGCAGGCCGCGGTGCTGGCACACTTTGAGGACGCCGATCGCCATCAGGTCGTTGGCCACGACGAGCGCCTCCGGCACCGCGCCCGAGGCAATCATTTCCTCCATCGACCGCACCCCGCTGACCTCGGAGAAGTCCCCCTCCTTGAGGTATTTCTGGTTGATGAGCACGCCGCCTTCGTTCATGGCCTTAATGAAGCCGTTGAACCGCTCGCGGCCCGTTTGCACGGAGGTATCGCCGCCTATGTAGCCGATCTTGCGGAAACCCTGTCCGATGAAGTGCTTGCACGACATGTAAATGCCCTCGAAGGTATCGATGTACACACAGTCGAAATGATCTTCCCCCTTGAGGGACTGGTAATTGTTCGTCAGCACCACGGGAAGGCCGCAGGCGTTGACCTCGCCGATGTTTTCCCGGTTGAAATCGAACGACACGAAAATCATGCCGTCGCCGTAGCCCTCCCGCAGGTTGTTGAGCATCTTCTTTTCCATTTCCCGGCTCCCGCGGGTGTGGCACAGGATGGTATAGTAGCCGTACTGGTCCAGCACGTCGCTGGCGCCCTTGATCATGCCGAAATAAAACGGGTTGTAAATATCGGGGATTAAAAATAGAATTTTGTTGGTGCGCTTGCTCTTGAGCGATTTCGCGGCATGGGAGGGCACATAATGCAGCCGCTGGGCGACCGCCATGATCTTATCGTAGTTTTCCTTGCTGCAGTACCCCGTTCCCCGCAGAGCCCTGGCCACCGTGGAAGGGGAAACGCCTACCTCCTGCGCGATTTCGTATATGCTGGCCATGGTTTCGCCTTCCTTCCCAACGTTGTTCATATGCGGCATCGAGTTCACACCGGGGATCCGTGGAGCAGAGCCTGACCCTTTGTTATATTAGTTGTATTGTAGCATTATATGGAACCGAATGCAACGAGAATCTGTTGACAATCAAGCAACCGCCGTTTATGATGATGGGCAGGGAACCCGTATAAACCGCGTTCATAGCCGGAGGATCCCCGTTGAAGCACAGGGTTTTCCGACCTCGCCGTGACATCGATACCAATGATCTGGAAGGACGGTGCAGCGCAATGGCCGATTCCGCAACCTATACCAATCTCATGCCCCTCGCCGCGTTTCCCCTGGGAGGGCTCGGCACGGGCAGCATTACGCTGCACGCCTCCGGCGCGCTGACGGAGTTCGAAATTTTCAACCGCCCCGCAAAGGGCAACAAGCTTCCGTACTCCTTTTTCGCCATCCGCACCGCCTGGGGAAGCCGGACCGACGCCCGGGTGCTGGAGGCTAGGCGGCCGCCGGATTTCGACAAGGCAAGGGGGTACCATCCCCAGGAGGTGATGGGGCTGCCCCGGTTTGCCGCGTCCCAAATGGAGGTCGCCTTTCCCTTCGCGCGGGTTCATTTTGAGGAAAGCGTGCTTCCCCTGTCGGTCGACCTGGAGGCGTTTGTGCCCTTCATCCCGCTGAACGCGGAGGATTCCGGCATTCCGGCGGCGTCCTTCTGCTACCGCGTGAAAAACACGGGCAGCGTGCCGGCGGAGGTGCTCATCGCCGCCTCCATGCCCAGTTTCTACAATTTCAAAGGCTTTGACAGCTTTGACAATTATCTGCCCGACGAGCGCCGCGAAAACAGGGAGGTCCGGGAAGCCGGGCTGAGCGGCGTACTGCTGACCGGAAGCGGCCTGCAGGCGGACGCCCTGCCGTATGCCGACGGCGCAATTCTTACGCCGGAGGCGAACGCGCCGCTCTGCTCCGTTTGGTACCGCGGCGGCTGGTACGACGGCGTTACGGATTTTTGGAATCGCTTTTCCGCCTCCGGCCTTGCGCCTGCGCGGGAGGAAACGGTCAAACGCGGCGCCATCGGCCCCCTGGGCTATCCCGTAGGGTCGGTCGGGCTGACCAAAACCATCGCGCCCGGAGATACGGCCGCGTTCCGGTTCATCCTCGCCTGGTTCGTCCCCAACCGCCCGAAAGGCTGGTTTGCGGGGGACAACCCCGGACAGACCATGAAAAATTACTATGCCACGCGTTTTGAAGGCGCGCTTGCCGCCGGGAAGTACCTGCTTGCAAATCTCCCCCGCCTGGAAGCGCAAAGCCGCCTGTTTTCCGATGCGCTGCGCAAAAGCACGCTGCCCGCGGCGGTGATTTCCGCCGTAGCCGATAATCTGACCGTGCTCACGAGCAACACCTGCTTTCGCGATGAAACGGGAACCTTCCTTGCCTGGGAAGGCTGCCACGAGCAGGAGGGCAGCTGCCACGGCACCTGCACCCACGTATGGAACTACGCCCAGAGCGCGGCCTGGCTGTTTCCGGCCATGGAGCGCTCCGCCAGGCTGAACGAATTTCTGCTGGAGGTAGAAGAGGACGGGAAGATGAATTTCCGCAGCCAGAAGCGTTTCGGCCTTCCCGCCTTCGCCATGCACGCCGCGGCGGACGGGCAGCTGGGCACGATCGTGCGGGCATGGCGCGAATACCTGTTGTCCGGCGACAAGGCGTATCTGGAAGCCGTCTATCCCCAGGTATTGAAGTGCCTTTCGTATGCGGAAAAAACCTGGGACGCGGATGGGGACTCCCTGCTGGAAGCGCTGCAGCACAATACGTACGACATTGAATTTCAGGGAGTGAACCCCCTCTCGGGCGTGCTGTATCTGGCCGCGCTGCGGGCGGTGGAGCGAATGGCCGGGGCGATGGGCGACGACGACGCCGCAAAGCGCGCGCAGGAGAAATTCACCGTTTCGAAAACGGCGCTGGACAAGGCTTGCTTCAACGGCTCGTATTATGAGCAAGCGCTTCGGGAGATCGACGCGCTTCCCTACCAGTTTGGCGCCGGGTGCCTGTCCGACCAGCTTTTCGGCCAGACCCTGGCCGGTTTATACGGCCTGGGGGACCTGCTGCCCAAGGAACACCTGCAAAGCGCCGCCAAAGCCGTTTATGCGAACAACTTTCTCCATCCAAACAGGCAGCCGGCCTGCCTGCAGCGGTTGTACGTCGCGGAGGACGAACCGGGGCTTTCGCTGTGCACCTGGCCCAGGGGCGGCAAACCCCGGTTCCCCTTCGTGTACTCCGATGAAACATGGACCGGGATTGAGTATCAGGTGGCAACGCTGTTGATTCAGCAGGGTTTCACCGGCGAGGGGCTTTCGATTGTCGACGCCGTTCGCGCCCGGTACGACGGAATCCGCCGCAACCCGTTCAGTGAAATGGAATGCGGGTATCACTACGCCAGAAGCCTGGCCGGGTACGGTGTACTGGTGGCGCTGTGCGGCCTGCAAGTCACCCCGCAAGGAACCGTCGCCTTCGATCCGCAGATCAACGGCGCGGATTTCCATTGCTTTTACAGCGACGGCCGGCATTTCGGCATGCTGCATCAAACCCAGGCAGCGGACGGCGCAAAGAAGCAATGGGTGGAACGGCTTTTATAGGCCGCAATCCCCCTGCCCGCGGCGTGGAGGCCGCCCGGTATGTTTGCGCCGGGCGGTACTAGGGCTTCCCGGCTTGTTTGTGCCGGGAAGCGCCGGGGCTGCCCGGTGTGTTTACACCGGGCGGCACGTGGCTGCCTGATTTGTTTGCGCTGTGCGGTACTAGGCTGCACGGTATATTTACGCCAGGCGGCTCAGGGCTGTCTGGTATATTTACGCCGGGCGGCGTGGAGGCCGCCCGGTATGTTTGCGCCGGGCGGCGCGGGGCGTCCAAGCGCTTGCCAAGCCCCGTAAGGTTCCGCGTGAACCGGCGCGGGAAATCCGTCCGCCGCAGGCGTTTCCATGTTTTGCGAAAAGCCGCGGCGGAACGGATGAACCTCCTGAAGCGATGACGATACCACAATAGAGGCCACCCGCTTATCCGCGATAGCGGGTTTCGTGCCCGTCCGCGCCGGATGCGGACGTCCCACTGCCGAAACCGCACCCGGAAACGCATGGCATGCATCGGCCCTGCGGTTTTGCTATGTTGTTTTGGAAACGCCATACGGAGGTTCCCATGCAAAGGCGTCCGGCGCATTCCGGGGACTTAAATCCCGGGAAGCGGCCGGACGCCGTTTGCATTCATCCGCTGATTTCCGGCAAATCCTGCCGGGCGGCGGTGAAACGCCGTTTGCGTTCCTGTGATGATCGCTCGTTTGTCCTCAGATAATCTCCAGCAAGTCATGGTCGGGCAGCGGCGGGAACGGCGTGCCGACCGTATCCTGATACCAGAACGCCACGGAGGCGATATCGTCCTGAAGGGGCAGATAGCGGCCTCCGCTGCGCCAGCCCAGGGCCTGCATGGTCACCCGGACGTCCTTTAAAAAATAGATGGGATCGGCAATGTGCCAGCGGTACATGCCAAACCGCATCTGGGAGCTATACAGCCGGTCGGGGCGGATCACCTGGGGCAGGCCGCTGTAGGCGGTGGAGAACTCCTCGTACTCGTGCGTTGCCTGGTTTTCAAAATTGTAGGAGCCGCAAAAGTAATCCTCCGTCCCCGTGCCGCAGATCGTGGGGTATTCCTTGTCCCCGTCCAGGAAAAACTTGATCTCGCCCTCGCCCCACCAGCCGCAGTTGTTGTTGCCCCAGGCCATGTAGGTGCCCACGTACTGCCCCTTGCCGGTCACGCCGTCCAGAATCGTATACTCCGTTTTGTACGGCAGGGGGTTGACGCGCCGGAACCGGGCGTGGAAATACCCTTCCGTCTCCCGCACCGGGCGCAGGGTGTAGGTGATCTGGTAATAAACGGACACCGGCTCGCTGTTGCGGTTTTCCAGCGTGACACGGCAGTTTTTGCGGAAGGGCATGGACCAGTAGCAGTTGAAGGCGCTGCCGGGATTGACGCACACCGCCAGAGAGTTGACGCGCGCATACCGGCCCCAGCCGCAGGCGAAGAAATCTCCCAGCGGGCATTCCACGGAGGGAACCGGGCTGTCGTCCCAATAAAAACGGAGGATCTGCCCGCGCCACATGCCCGTGGGCGTAAGCCAGATGTGGGTGATGGCGCCCGGCCCCTGCATGGCCGCAAGCTCCAGCGTTTCTCCGGGGGCGATGTGCAGATACGGGTTCACCTTCCAGCCCGTGCCAAGTTCTCTGGCCGCGGACCTTGCGGTGCCCTCCTCCAGAGGCGTCCGCCCGCCCATGCCCTTGCCCCCGGTTCTGTTCTCGGGGCAAATGGAGCGGGTTTCAAATCCCCGCAATACCGATGCGTCTTCCATCGTAGCCATACGATCACCTTCCGTTTTCGTTTGATCACGCGCAATCAGGGTTTGTCCGCCCGCCTTCGGAGGTTATGCGTAACCGGAGAATACCGTCCCACCGCGAAGCAGCGCCCGCCTTACCGCACCGTTTCCCGGCGTATTCCACGATAGCCCGGCGTTTCCATTATATTCCGGCTTTGTGCTATGTCCAGCCGTATGCCGGCGGTTCACCGTATCCCGGCGGTTCCCGGAGCCTCCCGGGATATCCCGCCATATCTGCCGTTTCGCAATCTCCGCCGTATCCCGGCGGTTCACATTATCTCAGTGTTTCCCGGCATTTCCTAGTGTTTACCGCCGTATCATACTGTTTCCGGTATATTCCCTTATTCCCGCCGTTTCGCAATCTCCGCCGTACCCCGGCGGTTCACCGTGTCCCGGCGGTTCCCGGAGCCTCAGCGTATCCCGGCGGTTCCCGGAGCTTCAGCGTTTCCCGGCGGTTCCCGGCATACCGCAATAGCCCGCCGGTGCGGGGATCCCTGCCGGAAGGAAGCGGGAACGCGTTTGTACGGGGCGGCGCCTACTTGTCCCGGGAGCGCCCGGCGTGCAGCCGCTCGCCGACCGCGCCGCCGGGATGGATCAGCGCGAACTGCTCGCTGCGGTAATCCGTCGCCTCGATCAGCGCGGCCTGCAGCGCGTCAAACAGCGCGCAAAGCACGACGAAGCTCGTGGTTCCCTGGCAGTTGTCGCGGTCCGTTTCGCGGGTGACCGTCAGGGGAAGCACGACGTCCGCCCCTGCGGCAAGCGGCGAGGACAGGTTTTCCGTAACGGCAATCACAAACACGCCCTTTTGGCGGCAGATGGAAAGGATGGGCAGCAGCTCCGCCGTTTTTCCTCCGCGCGAGGCCAGCAGCATCACGTCGCCCCGCTGCAGATAGCCCGTAGCGCCGTGCACGGCCTCCGAAGGCGAAAGGAAGCGCGCGGGACGCTCGATACAGCACATCAGGTGCGCAAAATGCATGCACGCGATGCCGGAATGGCCGCAGCCGGAGGCCCCGATGCGCTGGGTTTTGGCAAGCGCCGCCACCGCCCGCAAAAACCCGTCCTCAGGGACTGCCGGCAGCGCGGCGGCGATGGCGCCGGATTCAATTTCGTACGCCTGCCGCGCGGCGTTCCAGGCGTTTTGCAGGATTGCGGGTTTCACGTTGTTACTTGCGCTCCTTAAGCTGCAGATCAAACTGCGGCTGATAGGCGGTTTCTTCCTCTGTAAACTTGCGCAGGGTGTCGATCACTTCGCCGCCGTTCCACTTGCGGTCCCCCACCGCCTCCGCGGTTCCCATCACGGTTACGTTGATCTGCCGGCGGCGGGCACGGACGTGATCCCAGTCCACGAAATAGACGTGGGCGAACTCCCCGCCGTCCAGCTCGCCGTCCTTCACGGTCGCCGTTTCGCTGCGGCCGAAGAAAACGCTGCGAAGGTGCGCGTCGGTATTCATGCTCGTGTAATTGCCGGGTTCGCCCACAAAGCGGCCGAACTGGGCGTGAATCGGGCCGGGGTGGCGGTACTGGTGTTCTTCGGCAAAATCGGGGATCATCCGCCGCATGATATCCAGCAAATCGTGCTGGAGGTATTCCAGGTCAAAGGTGTCCTGATCATGGGAGCATTCCTGGATCATCACCGAGCAGGTGGTGTGGTGGGAGGCGATGCAGACGGTGCCGTTCTTCACCCCGGAAGCCTTGACGATGCCGATCACCTCTTTGGTGACGTCGTGAAAGGTGGGAATCCAACCGCGTGACTGGAGCTCGATTTCTTTTTGAAAGACTGTAAATTCCATCATCGTATAACCT
>JAEWTC010000112.1 GCA_023459675.1 Bacillota bacterium | reverse complement strand
ACCGTGGTGGAGCTGACGCCCGCCTATGAAAACGGCATGAGAACCGTCATGGGCCGCATCGCGGGCCGCTCCGTGGGCGTTGTCGCAACGGCGGGCGGATATCTGACGGCCGGCGCGCTGCAGAAGGCCGCGCGGTTCGTGCATTTTATGGACTGCTTTAACCTGCCGGTCATAAGCTTCGTCAACACCAGCGGCGTGAAGGTAAACGGTTTGGACGCGCAAAGCTGGTTGATGAACGCGCAAAGCCAGCTCCTGTACGCGTTTGCGACGGCCACGGTGCCAAAGCTCGCGGTGATCACGGGCAACGCCATCGGCCAGGCGTATGTGGCGATGGGCGGCAAAGCCTCCGCGGACGTTACGTTTGCGTGGCCGGGTGCCGTCATCAGCGCGCTGACGCCGGAAGCCGCCGTTGCGGTGCTTTATGCGGACAAGGTCAGCGCGGATACCGCCAGCACGCCCGAGGCCTCCCGCGCGAAGTATGCCAGCGAGTTTGTAAAAACCGCGGCAAGCGCCGTCGTTGCGGCGGAAGCCGGGCTGCTGGACGATATCATCAATCCCGCCGAGACCCGCAAGGTACTGGCTTCGGCGCTGGAGATGCTCGCCTCCAAGCGCGACTACAACCCCGCCAAAAAGCACGGCAATATGCCGATGTAGCCCAAGGAAAGGAAGAATACAATGGATAAATTGGTTTTCGGCCTTTCCGTCGGCGCGATTGGGATGCTGGTGGTTTTTGCGGGCCTGACGCTATTGATCTTCTGCATCAAGGGCATGGAGATGGCGTTCAAAGAACGCTCCAAAAAACAATCGGACCCCTTGCAGGAGGAAATGGTAACCCCCGATTCTCCGGCGCAGCCTGCGATGGAAGAGGGTATCACGCCCGACGTGATCGCCGCCATCACCGCCGCGATTTCCGCCGTATGGCAGGAGGACGTCGGCTTTGTGGTGCGCAGGGTACGCCGTATTCATAACGCGCCCGCCTGGAACCGCGCAGGCAGGGACGACCAGATTTACAGCCGGTTATAAGAACCGCAAACATTGAAGGAGGATGACCGCTATGCGTCAGTTCCATATTACCGTGAATGGTGTTTCCTATCAGGTGTCCGTTGAAGAAATGGGAGCAGCCGCTCCCGCCGCCCCCGTAGCCGCAGCTCCCGTTGCCGCCGCACCCGTTGCCGCAGCCCCCGCAGCCGCGCCTGCGCCCGCTCCCGCCCCCAAGGCCGCAGCGCCCGTAGCCGGCGCCAAGGTAACCTCGCCGATGCCCGGTACGATTATGGATATTAAATGCGCAGTCGGCGCCGCCGTGAAAAAAGGCGACGTGCTGTTGATTTTGGAAGCGATGAAGATGGAAAACGAAATCGTCTCGCCCGCGGACGGCGCTGTGAAGCAGATTGCCGTAGGAAAAGGCGCGTCCGTTGGCAGCGGAGATTTGCTTGTCGTTATCGGCTGATCCCCCGCTCCCGTGCAGAGCATAAAAAAGGAGTGGATGGACCACCATGGAGAACTTTAATATCCTGGACAGTTTGAAAAAGCTGTACGTATCTTCGGGCTTCATCACGCTGTTTGATTCGCCGCTTAACCTGGTGATGATCGTCATCGCCTGCGTGCTGATTTACCTTGCGGTAGTAAAGAAGTATGAACCGCTTCTGCTGCTGCCCATCGCGTTTGGCATGCTGCTGGTTAACCTTCCGCTCAACGGGCTGATGGATCACCCGATTTATGAGTATTTTGCCACCGCGACCCACGCCGGCAAAGAAGGTACCAAGGTGATTATGGACGACGGCTCCATAACCTACCAGTACATCAAGCAGACCGGCGGGCTTCTGTATTACCTCTACCAGGGCGTGAAACTGGGGATCTATCCCCCGCTGATCTTCCTGGGCGTAGGCGCGATGACCGATTTCGGCCCGCTGATCGCCAACCCCAAGAGCCTGCTGCTGGGCGCGGCTGCCCAGCTGGGCATCTTCATCACCTTTATCGGCGCCAACCTGCTGGGCTTTACCCCGGCGGAAAGCGCGTCCATCGGCATCATCGGCGGCGCGGACGGCCCCACCGCCATCTACCTGACCGGCAAGCTTGCCCCGCACCTGCTAGGCCCGATCGCCATTGCGGCCTACAGCTACATGGCGCTGGTGCCGGTGATCCAGCCGCCCATCATGCGCGCGCTTACGACGAAAAAAGAGCGTGAAATTGTGATGGAGCAGCTGCGGCCGGTATCCAAGCGGGAGAAGATCATTTTCCCGATCGCGGTCACCATTATCTGCACGCTGCTGCTGCCCTCCGCGGCCCCGCTGATCGGCATGCTGATGCTGGGCAACCTCTTCCGCGAAAGCGGCGTGGTGGAACGGCTGAGCAAAACGGCGCAGAACGATATGAACAACATCGTCGTTATTTTCCTGGGTGTGACCGTCGGCGCGACCGCAAGCGCGGAAACGTTCCTGCAGCTGACGACGATCAAGATCATCGTACTGGGCGTAACGGCGTTCGGCTTCGGTACCGCGGGCGGCGTGCTGCTAGGCAAGCTGATGAACAAGATTTCCGGCGGCAAGATCAACCCGCTGATCGGCTCCGCAGGCGTATCCGCCGTACCGATGGCGGCGCGCGTAAGCCAGGTGGAAGGCCGCAAGGCCAACCCGACGAACTTCCTGCTGATGCACGCGATGGGCCCCAACGTGGCCGGCGTGATCGGCTCCGCCATCGCGGCGGGCATCCTGCTGAGCATGTTCGGCGCATAGCCTGAATCTGAAAGGAGACTCTACCATGGCGAAAGTCGGAATTACCGATACCATTCTGCGCGACGCGCACCAAAGCCAAGCCGCGACGCGCATGACGACGAAACAAATGGCCCCGGCGTTTGAACGCCTGGATCAGGTGGGCTATTTCTCTTTGGAAGTCTGGGGCGGCGCTACGTTTGACAGCTGCCTGCGTTTTTTGAACGAGGATCCCTGGGAACGGCTGCGCGCGATGCGCAAGGCGATGCCCAATACCAAGCTGCAAATGCTGCTGCGCGGCCAGAACATTCTGGGGTATAAGCATTACGCGGACGACGTTGTGGATTTCTTCGTGAAGAAGACGCTGGAAAACGGCATCGACATCATCCGTTGCTTCGACGCGCTCAACGATCTGCGCAATATGGAAACCGCCGTCAAGGCGACCAAAAAATACAAGGGCACTGCCGAAGTAGCCATGAGCTACACGACCTCGCCCGTGCATACGGAAGACTACTTTGTGAAACTCTCCGCCCAGATCGCCGAAATGGGCGCGGACATCATCTGCATCAAGGACATGGCCAACCTTCTGCTCCCCTACGCCGCTTACAGCCTCATCAAGCGGCTGAAGGCTGAAACCGGCCTGCCCATCGTTTTGCACACGCACGACACCACCGGTACCGGCGCGATGACGCTTTTAAAAGCTGTGGAAGCGGGCGTGGACGTGATCGACACCGCCCTGTCCCCGCTGGGCGGCGGCACGGCGCAGCCTTCCACCGAAGCGATGGTTGCCACGCTGCAGGGCACGCAGTATGACACCGGCCTGGACCTGAAAAAGCTGATCGACCTTGCCGCGTACTTCCGCGACGTTGCGGACGAGCTGACCAAGGCCGGGTTCCGCGATCCCGCCCGCGTACTGGCGACCGACGCGAACACGCTTTTGTATCAGGTGCCCGGCGGCATGCTTTCCAACCTCATCAGCCAGCTGAAGCAGGCCAACGCCATGGACAAGTACTACAAAGTGCTGGAAGAGGTTCCGCGCGTGCGCAAGGACTTCGGTTATCCGCCGCTGGTAACCCCCACCAGCCAGATTGTGGGTACGCAGGCCGTGATGAACGTGCTGGGCGGCGAGGCGTACAAGATGAACCCCAAGGAATCCCAGGCGCTGCTGCGCGGCGAATACGGCCGCCTCCCCGCGCCCGTGAACGAGGAAGTGCGCAAGAAAGTGATCGGCAACGCCGAGGTGATTACGCACCGCCCCGCCGACGACATTCCCCCGGAATTGGACAAGTACCGGGAAGAGATCCGCGAATACTACCAGCAGGAAGAGGACGTGTTAAGCTACGCCCTGTTCCCGCAGGTTGCCATCAAGTTCTTCCAGTACCGACAAGCGCGACAGCTTGGCGTTGATTCCACGATGCTCGAAAAGGAAACCCAGGTTATGCCCGTGTAGGTCCATTGATCTTCAAACCCCGTCTGCAAGCAGCGACGGGGTTTCTTGAATACTAAACTATAGGAGTGGTCCCTTTGGAGTTTCGCGCTGCGACACTCGACGATCTCAACCACGTACTGGAAATGCGGATTGCTTACCTTGCGGAAATCAACACCAAGCTCACCGACAAGGACACCAACGCGCTGCTCAACCACCTGCCCGACTATTACCGCCGCCATATGGGCAAGGATTTCTTTGCCTACATCGCGTTTGACGAGGGCAAGCCCGTTTCGACGGTCTACCTGCTCATCGTCGAGCGCCCGGCCAACCTCAACTTCATCACGGGGAAAAGCGGGATTCTGCTCAACGTTTACACCATGCCGGATTACCGCAAGCGCGGCATCGCCTCGGTGCTGCTGAACATGGCGATCGAGGAAGCCAAGAAGCTGAACGTATCGCACATCGAACTGCAGGCGACGGATATGGGAATCCCCGTCTACGAAAAGCTTGGGTTCCGGCATAAGCAATCGCAATACACCTATATGGAGTATCGTTTTGACAAGCAAGGCGACGCTTTGGGCGGGAAGACTTGACCTTCCCCCCAAAAGGAGTATGCTGAAGCCGTATCGTGACGACCAGGCAGAGATCTGGCCGTACCCGGAGGTGTGGTATGGTATTCTATGATTGGACGATGATTTTAATCATCCCAGGCCTGTTACTGGGCCTGTACGCGCAGTTCAAGGTCAAGAGCGCGTACGCGAAGTACGCGAAAATCGACACGAGCCGCGGCCTGACGGCCGACGAGGTTTGCCGCGACATGCTTGGCAAAGGCGCGCGGATGCCCGTTTCCGTGGAGCCCGTGCAGGGAACCCTGACCGACCATTATGATCCCCGCTCGAACACGCTCCGGCTGTCCCAGGGCGTATACGGCTCCAGCTCCATTGCCGCCGTGGGCATTGCCGCACACGAGTGCGGGCACGCCTTGCAGCAATCCGACGCGTATACGCCGCTTTTATTGCGCACGGCGATCGTGCCGGTGGTGAAGTTCGGTTCGATGGCGTATTTTCCGATCTTCCTGATCGGCCTGCTGGCGAGCTGGGAACCGCTCTTGTACGCGGGCATCATCTGCTTTGCGGCTACGTTTGTGTTCTCCCTGATCACCCTGCCTGTGGAGTTTAACGCAAGCAAACGCGCGCTGGCGGCGCTTTCGGGCGGCGGGTATATGACGGAGGAAGAACTCGGCGGCGTGCGCTCCGTGCTCAACGCGGCCGCACTGACCTATGTTGCCGCCGCGGTATCGAGCTTATTGCAGCTTTTGCGGCTGCTGCTGATCGCCAACCGGCGCCGGTAGCATGAAAAAGAAGTTTTTACTGAGTGCGGTTGCCGTGCTGTTGGTTGCGGCAACCGCTTTACTGCTATCCACTGCGCGCCGCGAAGGGAGCGATGGCATTTTGTACCGCGTCAAGGGCGAGCACGCGACCGCCTATCTGCTGGGGTCCATCCACATCGGCACCGCCGAAATGCACCCGTTCGGGGAGGCCATCACCGAGGCGATGGCGGACAGCGATACCTTCGTTTTTGAAAGCGATACGGTTTCCGCAAAATCCCTCCAAACGCTGCGCCAGCGGCAGACCCTGCCGCCGGGCCGGGACCTGCGTTCCATCCTTGGGGACGCCTTAACGGACGACGTTACGGCGGCTTACAAAGCAATCGGGCTCAGCACCGCGGCGCTATCCGCCAGGCAGCCCTGGGCTGTGATCAATACGCTTGCGGTCTATTCCTCCGCGGCCGAGATGGACGTAAGCAACGTGCGCAAGGCGATTGAGCTGGGCGTGGAGAACGCCGTACAGGAATACGCGGAGAAGCACGGCAAACTATTTGTCTATCTGGAAACGATCGACGAGATCGCCGACACGATGGAGAGCTTTTCCGACGCGCTCAACCGTTACCTTTTGCAGGATGAGGTGGACGCGATCCTGAAACGCAAACCGGCGGAAGCCGCGCAGACCGTGAACCAATGGCCTTCCTGGTGGCGGAGCGGAAACGCGGAAGCGTTCCGTGATTTTTACCAGACCTCGCTGGAAGGCGCGGACGAACGGCTGTATCTGGAGTACCAGGACAAGCTGATTACCCAACGGAATCAACGCATGGCAACCCGTTTGGACGCGCTGCTGGCGCAAGGCGGCACGTATTTTGTGACCGTCGGGCTGCTGCACCTGGTGCCCGTGGATGATAGCGTATTATCGCTGCTGCGGGACATGGGTTATACGGTGGAAAAGATCGCACAACCGTAAGAGCGCGCACTACTCCCCCTCGGCCAGTATACGATGCGCAGACGAACGATGATTCGCCTGCGCATCGCCCATGAAGGAGGTTTTCCGGATGGAACGCAGGATCCGCAATTCGGCCAAAGCGCTGATTTTCAGGGACGGCTGTATGGCTGCCGTAGAAATCAACGATCACGGCGACACTTTTTACATCATGCCGGGCGGCGGGCAGAACCCGGAAGAATTGCTGACGGACGCCGCCGTGCGAGAATGCGCCGAAGAACTGGGAATTGCCGTAACCGTTCAGGAGCTTGCTTTTGTGGTGGAGGGCATGTACGGCGAAGCGTTTCACAGAGTGGATCTGGTGTTTCTGTGTACGTATGAGGCCGATCTTCCCGACGCGCAGATCCACGGCGACGCCAATCAGGCGGGGGTCGTATGGCTTGCGATCGACGGGCTGGAAAATCAGCCACTTTACCCTTCCAAACTGCGCCGGCAGATTGTGAACCTGTATCGCGGGCTGCCTGCGAAGGTCTATCTGGGCGACGAAAGCATGGGATCCGCGCCGGATACGCAGTGACAGTACAGCAGCGAGCCGTGGGTCAACAGCTCGGTGCAGATCCCGCCAAACTGTTGACGATCCAACCATCGCATGCATTCCTGCGCGATGCGCGATGATCGCCCTCCGCGTTCACGCCGCATGGATACCCATGACGTTCGATTGCTTGGTATCCGATGGGTCCGCCTGTTTTCGCAACAGAAAAAGCCCGATGCGTACGCATCGGGCTTTTCATTTCTGATCCTTAGAACTTCAGCGTGTTCACCTTAACGCCCGGGCCCATCGTGGAGCTGATGTAGACGGAGCGCAGGTAAATGCCCTTGGCGACCGGGGGCTTGGCTTTGATGATCGCTTCCATCAGCACGCGCAGGTTTTCGTTGAGCTTGTCCTTGCCAAACGACGCCTTGCCGATCGGGCAGTGGATGATAGCGGTCTTGTCCACGCGGTATTCCACTTTACCGGCTTTGATTTCGGATACGGCCTTGGCGATATCCATGGTTACGGTGCCGGACTTGGGGTTGGGCATCAGGCCTTTGGGGCCCAGGATGCGGCCGATGCGGCCGATGATACCCATCATATCGGGGGTGGCCACGATCACATCGTAGTCAAACCAGTTCTCGGTCTGGATCTTCTGGATCAGATCCTCGGCGCCGATGAAATCCGCGCCGGCTTCTTCGGCTTCCTTGATCTTTTCACCCTTGGTGATGACCACGACGCGCACCACTTTGCCGGTGCCGTGCGGAAGCACGATGGCGCCGCGAACCTGCTGGTCTGCGTGGCGCGGGTCCACGTTCAGGCGGCAGGAGAGCTCGATCGTTTCGTCAAATTTCGCCTTGCTGGTCTGAACGGCGAGCTCGCAGGCTTCTTCCGGATCGTACGCCTTTTGCAGGTCATACAGCTTCGCGCTGTCTGCATATTTCTTACCGTGTTTCATGGTTAAATCCTCCTTGTGGTATTAGCGGCACAATGTCCTCCCACGCTTCGTTTACTCCTCAACCGTAATGCCCATCGAACGGGCAGTGCCGCGCACCATGCTCTCGATGCTGGCCAGGTCCGTGGCGTTCACGTCGGGACGCTTGATATCGGCAATTTTGCGAACCTGTTCCTTGGTGAGACGGCCCACCTTATCGCGGTGAGGCGCGCCGCTGGCTCTTTCCAGGCCCAGTTCCTTTTTGATCAGAACGGGTACCGGCGGCGTTTTGGTGACGAAGGTAAACGTGCGGTCCGAATATACGGTGATCACCACGGGGATGACCAGCCCGACATCCTTGGCCGTGCGTTCGTTGAACTCCTTACAGAAGCCCGGAATGTTCACGCCGTGCTGACCCAGCGCGGGCCCGATCGGCGGTGCAGGCGTCGCCTTGGCGGCATTGACCTGCAGCTTGATGATGGATTGAACTTTCTTTGCCATGTGATTGCCTCCTCAGTTTGTGGTCATGCGGAACAGAGTTTGCTCCTCCCACGTCCTTTCCGGATGGAAAGGCGCAGCGCGCTATGAATGCGCTCTTTTGAACCGCGAGATGCGGGTCAAACCTTGGTAACTTCTTCCAGGCCGACTTCCACGGGCATTTCGCGCCCGAGGAACATCTTCACCTTCACGGTCAGCTTCTGCCGTACGGTGTCGACGTCTTCCACGAAGCCGGTGAAGTTTTCCAGCGGACCGGACAGAATGCGCACTTCCTCGCCGATGGCGATGCCGAACTCCACGCTGTGCTCCTGCGTGGACAGCATCATGCGCACCTCTTCGTCGGTCAGGGGCACCGGTTTGCTTTCGGGGCCCACAAAGCCGGTAACGCCGCGGGTATTGCGCACAAGGTACCAGCTTTCGCTGGTCTCGATCATATGCACCAGCACGTAACCCGGATACACCTTGCGCTGCGTTTTCACGCGGCGGTTGTTCTTGATTTCGACAACATCTTCCACGGGTACGCGAACATCCAGGATCAGATCCTGCATGCCGTTGTTCTCCACGGATTTCTCGATGTTGTCCTTTACCTTATTCTCGTAGCCGGAATAAGTGTGAACAACATACCAACAGGGCTCGTTTTTCTTTTCGGCCATTTCCAGTCTCCTTATGCCTTGGGCATCATCAGCTGAATCAACGCCGAGGCTCCCGTATCCAGCAGGCCGATAATGACCATGAGGAATACGATCATCAGGATGACGATGATGGAAAAGTTAATCAGCTTTTCTTTGGTCGGCCAGGTCACCTTGCGCAGCTCGTGCCAGGTGTTTTTGAACGCGTTCCCGATGCGAAGGAAAAACCGCTTGATGGAAGCGCCGAAGCGGACCAACACATTCGAGCCATTCTTCTTGGCCGGCAGTTTCTTTTCGTTTGCCATCGTTTT
>JAEWTC010000111.1 GCA_023459675.1 Bacillota bacterium | reverse complement strand
TGTACACGCACACGGCGTTCGCGTGGCTGTTGTACGCGCTCGCGGTATGGTTCCCGGGAATCGCGTGGTTTTCCATCCTGCAGCTTTCCCTTTTGTTCCTGTCCTGCGCTGTGGTGATCAAAAGCTTCGCGCAGCTCTTGCGCCGCGGCCTGCAAACGCCGGCCTCCGCGCTGTTGGGCGCGCTGCTGGGGCTTTTCCTGACGGCCTCGTGGGCGCTGTTCTTCATCGTGCGGATCACCTATTCCATGACCGCCGCGTTTCTGGGCGCCGCGGCGGTGGCCCACCTGTTCAGCGTGGAGATTGACCGGGGCAAGGGCGTAATCCCCCGGATGCTTGGCGGCGCGGCGCTGCTGTTATGCAATTACTTTCTCCGGCAGATTACGGTGCTTCCGGCGCTGTGCTTTTACGCGCTTGCCGCGGGAATGAAGCTGCTTTGGGGCGGCCGCGCGCGGGAAGCCCGGCGGGCCGTGCTCCTGGGCCTATTGTACACGGCGCTGCTGTTTTTGCTGTTCGCGGGCATACGGGAGGCGGACATCGCCCTGCAAAACGGGCGCGAATACATCCGCTGGCAGGACGCGCGTATCCGCGTGCTGGATTATACCGATTACACCCACCATACCCGGCCGGAAACGCTCAGCGCCATCGGCTGGAGCCCCACGCTTTTGCAGATGACCTCCGAATGGTTCTTCCTGGACGACCGGGTGACCGCGGACGCGTTTCACGCCATTGCGGCGCAGGTCACCGCCGACACCCAGCAAACCCCCGGCGAGCGCCTTACGGCGGCCTGGGCCTCGTGCGTCTGGCTTTTCACGCAATTTCCACGGCTATCGTTCGCCGGTCTGAGCGCGCTGTGCCTGGCGCTTTTGGGCGTCGCGGCGGCGCCGCAGGGCAAACGGCGCTGGGCGGCGCTGAACGCCTGCCTTGCGCTGTTTGGCGGCGCGGCGATGCTTTTGGGCTTCGCGTGGCTGGGCCGATTCAGCGACCGCGTAGCGCTGACGGCTCTCCTGCCGATGAACGCCGCGCTTGCCGCGGGCGCGCTTGCAAGCATCCGCCCCTGGCGGGAACTGAAACAGCGCAAGGCGTTCACCGCCGCCGCGGCCCTGCTGATAGCCGCCGCGCTGTGCCTGGGCGGGGCGGCGGGCTATGCCTCCGCCGTAGACGCCGTCCGCAAGGATCACGCGCAGCTGGGCGCCGATATCCCCGAGGTGGATATCGACGAATACGCGCTGCTGTACCCGGACCTTTTGTTCATCTACGATTACTCCATGCCCAGCAACGAAACCGTGTTCCCGGATACTGCGTTCGGCGTTCCCGCCAACGTGATGAGCTGGGGCGGCTGGGCGATTCACTCCCCCAGCTGGCGGCGCATGGTGCAGGAGTTCGGCATCTACGAGCTGAACGCGTCCATTTTCCTCCGCGACAACGTGGTGTACGCCACCCGGTACGACCAGCCGCCGCAGCTGCTGCTGGACTATTTGCAGGAAAACACCGCAAGCCCCGTGGAATGGGAATTTTTCGACACCTACGGCGTGATCTACTTCTATACCTTCCATACCGTATAACCGGGCGGCCGCGCCGCGCGCGCCCCGGTACGACTTTTAAGGAGAACTATGAGAACATCTGTCTTCGCGCGCTTTTCCGCGTTTCTTACCTCCTGCTTTGCCTGGGACAAAACCTTCACTCGGCGGGTGCTCGTCATCACGCTCCCCATCGTGCTGCAAAACCTGATCGGCTCCTCGCTGCAAATTGTGGACGGGCTGATGGTTTCGGGCCTTGGGGACGTCAGCTATGCCGCGGTGGTGCAGACCAACCGCTACACGTTCTTATTTCAGCTGTTCTGCTTCGGGGTCGCCTCCGGCGGCGCGATTTTCATGAGCCAGTACTGGGGCGCGGGCGACGTGCGCCGCATGCGCCAGTCGATGGGCGTATCGCTGATCTGGACCGGGGCGATCATGGCCGTGTTCATTGCGGGCGCGGCAATATTCCCCGACCAGATCATCGGTTTGTTTCTCCCGCAGGGAGAAAGCGCGTCGATCGCGAAAGAATACTTGCAGTGGATTTTGCTCAGCTACCTGTTCCACGGCGTGAACATGGTGTACGCCACATGTCTGAAGTCCGGCGAAAAGCCGCACATCCCGCTGATCTCCGGCTCGGTGGGCCTGGCGGTCAATACCGTGCTCAACTACGGGCTGATCTACGGTAAACTCGGGATGCCCGCCATGGGCGTACAGGGCGCGGGGCTTGCCACGTGCATCGCCGCGGGCGTTACGCTTGTGCTGACGCTTGCCATGGCCTACGGCAAG
This sequence comes from Bacillota bacterium, assembly GCA_023459675.1. Lineage (GTDB taxonomy): Bacteria > Bacillota > Clostridia > Christensenellales > Aristaeellaceae > CAXXOK01. The sequence continues at coordinate 3,003 of JAEWTC010000111.1, read as the reverse complement.
CACCTCCCCGCAGGCGCGAACCTCAAGGAGCTGTTCGGCTTTGACAAGGCGTTTCACGGCCGCTTTGTGAAAACCACCCTGCCCGTGGTGTTCAACGAAGGGCTGTGGGCGCTTGGGGTTACGATGTACGGCGTATTCTACGGCCGCATGGGCGATACGGCGGTCGCCACGATGGGCGTGGTTTCCAACATCGACAACCTCCTGTGGATCTTCATCTTCGGCATGATGCACGCGACGGCCATCATCGTGGGCAAGGCCATCGGCGCGGGCCGGATGGCGGACGCGTACCTCTACGCCAAGCGCATGATCGCTCTGGCGATGAGCCTGGGCGCGGCGCTGGGCGTGATCCTTCTATTGATCCGCTTCCCGATGCTTTCGCTGTTTACGGGGCTTTCCCAGCCGGTGATCGCCGCGGCGGCGACGGTGATGCTGATCGAATCGTTTACGATGTGGTTCCGCGCGTTCAACGCGGTCAACGTGGTGGGCGTGCTGCGCTCGGGCGGGGATACGGTGTTCAGCTTCAAGCTGGACGTAGGCGCGATGTGGCTGATCGGCGTACCGGCATGCGCGGCCGCGGTGTTCCTGTTCAAACTGCCCATCGAACTGGTTTACGTTTTCACCATGGCCGAGGAGATCGTCAAAATCCTCATCGGCATCCCGCACTTTACCAGCCGGAAGTGGATGAACAACCTCACGCAGGCGGAAGGAGAACTTGCCTTTGAAAACCATTGAACTGGTGATTAAAATCGGCTCCATGGCGCTGATTCAGCCCGCGGACCGCTCCATCGACTACAATGTGTTCCAGCGCCTGGGCGACGACCTGCGCCCCGGCATGGCGCTGGTCACCAGCGGGGCAACGGAAATCGGGAGGCTTGACTACCTGCACCGCGCCGGGTGCGAGCTGAGCGGCGACCCCGAGCAGGATAAGACCGACTACGCCTCCCAGGGGCAGATCGTGCTGATGGACAACTACCGCAAGTTCGTGCACCCGGAGTTTGGCATCCGCCAGCTTTTGGTGGAGCATACGCATTTCAACGATCCCATGAAGCGCGAGCACATTTTGCGCTTTTTGCAGCGCGCCGCCGCGCAGAACACCATCCCCATCATCAACTATAACGACCCCGTTTCCGACGAGGAAAACCGCAAGATGGAGCTTGCCAGCCGCCGCTTGGGCGGCGAGCAGGTGGTGGAGTGCGTGGATAACGACGAAACCGCCGCCGTGATCGCCGCGCTGCTCAAGGCGCCGACGCTTGTGATCCTTTCGTCCACCGAGGGCATCTATCTGGACGTGAACGATCCCGCAACGCTGGTGCGGGAGGTGTTCGCTTCCGATATCGAAAGCCTGCGCGAAAAAATACGGGAGCTGCAAACGCACTGCAAAGGCGCAAGCCGCAAGGGCGCAAGCGGCGCGGGCGCGAAACTCGCCTACGCGCTTAGGGCGGCCGAGGCCGGCAGCCACGTGGTGATCGGCCACGCGCGCCATCACCTTGCGGATCTGGTGAGCGGGAAAATACCCTGCACGCACATCGGCGTGCGGAAGGCAAACGCGTGAACTGGCCGCTTGTGCTGGCCGCGCTTGTCTCAGCGGCGGGGCTTGCGGGCTGCTATGCGCTGATGGCGCTTGTAAAAGGAAGCCCGCAGAAGCTTTTGGGCGATGCCTTCAAAATGCCGGACGTCCATCTGCGTTATACGCCGGACGCGCTGTACCAAACCTTCGACACGGCGGGTACGGCCGGGCGGCCGTTGATGCGCCGGTACTGGCTGCTGGACTTCGGCCTGATTTTCTTCCTGACGGCGGTGATGATCGCCGCGGCGGGAAACCTTGTACCAAAAGACAGCTGGGTATACCCGCTGATGAACGCGCTGGCGCTGGCCCGCTCGGCGGCGGACATAGCCGAAGACCTGCTGCTGCTTGCGCTTCTCAAGCGTTACCCGGAGCACCGCAACGGCATGGCGCGGCTCGCCTCCGCGGCGACCGGCGTGAAGCACGCAATGCTTGCCGCATGGCTTGCGCCGCTGTTCATCCAGCTCTTCTTCACGGCGTTCCACATTTCCCTGTAATACAGAACGGAGGGAACAAGCATGGCGGAGTTGAAACGTGAGCACTTCCCCAACGGCCAGGCGTTTTCACAGAAGGCGCTGGACGCGTACCTGAAGGCGCGGGAAAACGCGCGCAGGGATTTCCTCACCAAATATCCGCTGGGCCTGCTGGGCGGCATCGCGGCGGGCACGGTTCTTTCGCTTTTCCTGGGGGAGGGCATGGTTAAGGTGCTGCTGCCCATGTTATGCGTCATGGCCGGCGCGCTGGTGGGAACCCGGCTGACCACCGCATCGCTGGAAGCCTACCGCACGCAGGCGGAAAAAATCCGCATCACCAAGGCTGATTTGCGCGCGGCCAGAAAGAACCTGAAAAACGGCACGTTCGCGTGGACGGCGGAAAAGGCGAAGCTGGAGAAGTGACGCCTACTTGGTTTTTGCGTAACGTTCCTCTTCGCTGAACACGCAGCCGCAGTATTTTTGCATATAGAGCCCCTGCTCCCGGGCCTCGTTCTGGCCCCGGCGGAACAGCGGGCGGAAATCCCGGTACAACAGCTCCACGCCGTGCTTTTGCGCGGCGTGCAGGGCTGTTTCTTTTAGCAATTCATGCTTCTGGTATGGGCTGATGAACAGCGTGGTGGAGAAATGCGTAAAGCCGTGCTCCGCGGCGTAACGCGCGGCGGCGTTCATGCGCGTTTCGTAGCACCAGGCGCAGCGGCCTTCGATATTCTCCGCCACGGCGCGCACGAACAGGCGCAGGCCGTATGCATCTTCTTCCAGAAGCTCCATACCGATGCTTTTTGCGTATTCGCGCAGGGTATCCCGCCGCTGGCGGTACTCGGTCAGCGGATGAATGTTGGGGTTATGCCAGTACGCCGTAGGCTCGATACTCTCGGCGCGCAGCGATTGCACGCACGCAACCGAGCACGGCGCGCAGCAGGCGTGCAGCAAAAGCTTCATCGGCAT
>JAEWTC010000110.1 GCA_023459675.1 Bacillota bacterium | reverse complement strand
AGCCCTACGCAAGCTACGTGTGCACCTGCGCCATGGGGCGGGTGGCCTACCCTGGGCTTTATAACCACAAGCTGGACACCCTGTGCGCGCATACGGGCATCGACTTGGACCACCACCACGCGGGCAGCGACAGCCGCGCCGCCGCCCAGCTGCTGCTTCATTACCAAAGCCGCGGGCTGGACGAGAAAAAGTTTATCCGTCGGTATTTCCTGGGCGGGCCTGCCTGAAATTAAAACGTTCCTCCGCTAACGGGGAACGTTTTTGCTTTACCGGATATCTTGAATCGCGTCCTTCAGTTCCTTCACGAACGCCGCGACGGGCTCCACGGCGTTTCGCCCGTGCTCGGCAATCCGCTGTACGATGGCGCTTCCCACGATTACGCCGTCCGCAAGCTGCGCCATGGCCGCGGCCTGCGCGGGCGTGGAAATACCGAAGCCGATCGCCGCGGGAATGCTGGTCGCCTCGCGGATGCGGCGCACCATGCCGCCGAGATCCGCGGTGATTTCGCTGCGCGCGCCTGTAACCCCAAGCGAGGACACGCAGTACACAAAGCCCTCGGCCTCCGCGGCAATGCGCCGGATGCGCTCGTTGGAGGTGGGCGCGACCAGCGAAATGAACTCCATGCCGTGCCGTTTGCAGGCGGGCGCGAACTCCGCCTTTTCCTCAAAGGGCACGTCCGGCAAAATCAGCGCGCTCACGCCCGCGTCCTTCGCGTTTGCCAGGAATTTCTCCGTGCCGTAGGAGAACACCACGTTCGCATAGGTCATCATCAACAGCGCCGCGCGCACCCGCGGGCGGACGCGCTTTACCATGGCAAAAATCGCGTCCTGCGTGGCGCCGTTCTTAAGCGCCCGCTCGCTGGCGGCCATAATCACCGGGCCTTCCGCCGTGGGATCGGAAAACGGAATGCCAAGCTCGATACCATCCGCCCCCGCCGCGTCCATGGCTAAAATCAGCCGTTCCGTGGTTTCCAGATCCGGGTCCCCGCAGGTGAGGAACGCAAGCAGCGCCTTGCCGTTTGCGAATGCCCGCTTAATATCGCTCATTCGGATACCTCCTCTCCCCGGTAGCGGGCGATGGCGGCGCAATCCTTATCGCCCCGGCCGGAGAGGTTGACGACGATGAACTGGTCTTTGCGCATGGCGGGCGCAAGCCGCAGGGCGTAGGAAACCGCGTGCGCGCTTTCGATGGCGGGGATGATGCCCTCCGCGCGGGACAAGCGCTCGAACGCCTCCACGGCCTCATGGTCGGTGACTGGCACATATTGGGCGCGGCCCGTGTCGTGAAGCCATGCGTGTTCGGGGCCGATGCCGGGGTAATCCAGCCCCGCGGAAATGGAATACACCGGCGCGATCTGCCCGTATTCGTTTTGGCAGAAGTAGGATTTCATGCCGTGAAAAATGCCCTCGCGCCCGGTGGCGATGGTGGCCGCCGTTTCCGGGGTATCCGCGCCGCGGCCCGCCGCCTCGCAGCCGATCAGCCGCACGCCCGTATCGCCAAGAAACGCGTAAAACGCGCCGATGGCGTTGGAGCCGCCGCCCACGCAGGCCAGTACGGCGTCCGGCAATCTGCCTTCCTTTGCAAGCGACTGCTCCCGGATTTCCCTGCCGATCACGGCCTGAAAATCCCGCACGATGGTGGGGAAGGGGTGCGGACCCATGACGGAGCCCATCACGCAGTGCGTGTCGGCGATGCGCGTGGTCCACTCCCGCATGGTTTGCGAAACCGCGTCTTTCAGCGTCCGCGTGCCCGTGGTCACCGGGTGCACCTTCGCCCCCAAGAGCCGCATTTTATACACGTTGAGCGCCTGGCGCTTCGTGTCCTCCTCGCCCATGAAAATCTCGCAGTCAAGCCCCATCAGCGCCGCCGCCGTGGCCGTGGCCACGCCGTGCTGCCCCGCCCCGGTTTCGGCGATCACGCGGGTTTTGCCCATCTTTTTGGCCAGCAGCGTTTGCCCCAGCACGTTGTTGATCTTGTGCGCGCCGGTATGGTTCAGATCCTCGCGTTTCAGGTAAATTTTCGCGCCGCCCAGCTCCGCGCTCAGCTTCGCCGCGTGGTACAGCCGCGACGGCCTGCCCGCGTACTCGTTGAGCAATGCCGTCAGCTCCCCGTTAAACTGCGGGTCGGCTTTGTAAAAATCATAGGCTTCCTCCAGTTCCAGCACGGCGTTCATCAGCGTTTCGGGGATATACTGCCCGCCGTGGATGCCAAAGCGCCCCTTCGTCATACCTGCCTCCTTGCGGCGGCTACCGCCGCCATGATCTTTTCCGCGTCCTTGCGCCCGTCCGTCTCCACGCCGGAGGACAGATCCACCCCTTGGGGGCGAAGCCGCGCCGCGGCCTGCGGGATGGTATCCGGCGTCAGCCCGCCCGCCAGGAAAAACGGACGTGGGAAATGCTCCGCGAGTTCCCATCGGAACGCCTTGCCCTCGCCCGCCCCGCCGTCCAGCAGCACGAGGTCTGCCGCGCTCTTCTGGGCGTTCTGCCGGTCGGTCTCCGTTTCCATTTTATACGCCTGCCAGATGGAAAGCCCCGGGCAGGCGCTGCGCAGCGCTTTGACAAACAGGGCATCCTCGCCGCCGTGGAGCTGCGCTATGGAGAATAGCCCTTTTTGATACAGCGCGCTGATCTGCCAAAGCGGGGCGTTTACGAACACGCCCACGGTGCGGATGGCCGGGTGGAGCGCGGCGCGCAGCCGCGCCGCAAGCTCCGGGGCAACGTTTCTGCGGCTGCTTTCCACAAACACGAAGCCCGCGTAGTCCGGCATGGCGGCGTTTGCCGCCTGCGCGTCCTCCGTGCGGAACAGGCCGCATATCTTAATTTGCACGCTCATACCGCCGCCTCCCGGAACGCTTGAAGCGCAGCCCGCTTGTCCGCCGCGCGCATCAGCGCTTCGCCGATCAGCACGGCGTCCGCGCCCGCTTCCCGCAGGGCCTTCACGTCCGCCGGGGTGCGCACGCCGGATTCGGCGATGAATACCCTGCCCGGCGGGATCAGTCCGCGCAGCGCTCTGGCGTTTCCCAAATCCACGGAAAAATCCTTCAAATTGCGGTTGTTCACGCCGATCACCCGCGCCCCCGCCGCCACCGCGGAGCGCACCTCGGCCTCGTCGTGCGCTTCCACGACGGCGGTCAGCCCTAGCGTCTCGCAGATTTCCATGTACCGCGCAAGGGTTTTCGTGTCCAGCAGCGCGCAGAGCAGCAGCGCCGCGTCCGCACCCATGATTTTGGCTTCGTACAGCTGGTACTCGTCCACGGTGAAATCCTTACGCAGCATGGGCAGGGCCGTTTGCGCCCGCACCGCGGCGAACACCGCGTCCGACCCCAGAAACCACCTGGGCTCCGTGAGGCAGGACAGGCAATCCGCCCCGCCTTCTTCGTACTCCGCGGCGATGGCGAGGTAAGGGAAATCCTCCGCGATCACGCCCTTGGAGGGAGAAGCTTTTTTCAGCTCGCAGATCAGCGCGCCGCGTTCCTGTTTCAGCGCGTGCTCGAAGCGGAAATCGCCCGCGGGCAGGCGCAGGGCCAGCGCGCGCAGCGCGTCCGGCGGGCATTTCTCCTTCGCCTCCCGCACGCGCTGCCGTGCGTGGGCGGCCAGATCGTCTAAAATCATTCTGTATCCTCCGGCAAGTTGGACTGGGCGATGAATTGTTCGAGCTTTTCCAGCGCTTCGCCGCCGTCGATCAGCGTTTCGGCTAGCCGCACGCCCTGCAAAAGCGTTGCGGCCTTCCCGCCGACGTACAGCCCCGCGCCCGCGTTCAGCGCCACCGCGTCGCGCTTGGGGCCTTTTTCGCCGCTTAAAACGGCGCGGGTAATGGCCGCGTTCTCCTGCGGGGTTCCGCCCGCGAGGGCAGACTTTGCACAGCGGGCAAAGCCGAAATCCTCCGGCGCAACGGTGTAGGTTTGGAACTTGCCGCCCCCGAACTCGCACACGGTGGTGGGCGCGGAGAGGGAGATTTCGTCCATCGTGTCCTGCCCGAACACCACCATGCCGCGCTTCACGCCTAGGGTATCAAGCGCCTGCGCCATGGGCTGCACCAGCGCCTCGGCATACACGCCCAGCACCTGCAGGCTGGCCGCCGCGGGGTTTGCCAGCGGCCCCAGAATGTTGAACACCGTGCGCACGCCCATTTCCCGCCGCACGGGCGCAACGTGCTTCATGGCTGTATGGTAGCGCTGGGCAAAGCAAAAGCAGATGCCGATGTCCTTAAGCATCGCCGCGCAGCGCGCGGGCGACTGGGAGATGTTCACCCCCAGCGCTTCCAAACAGTCCGCCGCGCCGCTTTGGGAGGACGCCGCCCGGTTGCCGTGCTTTGCCACCTTCACGCCGCCCGCCGCGATGACGATGGCCGCGGTGGTGGAGATGTTCAGGGTCTGCGCCCCGTCGCCCCCGGTGCCTACGATGTCCAGCACTT
>JAEWTC010000109.1 GCA_023459675.1 Bacillota bacterium | reverse complement strand
CGGCCTCGGCGTTCCGGGTCTGCCCGCCCGGCACGCGCTACTATTATCATCAGCTCAGCGCCGCGCAGAAGGAAATCTTCGCGCTGCTTTACAATGGAATCGCGGCGTTCGCAAGCGATATAGCGTTCGATACGCCCTGCGCGCAGGCCGATCTGGAACGCGCCATGTATGTGATCCTGTACGATTGTCCGGAGCTTTTCCAGCTCGAAGGCCATTATCAATACGCGGTGGATACCAAGGACAGCGTCCATTCGCTGACGCCCACCTACCAGATGACGGAAACGGAGTACCAAACAAGGCTTGCGCAAACCCTGGCCGTGATCGACGCGCTTCCCGGGCTTCCGGCGGACAAAAGCGATGCTTACGCGGTGGAGCTTGCGGTGTTCCGTGCATTGAAAGCGCTGAGCACGTATGACGACCAGCGGCCGTTTTGCGGCAGCGCGTTTTCACCGCTCCTGAACGGCTACGCCAAGTGCGACGGCTATGCGCAGGCGCTGCTGTTGGCGCTTCGCCGGTATGATATCGCCTGCGCCATGGTTTCCGGCGACGCGACGGACCGCAACGACAACAATACAACGGCACCGCACAGCTGGAACTATGTACTCATCGACGGCGAGTGGTACCATTGCGACCTCACGTGGGACGATCTGAACATGGACGACGCGAACGCCGATTTCCACGGCTATCTGCCGTACTTCAACATTACGGACGAGGCGATGCTCAAAACCCGCACCATTTACCCGCAGGACCGCGCGTGGAACCTGCCCCAATGCACCGCGACCGCGGCCAACTATCTGGTGCGGAAGGGCTGCGTGATTGCCGCAGACGAGGAACTGCAAAGCGCGGTGTATGCCCTGCTCACGCGGGCCTACCGGCAGGGGGAAACGGAGTTCCCCGTATCGTTTCAAAGCGAGGCCATGTATCTGCGGCTGAAGGCGGATATGAGCGACCTGCTGCGGAAATGGGAGGATCAGGGCGCCAAGCTTCAAAGCTGGCGTTACCTGTACGACGATAACATCGGGTTCATCTATTTTTACGACGTCGTCACCCGCTAGCCGGGCGGGGGCAAGCGCGCGGCCCCGTGCGCCTCGGTTTGCCGGTTTTTCCGGCGGCGGAAAACCCCGCGGTGGATACCCATGGAAGGGTATGGTACAATAGGTGCACAACGCGAAACCGAGAGGAGCTTAAAACATGAAAAAGCGAATTCTTGCCATGCTGCTGGCGGCCGTCCTGCTGCTTGCGCCCGCGCTGGCGCTGGCCCAGCAATACCTGATTGAGGACAGCGACCGGCGGCAGCTGACCGAAGGGGAGCTGTGGCGGTGGGATTATGAAACGCTGGGCTATATCCTCAACGAAATGTTTGCCCGGCACGGCTACGTGTTCAATGCCGGAGGCGATTACGAGGCGTATTTCACGCAGCGGCCCTGGTACAGCAGGAACGCCAGCGCGGATAACCAAACGCTGGTGTACGATCAGCTCAGCACGCTGGAATGGTACAACGAACGGCTGATCAAAACCGTGCGGCAGGCCATGCGCGACGCCGAAAACTACAACACCGGCGGCCTGAACTGGCGCGATGTGATCGGCGGCAGCGCTGCGACGGCTTCCGCCGGGCCTGCGATCGCTTTCTCCTACGCCAGCTTCAACGCCAACCAGAAGTTCGAGGTCTATGCCGCGCCGGGTACCTCCTCCTGGCGCGGGGCCAACGGCAAGGCCGCCGTCAGCACCAACGGCCCCGTGTATGTGGCCGGGTGGGATGGCAACTGGCTGTTGGTGATGTACGATACCAACGCCGGCGCCGTGCGCGTGGGGTATATCTACGGCGGCAGCATCAGCGGCAGCGTAAGCGCCCCCGCCCTGAGCTTCGCCTACCAGGCCGTTACGCTTTCGTCCTCCGCTACGCTTACGGACGACCCCGTAACCCAGAGCACCGCGATCCTGAACCTTCCGGCGGGCACCCAGGTCACCTACCTGGCCTCCTATGCCGCGGGCGGCAGCTGGGCCTACGTGGAAACGCAAACCGGCGGTAAAGCCGTGCGGGGGTTTATTCCCTCCGGTGCGATTAACTAAACAATGTATAGTAGGCTACTCCGCATGGCCTGAAACCGGTGCATTGTAACTTTTGTTTAGCGTATGTAAGGCATACGCTTGGTCACACAAAGGTTTCGCCGCAACTACCTATATATTCGGCTTTTTGAGAAACAGTTGTACACACTAGCGGAACAAGACGTTCTGTTTTATTCGGTAATACCCGATTGGTCGAGAACGTATGTGAGTCTTGTATTTGCTGGTGACTTATAGTATGCTTCGCACAGATAACTGATGAAAGGCGGCAGCCTATGTCAAAAGAACAAAAGCAAAATTCCTCACAAGATATAAGCCTTGATAAAAGCGAAAAATCGTCTGCTAAAACGACCGGTTACTACGTGACGATTGTACTTTGTATTGTTCTTGCGCTGGCTTTGGTTTTGTTTACGTTTTGTTACGTCGCTTCTGAAAAGAGAGAGGCGCAGCAATCCGTTCAGGAAACGTTACGTTTTGCGGATCGTATTCAGCTCCTCGAAACTGCAGTGCTTGATGCAGAGGCCTCGGATAATACTGCCAATGATATAACTGATCGCGTTAAGATCATCTATACGCCGGATCAAACAGCGCTGCAGGATGTCGCATCGTATCTGCAAATCCAATATGATAACTTTGTGAATCAGATTAATTTCTTGTTTGTGGTTCTGGCAGTAGTTGTAGGGTTAATTACGCTGGTTATCCCGATATTTAACTATGCCTTTATTCAGAAGGACCTAGTCGAGCGTATGAAAAAAGGTTACTCCAAGCAAAAGAAGCAGTACGAGACAGATAAACAGGAATTTGAGGAACTTAAAAGGCGAATCAATGAATTTGAAGTAAGGATAAAGGAGAGATTTGAAAAACTTGATGATCAGTTTCGAAGGGTAAGCGAAGCTGCTGTTCAGCCTGACGATAAACAAGGAGAAGAAATTCCGTCGATAAGCGACAAACCTGAGGATAAAGCGCAAGCAATGTATTTGGATGCTTTAGTCAGTTTACGTAAAAGGGCATATCAACAGGCGATTAGATTCTTAACTGATGCAATAAATCTTGATGCAGAAAACGCGAAGTTCTATGATATGCGAGGATATGCTTATCGTATGATGAAGCGTAATGAAGAGGCTTTGAAGGATTGTCAAAAAGCCATCGAGCTGGAGCCCGAGAACTCGAAATATTTCGATTCACGCGGGGTTACCCTGTACCAAACGAAACGTTATAAAGATGCAGTGAAAGATAAGGATAAGGCTGTCGAGCTAGAAGCCGATAACGCAAGGTATTACGAATCACGAGGGGTTACCGTGCATGAAATGAAACGTTATGAAGATGCATTGAATGATTGTAATAAAGCCATTGAGCTGGAACCCGAGAACGCAAGGTATTACTATTCGCGCGGGGTTACCTTGCACGAAATGAAACGTTATGATGATGCATTGAAAGATTGTAATAAAGCCATCGAGCTGGAACCCGAGAATGCAAGGTATTACAATTCGCGCGGGGTTACCTTGTATGAAATGAAACGTTATGAAGATGCGTTGAAAGATTGTAATAAAGCCATCGAGCTGGAACCCGAAAATGCGGAATATTATGATTCACGTGGGGTTACATTGTTCGTAATGAAACACTATGATGAGGTATTGGAGAATTGTAATAGAGCCATCGAGTTGGAACCTGAGAACTGCGAATATATAGCAAGTATTGCTCGCGTTCTAATCAAGAAAGGCGATCTGAGCAGCGCACAATTCTTCGTTGATAAAGCATTGTCAATTGATTCCATGAATGCGTTTGCTATACGTGTTAGGGGCTTATACTTATTTGCATATGCTAAGAAGGGTAGTTTTTTACTGCCGCTTGACAGCATTCAAACAGACTTTGATCATGTGATTATCGCTGATCCGGAAAATGTATACTCCATTATATGCCGTGCGGAGTTCTTCATTTTTACGAAGCAATATGATAAAGCAAAGGCTGACATTGATAAGGCTCTTGAAATTGATCCGCTTGAGCCGGAAGCGTATTATATCTATTCGCAGTATTATCAAGCGATTGGTGACAACGAGAAAGCAACTGAGTATAGGAAGCTGGCAGATGAACACGGCTACATTCCTGAGCCAACAAATGAAGAAAAGAAATAAAGCAAGCTGAAAGCCAACTGGAGGTGTCTTTCCCTTTTTCAGCCGAGCCTCCCTCCTCCATACACAGTTATACCCCCACACCAAAACGCCGCGCGGATGTATCCGCGCGGCGTCAGGGTTTGCATGCAATGGTTGCAGAAGTCTGCCGTCCTGCGCCGGGTAGCGCCGGAGCTTGGGCAGCCGTCAACGGTTGCCGCCCGGGGAACGGTTAGATCGTCTGGGTTGCCACAACCTTCAGGGTCAGGCCGTTGGCGAAGGTCACCTTGTTGGTGCCGGCGGTGGTGTGGCCGGTGTTGCTGGAACCGTCGTCAGCCCAGGTCAGGGTTACCTTGTAGGTGTGGTTGAACGTGGCGTTGGCAGCGGACTGCGTGTTGTAAACGATGATGCCGTTGGTGGATTCCGCCAGCTTCGTCGTGCCTTCATACAGCGTTGCCTTCAGCCCCGGCATTGCCGCGGCCGCGCTTTTGAAGTCGATGGACACGTTGTAGGTTAAGGGAACTTCCGCAACCGGGCCGCCCACGGTGTCGAAATTCGCCATGGTGAAATCGTACTGCATCGACTCTGTCGGTGCGAGGACAATCGCCTGGTTGTCTCCGGCGATGCTCCCGGATGCGCTGAATGCAAACCGTTTGGCAACGATCTGTTCTGCGTCCGTAACCGTGCGGGTGTACACGGCCAGGGTGCCGGCGGACAGCGAGGTCATAATGGCGAGCGCAAGGAATACGAGTAACAGTTTTTTCTTCATGGAAATCGCTCCTCTTCTGTGTTTAGCCACCGGCGGTACCCGCTACGTACCTCCAATGTGGAAGCTGGCTGACTGTCCGTCGCTATCGGCGAAGCCCCTTTAGCTTTGCGTCGCAGCCTTTCGGCTGTTTTGCCCCTGCACTCGGTCTGGTGTGCTATGTGTACATAATATTACAGAATTGTTAACCTGTCAACAGATATTTCACATTTTGGCAAGAAAATTATTATTTCTGTAATATAATCGGTAACGCCCGGCGCCGCTGTTTCCCGGCGGGTTGGGCGGGCTTCGCGGCGCGCCGATTGTGAAGGGTTTATCATTGCTTGCCTGCGCACCCCCCGCGCGGTATACTGAGGGTACAGAAGGCGGCGCGTTTTCCACATTCCTGACAACCGCACCCACGAACCATGTTCTTGTGTTTTTGCGCCGCACGGAGGAACGCGTATGACCATCAGGCAGATGACGGAGAGCGACGCCGGCGCGGTATGCGCGCTGATTGCCAGAAACCTGCGGGAGGTGAACGCGCGGGAGTATCCGGCAGCGTTCATTGAGGAGGCCGTACAGACGTATAACCGGGATTGGCTCGCCGCGCAGGCGCGGGAAGGGCGCGTGGTGGTAGCCGTTTGCGACGGCGGCATGGTGCACGGCTGCGCGGCGCTGCGGCAACCCGGAGCGCCGGAGGAAACGTTCACGCTGCATACGGTGTTCGTAACGCCGGATATGCACCGGCAGGGCATCGGCACCCGGCTGGTACAAGCGCTGGAGAACGATGCGCTTCAGATGCGCGCCGCGCGCGTGGAGGTTCCCTCGCTGCTGACCGCCGTGGAATTTTTCCGAAAGCTGGGCTATGCGTATCTAAACGGGCTGAAACGGCTGGGTAAGGACGGCTGTATCCGGCTGGAAAAAACCCTGTAACAAAACTCGGGCGTATGGATGGAACTCCCCGTGTTATGACCCCGCCTCGTTTTCCAACCTTGCATGCCCTTTTCCGCGTTCACGCCCGCCGGCTCTCCCGCGCCCGCGGCGCGAACAAAAAGGCTTCCCACGCCTACGCCGCGAACAAAAGGGCATCCCGCGCCCGCGCCGCGAACAAAAGGGCATCCCGCGCCCGGGGCAAACGGAAACCCGGCGGCATATGCCGCCGGGTTTCCTGTATATATTGCACGTTTCGTCAACCGCGGTTCCTGCGGGCATGCCCGCGCCGTGGAAAAGGCGAGGCTCCCCCGCGGCGAACAAAATGGGGCGTCCCGCGCCAATCCGGCGCCGTCTGAACCCCGGTTTCCCGTCTTGCGCCTGCTTCGCAGCCTACTCCGGCGCTACGCAAACCGCAAGGTCATCCTTGGGCAGCTTGCGCAGAAGCGCGATGTAGCACACCATAATAATCAGCATCGTGGAAATCCAGGACACGGGGTAGCCTACGAACAGCACTTCCTGCGTGGGGGTGATGGCAAACGCCGTGTACAGCCACAATATGCGGATGCCGGAAATACCGGTTACCGATACGAGCATCGGCATAAAGCTGTGGCCCATGCCGCGGATCTGCGAAGTGAAGGTTTGCATGATGCCAAACAGGAAATAAAACGGGAAGGTGTAGCTCATCCGCAGCACGGAGTTTTTCACCACCTCCGGCTCGCTGTTGAACAGCGCGGACAGGGGAGCGGCGTAATAGAGCATCACGGCGGCCACCGCGCTTACGATGACCGTGATCAGCCCGATGGTGATCAGCGGCGAGCGGCGCACGCGGCGGTACAGGCGGGCGCCCATGTTCTGGCTGGTAAAGGTCATGCAGGCCTGGTTGATGGACTGCATCAGCACGTACACCAGCCCGTTGAGGCTGACGGCGATGGCGCTTCCCGCCACCACCACCGAGCCGAAGGAGTTGACTGCCGATTGGATGAGCACGTTGCTGATGCCAAACGTCGCGCCTTCCAGCCCGGCCGGAAGCCCGATGCGGGCAATGGACTGCATCACGCGCTTTTTGATCGTGAGCTTTTGAAGCGTTATGCGGATAGGGCCTTCCGTGCGCATCAGCACCCGGAGCACCAGGTAGCCCGACAGCGCCGAGGAAAACACCGTGCCCCACGCCACCCCGGCCACGCCCATGTGGAACTGGATGACGAACACCAGGTTCAGCACAACGTTCAGCAGGCCCGCCAAAATGAGGATGTACAGCGGCCGCCGCGTATCGCCCACCGCGCGCAGAATGGCGCTGCCAAACACGTTGACAAACTGAAAGGGTACGCCGACAAAGTAGAGCTGCATGTACAGCGTCGCCTGGTCGATGATATCCTCCGGCACGCCCATCCACAGCAGAATAGGCTCCGTCAGGCAATAGCCCACGATGCCGATGAACACGCCGCAGATCACCGATAGGGTGATCGCCGTATGGGCCGTTTCGCTGACGGCCTTATAATTCCCCTCGCCGTAGTGCTTGGCAAGCGTGATGCTCGCGCCGACGGACAGGCCGATGAACAGCGTGATCAGCAAATTGATCAGCGAGCCGGTGGAGCCGACCGCCGCCAGCGCTTCCTTGCCCGCGAACCGCCCCACTACGATGGTATCGACCATGTTGTATAAAATCTGCAGCAGGCCGGTCAGCGTGACGGTGATCGAAAACCTCACCAGATGCCCAAGAATGGGCCCCCGCGTCATGTCTACTTCGTACTTGCTCCGCCCGCAGCTTTCAGTTTCGCTCATGTTATCCTCCCAAGGTTTTTTATTATAGCACGGAATCTGCCGTTTGCCAGCCGCCCCTTTTACAGAAACTTAATAAAACACCCCGGCGTGGGGCTGCGTTCCGCCCGTGCATACGTTGCGCCCGTGCATACGTTGCGCCTCGCGGAGCCGTTCCTTCTTTATAATGCTTGCGCTCCGCCGTGCGTGCGCGCAAAGGCGTGCCGGTTCACGCTCGCCGGTCTGCCTGCCGGGGCTTTGGGATACTGCCGATCGGCGCTGCGGGTTGCCTGGGCCGTCGCCCGCATGCCTGCCCATGGCGTTTGCCCGTCTGCGCCGGTTTGCCGGGGGTTCATCTGGGCTGCCCGGCCCAGCCCTTCAGGCTTGCCCGCGTCCGCTTCGCGCTTTCATGCGCCGCCGGGTTTGAAGCGGCGTTCTCTTTACGGCCTGTGCCTTGCCGAAGTCCGCAGCACGAGCTCGGTGCTTGCCCGCCCGCGTACGCTTCGCGCTTTCATGCGTTGCCGTCCGCAGCGTGCGCGCGGGGCTGCCCGGTGCGGTTTCCGCCTGTTTGCCCGCCCGGTTCGGCCGTTCCGCCCGTTGCATTATGGGGCGTATGGTGCGGGTGAGTCTAAAATCCCACTGTGCCGCTCTGGCGTTTTCCGAAAAATGATGTAAAATCAGGGAGTTTTTTCGCAGAATCGTATTGACATCCAAAACGGTATATTGTATATTGTATCCAATCGGTCAATTTCATATTCGAAAGGGGTACCATCCATGAAAAAAAGTCTGCTCAGAATTCTTGTGGCTGTCCTGGTGCTCACGATGAGCTTTTCCATTCTCACCGTGGCCGGCGCGCAGGAAAAACAATCCATCACCGTGCGCATCGGTTCCGGTCACTCCATGTCCAACCCCTGGGTGCAGGCGCTTGAAGATTACTTTGTCAAAGAAGTGTCTGCGCGCGTAGAAGCCGAAACCAATTACAAGATCAACTGGGTGGAAAGCTTCGGCGGCTCCACGATCACGCTTCGCAACGAACTGGAAGGCGTGCAGATGGGCCTTGTGGACATCGGCTGCATCATTCTGGTGTTTGAAGCCTCCCGCCTGCCGCTGCAGACGATGGTCTATTCCATGCCTTTCTCCTGCTCCGATCCGCTGATCGTCGCCAAAGTGTACAAGCAGATGGAACAGGAATTCCCGGAATTCGCCACCGATTATGCCACCAAGTATAACCAGCAGCTGCTGGGCATGGGCGTATCCGACCAGTACGGCCTCTACTCCACCAAGCCCATCACGGGCCTTGCGGATATGGCCGGCATGAAAATCGGCGCGGCCGGCGTCAACCTGACCTGGATCGAAGGCTCCGGCGCCATCGGCGTGCAGACCAGCCTCAACGACACCTACCAGAACCTCCAGACCAGCGTTTGCGGCGCAACCATCCAGCCCACCCACTCCTGCTTGAACCTCAAAGTGTACGAAGTGGCCCCCTATTATCTGGACGCCAACCTGAACGTGGTGCCCTTCAACGCCATCACCGCCAACCTCGACAGCTGGAACAGCTGGCCCGAAGAAGTGAAAACCATCATGACCGAAGTCGGCGCCCAGTATCTGGACTACGAGAGCGAGTACATCAGCCAGGTGCACGCGCAGGATCTGCAGTTCATGAAGGAAAACGGCGTGCAGGTGGATACCCTGAGCCGTGACGCGCAGGTTGCCTGGGCCGCGAGCCTCAACGACGTCGTGGCTGCGCAGATCAAACTGCTCAACGACGCCGGTTACCGCGGCAACGAGATCGTCGCCCGTTACTACGAACTGCTCAAGGAAAACGGCGTAGAACCCGTGCGTGAGTGGAACCTGAACTAAGCACAGCAGGCGAAGCGGTGACGGGCCCCGTAACGGTTCCGTCACCGCCGCCTTCCCCGCGCGCGGGCCGCGCCGCTTCTCCCGCACCCAAATCCCCGCCCAACGCCTGAAGAAAGAAGGGTAGGAATGTCGGTATTTATTAAGGTAGATCGGCTGTTCTCCAAATTTCTCTCAGCCCTCAACAGCGTCGCAGCGTTCCTGGTGTTTGCCATCATGGTCGTCATCACGACCGACGTCGTAGCCAGAACGGTGTTCAACCACCCGTTCCAGGGCGTGTCCGAAGTGGTGGCCAACAGCATCATCATCCTGTGCTTCCTGGAAATTTCCTACGCGCTGATGAAGGGCTCGCTTGTGCGCACATCTCTGGTGTACGACAAGGTACCCGTCAAAGTGAAATGCATCATCGATTGTTTCGCGGCCGTGCTGGGCATCGTCGTGTTCGTGCTCCTCATCAAGGGCAGCTGGCCTAACTTCTTAAGCGCGCTGGCGATTAACGACTCCGAGGTGGCCGGCAGCGTGCGCATTCCCACCACGCCGGGGCGGTTCTCCATCATCTTCGGCTCGGCGGCGATTGTGATCGAGTTTTTATTCATCGCCATCAAAAGCCTGATCCGCTTCAAGCATCCCACGATGTTCGCCAAGGATTTTCACGTTGACGAATCCATGGAAGGAGGAGGCGTATGAGTCCGTTAGATATCGCGTTAATCACGCTCGGCCTGCTTTTGCTGCTGCTCTTCAGCGGCGTTCACCTGGTGACTACGTTGATGGTCACAAGCCTGGTCGGCGTATTCCTGGTCACGGGCCGCGTCTCCACCGCGATCAACGTCTTGTCGATGTCGGCGTGGGGCTCCATCCGGGACTATATGTTCGGGGTCATTCCCTTGTTCATGCTGATGGGGTTGTTCGCAAACCTATCCGGAGCCAGCAAGGAGCTGTATGATTCGGCCAACCTGCTGCTCAAAAAGCTGCGGGGCGGCGTGGGTATGGCAACGGTCGTAGCCAACGCCATCTTTGCGGCCATCACCGGCGTTTCCATCGCTTCGTCGGCCATCTTCACCAAAATTGCGCTGCCGCAGATGCTCAGGCTCGGGTATAACCGCAAAACCTCCGTCGGCACGATCGCCGGTTCCGCGGTGCTGGGCATGCTCATTCCGCCCAGCCTACTGATGATCGTGTACGGTTCCCAGGCGGACGTTTCCATCGGCAAGCTCTTCATCGGCGGCGTTGTACCGGGCCTTTTGCTGTCGCTTCTGTTTTGCATCACCATCGCGCTGACTGCGAAACTGAAACCGCAGTACATTCCCAAGCCCGAACCCCTCACCGAGGACGAGAAGAAAAATTTCTGGAAGATCGTGCTCAAACCCTGGGCCATGCTGGTGCTGATCGCGGTTTCGCTGGGCGGCATATGGCTTGGCATGTTCACCCCCACGGAGGCGGGCGGCGTCGGCGCGTTCGGCGCGTTTCTGATCGTCATTTTGAAGGGCAAGTTCAACTGGAAAACCATGAAGGAAACCCTTCTTTCCGCGGTTTCCACGTCCGGCTCGGTGCTCATCTTGCTGATCGCGGCGTCGTGCTACTCCAAAACCCTGTCCATGGCGGGCGTGGTGAACATGTTCTCCAACGCCATCCTGGGCCTGAGCGTGCCGCCGATCGTCATCATTCTCATGTTCATGCTGGTGCTGCTTGCACTTGGCTGCATTCTGGACTCCACCTCCATCCTGCTTTTGACCATTCCGCTGATGGTGCCCATCGTAAAGAGCTTCGGGTTTGACCCGGTCTGGTTTGGCATCGTGATGATCGTGGCCGTGGAGTGCGGGCTGTTAACGCCGCCGTTTGGCATGAACGTATTCACGGTAAAGGCCGCGATTGTGGATATGCCGGAGGCCAGGGGCATCACCGTGGAGGAAATCTTCTCCGGCTCCATGCCGTTTTTCCTGGCCATGATCGTTCTGCTGCTGATGATGATCTTTATTCCCCAGATTGTTCTATAAATTACAGAATCGGAGGAACCCCCTATGTACAAAATCCCCAAGGATAAAGTTGCCATTGTGCTGATCGAGCCGCAAAACGATTTTCTGACCGAAGGCGGCACTATGTACGCCCACATCAAGGAACAGCTGGCCGAGCGCCATGTGATCAAAAACCTGCAAAACCTGCTCTCCGGCGCGCGCGGCAAGGTGGCCAAGATTTTCTACGTTCCCTTCCACTCGTTTGAGGAAGGCTTCCCCGAACTCAAAAAGGGCGGCCCCGGCTACGAAGGCCTGCGCGGCATCGAGATCGACATGGAAGCGGACTGGGGCACCGGCGCATGGCTGCGCGGCACGCCCGGCCCGGAAATCATCAAGGAACTCACCCCCCAGAAGGGCGATATCATTGTGGAAGGCAAGAAAACGCTGGACGCGTTCCACTCCACGGCGTTGGATTATCTGCTGCGCGCCAATGAGATCGAGTACGTCGCCTTCACGGGCTTCCATACCGACTGGTGCGTGGAAAGTAGCGCGCGCTCCGCGTATGACAAGGGGTACCGCGTTCTCGTCATCGGAGACTGCACCGCGACCGATACCCAGGAAGAGCAGGATTTCTGCGAGAAATGGATCTTCCCCAAAATCGGCAAGCTGATGAACTACGAGGAGTTCCTGGCGGCGCTGGAATAACAGACGCGGCAAGGCACACATAAGCGGGGTCTGAATGAACCTGTTCGTTCAGACCCCTTTATAAACCTGAGGAGGTACGTATGCCGCTCACGATCCGCCCCATCAACACGGGGTTTGTCACGACCATTCCCAAACAATACTTATACCATCATTCCACGCTGGGCGCGCTTGCGCACGTGCCGGACGAACGCATTGCCATGCCCTGCTTCGCCTTTCTGGTGGAGGGCGGGGATACGCCCTTGCTGGTGGATACCGGCATGGCGTGGACGGAGCGCGCCAACGCCTACCATCACCCCGGCTCGTACCAGCCGGAGGGCATGTCCATTATCGATCAGCTGCAAAAACTTGGCTACGCGCCGCAGGATATCGGCCGCGTGGTGTTTACGCATATGCACTGGGACCATATTTACTACATGGAAAAGTTTACCAACGCCGTGTTCTACGCCCACGAGAAGGAATACGCCTTTGCCATGGACCCGATCCCTTTGTACTACAAATCCTACGAGCATCCGGCGCTGGGCATCGCGCGGCCGTTTGAGGGCGTGCCCTTCACCCTGACCCGCGGCGAGATGGAGATCGTTCCCGGCGTACGCGTATTTGAAACTCCCGGGCATTCCCCCGGCCACCAATGCGTGGAGGTGGATACCAAGGACGGCAGCTATATCCTCTGCGGGGATGCGATCTTCATTCTGGATAACCTGCGCGAGATCCCGGAAATCCACTACAACGTCACCCCGCCGGGTCGGTATGCCGATATTGTTGCGGCGTGGAAAAGCATCGAACTGTTAAAACGACGGGCGCAGAGCGAGGAACTGCTGCTGCCCTGCCACGAGCAAAGCCTGCTGGCGCGCTTTGCGCAAACGCCAGTGCTGGGCTTGTAAGGAGGGCGCGGCTTGAAAACCATCGCGATCGTCGCCTGCTGCGATACCAAATACCATGAGATCGCCTTCATGGCGGATTTTATCACCCGCGCCGGCCATCGGCCGCTGGTGATGGACATCAGCACCGGGCCCGCCGCGCCCATGCACGCGGATATTTCCCGCGAGGAAATCCTCTTGGAGGGCGGCTGGGCCTGGGCGGACGTCTGCACCCTTTCCAAGGCGGACGCGATTGCCGCCATGGCCCAATCGGTCACCAAAACGCTGCTGCGCCTGCAAAAGGAAAAAGCGGTGGACGCGGCGATTGGCATGGGCGGCCTGCAAAACACGGTGGTCAGCTCCGCGGCGTTTCGCAAGCTCCCCATCGGCTTTCCCAAACTCATCGTTTCCACCATTGCCAGCGGTTACCGGCATTTTGAAACGGTCGTGGGCGACCGCGATATTACCGTGATGCCCTCGATTGTGGATTTCACGGGCATCAACCCCCTGTCCGAAACCATTCTGGGCAACGCCGCCGCGGCGATCCTCGGCATGGCGGAACGGGGCCGGGGGGAAATGAACACCGCGGGGCACAAACTGATCGCCGCCACGCTGATGGGCATTACCAACGATACCGTGATGCGCGCGCTGGACGCGCTGCAGGCGCTGGGGCGGGAAACCATCAGCTTCCATTCCACCGGCATGGGCGGCCGCGTGATGGAGGAAATGATCCGCGACGGGCATATTCAGGCCGTGATGGACGTTACCCTGCACGAGATGACGGCGGAATACCTAGGCGGGTACGGCTACAGCAAGGGCGCGGACAACCGCCTGACCGCCGCCGCCGAAACGGGCGTGCCCATGCTGGTGTGCCCCGGCGGGATCGATTTTGCCTGCCTGCGCAAGGACGAGCTGCTACCCGACGAGGAAACCCGCGGCTACGTGTGGCACAACCCGGATTTGACCCATACGCGCCTGTACGAAACGGAGATTCTTTCGATCACGGAAACCATCATCCGGCGCCTGAACGCGGCCCGCGGGCCGGTTACGGTGGTGCTGCCGCTGGGCGGCCTGCGCACCCTCTGCCGCGACGGCGAGCCGTTTCACAAGCCGGAAACCATCCAAAAAATGGACGCGCTGTTTGCGCGGGGGCTGAAACCGGAGATCCGCTACGTAAAAAGCGAGCTCGCGCTGATTGACGACGCGTTTGCCGATCTGCTGGTTTTGGAGATGCAGCGGCTGTTGGAGGGCGTATGACGATTTTGGAACAGAACCTGGAGCTTGCGGAGGCGCTGCTCTTGCAGGCGCACAAGTTTTATGCGCTCAAACTGCAAATGAGCGACGGCGGCAACCTGAGCGTGCGCATCCCCGGCACGGAATGGATGATCGTCAAGGGAAGCAACGCGGATTTTGGAAGCCTGTCAATGGAAGCGCTCACCGTGGCGGATTTTTTCGGCAACGCCGTGGAGGGAAGCGTGAAGCCTTCCAAGGAAAGCCTGCTGCACGGGGCCATGTACCGGCAGTTTGCGGGGATCGGCGCGGTGCTGCAC
>JAEWTC010000108.1 GCA_023459675.1 Bacillota bacterium | reverse complement strand
GCTGGTGGCGGGCGGGCAGGCCGAAGCCATCCGCCAGAAAACCGGGCTGGTGCCGGACGCGTATTTCAGCGGCACGAAGCTCGCCTACCTTTTGGATACCCTGAACGTGTATGAGCGCGCCGCGCGCGGCGAGCTTTGCTTTGGCACCGTGGACAGCTACCTCGCGTGGCAGCTTGTGGAGGGCCGCCCTCACGTGACCGACGCCACCAACGCTTCCCGAACCATGCTTTTCAACATCCACACCCAGCAGTGGGACGACGATCTGCTGCAGATGCTATCTATCCCCCGGCAACTTCTGCCGGAGGTGGTGGATACCGCGCACGTGATCGGCAATCTCCGGGCGGAGATTTTGGGCAGGCCCATCCCCGTGGCGTCGCTGGCGGGCGATCAGCACGCGGCACTGTTCGGGCAGGCGTGCCTTGCGCAGGGCATGGTGAAAAACACCTACGGCACGGGCTGTTTTATGCTGATGAACACGGGCGCTACGGCGGTGGACTGCGCCTCCGGGCTTTTAACCACCATGGCGTGGCGGCTTTCCGGCGTGCCCACCTACGCGCTGGAGGGCAGCGTGTTTGTGGCGGGCGCGGCCATCCAGTGGTTAAGGGACGAGCTTCAGCTCATCCGCTCCGCTTCCGAGACCGAGGCCATCGCCCAGAGCATCCCGGATACCGGGGGCATGTACATCATTCCCGCGTTTACGGGCCTGGGCGCGCCGTACTGGGATATGTACGCGCGCGGCACCATCGTGGGGCTGACGCGCGGCAGCGGCAGGGCGCAGTTCGTGCGCGCCGCGCTGGAGGCTATCGCCTATCAGAGCGCCGATCTGGCGGAGGCCATGGCAACCCACTGCGGCAGCCGGCCGCCGCAGCTGCAGGCGGACGGCGGCGCAAGCATGAACGCGTTTTTGATGCAGTTCCAGGCCGATATTCTGGGCGTCCCGGTGGTCCGCCCGCAGGTGACCGAAACCACAGCGCTTGGCGCCGCCCTGTTTGCCGGCGTGGGCGCGGGCGTGCTCACCCTGGAGGAAGCCAAGGCCTGCGTAAAGCCGGACCTCACCTTCACCCCGCAGATGGACGCCTTCGACCGCGCCAAAGCGCTGGAGGGGTGGCACAGGGCTGTGGAGCGCTCCCGCAACTGGTCTTCCGACCGCTGAAAAGGCCTGACCTGCGGTGTCATCTTCGGGTTGTCAGTCGGCATCACTTACAAACGAGTAAGCTCAGCCTCCTGCCACCCTCGTTTCCTAGCATCTCAAGCCTTTTGAGCGGTCTGATGATAGCTCCATGATAAGCCTCTATTCTCCTGCCTTGTTGGCCGCGTCGGGCTCGGCATCACTTGCAAACGAGTAAGCTCAGCCCGCCCCTTCCTTGTCGCCTCGCATCTTACGGTTTAGAGTGTACGACTAGCGGTCTTGTCTAACATCGTGAGGATATGATAAACTGATGTTGGAGGAGATAGCTATGGCAGAAAAAATCGTGGAAAAAGATGCTACGGTAAAAGTGGCCCGGCAGAGACTGAGCGTGCTGGAGATGGCGGAAACGCTGGGAAACATATCGGAGGCATGCCGCCGCGGCGGCATGGATCGCACGAGCTTCTACGAGTGGAAACGGCGCTTCCAGACTCACGGGCTGGAAGGGCTCAAGGATATGCCACCCATCCCCAAATCACAGCCAAACCAGACGACGCCGGAGACCGAGGCGGCCATTGTGGAATGCAGCCTGGCCCACCCGTCTTGGGGTTGCGTGAAGCTGTCTGATTTCCTTAAGCTGCAAGGCGTCTCGGTGAGCTCTCCCACGGTTCAGAAGATCTTGATCCGAAACGACATGGCCAGCGTTTACGACCGCTGGCTCAAGGTAGAGGAGCGGCATCTGGAGACGGGCATCGAATTAACGGCAGAGCAGGTGGCCAAGATTGAAAAATACAACCCATGTTTCAAGGAGCGACATGTTGAGTCGTCCCGCCCGGGCGAGCTCCTGTGCCAGGACACCATGTTCGTAGGCAGCCTCAAAGGCGTCGGGAAGGTGTATCTGCATGCCTGCATAGATACTTTCGGTTCCTATGCCTTTGGATTCCTGCATACCGGCAAGAAGCCGGAATGCGCAGCTGCACTGGTGCACAATGATGTGCTGCCGTTCTACCGGGAACATAACTTGGCTGTGGGCGCGATCCTGACCGATAATGGTCGCGAGTTCTGCGGGACGGAGAATCATCCTTTCGAGCTTTACCTTGCCCTCAATGACATCGAACACCGCCGAACAAAGGTGAAATCTCCGCAGACCAACGGATTCATTGAACGCTTCAATAAGACTGTACTGGACGAATTCTTTCGCATCGCTTTTCGGGAAAACTACTACGAAAGCGTGGAGGCTCTCCAGGAGGACCTGAATCGCTGGCTGATTCATTACAACACCGAACGTCCTCACCGCGGTTACCGAAACCGAGGAAAAAGACCTTTGGATACGGTGCTGGAATATTCAACTTTTGTTAGACAAGATGCTTAGTCGTATAT
>JAEWTC010000107.1 GCA_023459675.1 Bacillota bacterium | reverse complement strand
TATTACAATGCAATCAGGTATCCTTTGCCTATGAAGGCAGTTATGACGACGTGTTTACCGATCTTTCTTTTCAGGTTGACACCAGCTGGCGCCTTGGGCTGATCGGGCGCAACGGGCGCGGCAAAACAACGCTGCTGCGGCTGATTGCGAGCGTGCTGCCCGCCAGAGGACAGATCTCCGTTCCCCTGCAGCCCGTGCTCTTTCCCTTTACGGTACCGCAGCCGGAAAAAACGGCGCTGGAAATTCTAGCGCGCTTTGCGCCGCTGGCGCCCGTGTGGCGGCTGGAAGCACAGGCCGATCTGCTGGGCCTGCGCGCGGAGCAGCTTTCCCGGCCGTTTGCGACCCTGAGCCGCGGCGAGCAGACCAAGGTGCAGCTTGCCGCCCTCTTTGCCCGCGATGACGGCTATCCGTTGATCGACGAGCCCACCAACCATCTGGATTTGCAGGGCCGGGAAATGGTTGCGGACTACCTGTCCGGAAAGAGCGGTTTTATGCTGGTCAGCCATGACCGTAACTTTCTGAACCGCTGCATCACGCATACGCTCTCGCTCAACCGTTCCACCGTAACGGTGCTGCACGGAGATTACGACGTTTGGGCACGGGAGTTCGAACGCAGGAACAAGGCCGAGGAAGAGCGCAACACGATACTCAAAAAGGAAATCGTACGCCTGAAAAAAAGCGCGCGCAAGCAGGCGGATTTCAGCAACAAGGCGGAAAAGGCGAAGTTCAACGTTCATCCCAGCGAGGTTGCCGCCGTGGACCGCGGGTACGTCGGCGCGCGCGCCGCGGCGCTGATGAAACGCTCGCTTGCCACGCAGGCCAGGATCGAACGCAGCATTGAGGAGCGCAAAGGCCTGCTGCACGACGTGGAAACCGTCGGCACGCTGAAGCTTTCGCCGCTGGAACACCCCAAAAAGCGGCTTGCGGACGTGAGAGACGCCTTTGTGCGCTACGGCGACCGGGTTGTGCTGCAAAACGTATCGTTTGAGATCAACCAGGGCGACTGCGTTGCGCTGACCGGGCCTAACGGCTGCGGAAAAACCAGCATTCTGCGCACCCTGTGCGGATACTCCGACGCGCTGCAGGGCGATATCCGCCTCGCCGGAAACCTTACGATCAGCTATGTGCCGCAATCGACCGAGCATCTTTCCGGCGAGCTGGAACGCTTCATCGCGGAAACCGGCGCCGATGAAACGCTATTCAAGGCGATCCTCCGCAACATGGATTTCGGCCGTCAGCAGTTTGACAAGGACGTCTCCCAGTACTCCGAAGGGCAGAAAAAAAAGCTGCTCCTTGCGCGCAGCTTATGCGAATCCGCCCATTTATACGTATGGGATGAACCGCTGAACTATATCGACGTTTTCAGCCGCGTACAGCTGGAAACGCTGATCCGGGAGTATCGGCCGACCCTGCTTCTCGTGGAGCACGACCGCGCGTTTCTGGAACGGGTCTGCACGCAGCTGGTTAGGCTCGGCTAGCGCGCCGTTTGGTCAGCTTCGCGATCAGCGCCTCAGGCGTGACGCCCAACAGCCCCGGGATGTTCAAATCGGCCATCGGCAGGCGTTTTCTGCTTCCGATTCCCACCGCGAGCATCCCGGCGTTATGGGCGGCGTCCACGCCCGCCTCCGCGTCCTCAAATACCGCGCATTGAGCGGGCGGTATGCCGATCTCCTCCGCGCCCCGCACAAACACCTCGGGGTCGGGCTTGGCGCGGGTCACCTTCGTGCCGTCGATCACGGCGTCGAACAGCGCCGTGATGTTGAGCTTCTCCAAAATCAGCGCTGTGTTCTTGCTGGCGCTTCCCAGCGCGATGCGAAAGCCCGCTAAACGGGCGTTCAGCAGAAACTCTTTGGCGCCGGGCAGAATTTCATCTTCCCGCAGCTGCCGGATATACTCCAGATACCGGTCGTTTTTCTGCGTGCAGTACGCCTGTTTTTGCGTTTCCGGCAGCGTGACGCCGTTAATCTCCAGAATGATCTCCAGGCTGCGCACGCGGCTGACGCCCTTGAGGCGCTCGTTGTCCTTTTTGGTAAAGCGCAAACCCATGGTATTGGCCAATTCTTTCCACGCCAAAAAATGATACTTCGCCGTATCCACGATGACGCCGTCCAAATCAAAGATCAATCCACAGATCATAAAACGCTCCGTTCCGGTACGCGCCTATTTTCTGTCCGGAAGCACGTAGCCTACTTTGCGCTTGACTTTGCCAAGCGTGTACTGCGCCCGGCTTGCCACGATTTCCGCGTTGCGGCTGAGCACGCCCTGCACATACGCCTTATCCGCCATCAGGCGGCTGTATTCCTTCTGAATCGGCGCCAGGGCGTCTACCACGATATCCGCCACCGCGGCCTTCAGATCGCCGTAGCCCTTCCCGGAAAGCGAGGCCGTAACCGCCTCGATGGGGCGGCCGGTAAGCGCCGCCGCGATGGACAGCAGGTTACTTACGCCCGGTTTGTTTTCGGGGTCGAACCGGATCACGGCCTCGCTGTCGGTCACGGCACGCTTAATCTTGCGGCGGATATCTTCGGGTTTGTCAAGCATGCTGATGAAGGTATCCTCGGTATCGGACTTGCTCATCTTCTGCGTCGGCTCCTGCAGGCTCATCACGCGGCTGCCGATTTTGCCGATATAGGGCTCGGGAATGGTGAACACGTCGCCGTAAAGATTGTTGAAGCGCTGAGCCAGGTCGCGCGTCAGCTCCAGATGCTGTTTCTGGTCGGAGCCTACGGGCACGAGATTGGTTTGATACAAAAGGATGTCCGCGGCCATCAGCACGGGGTACGTGAACAGGCCCGCGTTGATGTTTTCCTCATGCTTGGCCGATTTCTCCTTGAACTGCGTCATGCGCTGCAGCTCGCCCATGTAGGTAAAGCAGCTTAAAATCCATGCAAGCTCCGCGTGCGCCGGCACGTGGCTCTGGCAGTAGATGAGGCTCTTCTCCGGGTCCAGCCCCGAGGCGATATACAGCGCCGCGAGTTCCAGCGTGCGTTTGCGCAGCTGGGCCGCGTCCTGCCGGAGGGTGATGGCGTGCATGTCCACGATCGCGTAAATACAGTCGTACTCGTTTTCCAGCAGGGCAAAGTTGCGCAGCGCGCCGATATAGTTGCCGATCGTCAGCACGCCGGACGGCTGAATGCCCGAATAAATGATGGGTTTGCGTTGCGGCGTCGAATCTGTCATGGTTATTCCTCCGATGATTTCATTCCGGGCGCACATGCTTGACGTACGTATACAGCACGTCCGTGATCGTCGCCCCGATATTGGTATACACCCGCAATATTTTTGCGTTGTTGCTCACGAACGTGGACGTGATCCGGGAGCACTCCATGGAAAAGCAGGTATCCAGCGTTTTCTTGTGCAGCAGGGTGCCAAGGCCGCGGTTATGCTCCTCGCGGTACAGGCCCATCAGCACGGGGTCTACGGTGTTGGGGTCGATCCGCTTGATGACGAATACGCCGGCCGCCGTGCCGCCGCTCAGCATTTCAAACAGGAGGCTGCCCTGGGCAAGCAATTGCCGGATCCAGTTCACGTAACGCGTCGCCGTTCTTTCCGGCGGAAAGAACGGGTCCAGCGAAATCCGATCGCTTTTGAAAACGCCTTCGCGAATGCGGTTGAACACCGCTTCCTGCTCCTGCGCGGTTTCACGCCGGACCACGGTAAGCCCGCGGTCGAACCGCGCGATGCTTTGGGGCACGCTGTATTCCCCGCGCTCCACCGCGACGCGGAACAGCGTTTCCACAAACGTATAGCCAAGCTGCGGTAAGCCAAACAGCAGATCGCCGCGGTTGACGGGCGTTTTTACGGCGATATACTCCCCGCCGTCTATAAGCAGCCGCCGTTCCGCCTGCCCGAAATCCGCCAGCGTGTCCGGGTCTTCCAGAAACACTTCGTACGCGTTCACGCCGAGGTTTTCCTGTTCCCAGGTTGCGTGGACGATTTTCATAACGCCGAATCCTCCTCGCGGGAACGATTGTCCACAATCTGCCGGACTACGTACTGCGGGCTTTTGTTAATGCTCAGGTAAATGCGCCCGATGTATTCCCCCACCACGCCGATCAGCGCGATGATCACGCCGCCCAGCGCAAGGATGACCGAGATGGTGGACGCCCAGCCAGCTTCCATATCGGGGTTCAAAAGCTTGCGGATGATGGTGATCAGGGCGAAAAGAAACCCGCCCGCCGAGATGCCCCACCCCAGGTACGCGGCGAAGCGCAGCGGCTTGATGGAAAACGCGGTAACGCCGTTCGTCCATAGTGCGATCAGCTTTTTGAGGCTGTAGCCGCTCTTTCCCACCTCGCGCGTGCGGTGCTTCACCTTTACGTTGGCACTGCGGCTGACGCTTTGCAGAAGCAGCCCCGTGATGTAGGGAAAGGGGTTTGGATATTGCAGCGCGGTATCCACCACGAAGCGCTGGCAGGCGTAATAGCTGGTGGTTTTCAGGGTTTTGGGCTGCCCGAAGAAAAAGCGGTTGCACGCGGTGTTGAACCGGCTGCCCAGAATGCGCAGCAGGTTTTGCTTGGGCTGCTCGTACTCCGCGAATACGATGTCGTAGCCCTCGTTGAGCTTATCCACAAGCTTCATGCACTCATCGGCCGGGGTTTGCCCGTCGTCATCCAGACAAACGATAATCTCCCCGCGCGCCTTGGCAAAGCCCGCCATCACGGCGCTGTGCTGGCCGAAATTGCGGCTCAGATTCACGAACACGATCTCCGGGTTGCGCTGGCAGAGGCCGAGGATGACGTTTGCAACGCCGTCCGGGCTGCCGTCGTTGACCAGAATGATTTCGTAACGAAACTCTTCGCTGCGCGCTGAAACGGTTGTGAGAATTTCTTCCACAACGCCCGGTATGGTCTGCTCGCTCCGGTAGCAGGGAATGACGAACGAAAGCAGCGTTTTCATGATCAGCACCCCATTAATACGCGTATGTCCACGCTGCCAAACCGGCAACGTGAACACAGCGTGGTGATCCCTGTTAAATTGTACCACTGTTTTTATGATTTGGGTATCCTTATCTGCGGATTGGACGGAACCGGTTTACCGCGCCAGCGCCTCCAGAATCTTTTGCGTCATCGCCGCCGTGCCGATGGAAGGCATTCCCGCAGCGATATCCCTGGTGCGGAAGCCCTGTTTCAGCACAGTGCTGATCGCTTCTTCCACCGCGTCCGCTTCCTGAATCAAGTGAAACGACATCCGAAGCATCATCGCCGCGGAGAGGATGGTTGCGATCGGGTTGGAAACGCCAAGCCCCGCGATATCCGGCGCGGAGCCATGGATGGGCTCGTACATGCCGCAGGTCGTTTTGCCAAGCGACGCGGAGGCCAGAAGGCCGATGGAACCGGTCAGCTGGCTTGCCTCATCGGACAGGATGTCGCCAAACAGGTTGCTGGTCACCAGCACGTCAAACTGGGACGGGTCCTTGATCAGCTGCATGGCGGCGTTATCCACCAGCATATCGGAATATAAAACGTCCGGGTATTCGTTTTTCAGCTCGTGCATGGTTTCGCGCCAGAGGCGGGAAGATTCCAGCACGTTTGCCTTATCCACGCTGCACAGCTTCCGTCTGCGGCCGCGCGCCGCCTCGAACGCCACCGCGCCGATGCGCCGGATTTCCTCCACACTGTAGGTTTCGGTATCGTAGGCATACGGCCCGAGCTCCCCCGTACCCCTGCCCCGCGCGCCGAAATACAGCCCGCCGGTCAGCTCGCGCACGATGAGCAAATCAACGCCGCGGTCGGTGATATCCTTGCGCAGCGGCGAAGCCGCCGCAAGCTCCGGTTCCAGCTTCACGGGGCGCAGGTTGGCAAACAGCCCCAGCTCCTTGCGCAGGCCTAGCAGCGCGCGCTCCGGCCGGAGGTGGCCGGGCAGGGTTTCCCACTTGGGCCCGCCGACCGCGCCCAGCAGCACGCTGTCGCTTTGCAGGCAGGCCTGCAGGGATTCCTCGGGCAGGGGAACGCCGGTCTGGTCGATCGCGCATCCGCCCGCCGCAACTTCCCGCATGGCGAACGTATGCCCGAACCTCTTTCCGACCGCGCGGAGCACCTCCGCCGCGCTTGCGATGATTTCCGGCCCGATGCCGTCGCCGGGAATCAGAACTACATTATAGTTCACTCGAATACTCCTTCCGCCATCGCCTGCATCAGCCCGCCCGCCTGGATGATCTTCTGGAGAAAATCCGGGAAGGACGGGAACGAGGTCTGTTCGCCCGTGGTTTCGTTTACGAGCAGGCCGCTTACGAGATCGACGGAAAGGCGGTCCCCGGTCTTGATTTCCGCGTCGCACACGATAATCGGCAGGCCGATGTTGATGGCGTTGCGGTAGAAGATGCGCGCGAAGCTTTTGGCCACCACGCAGGAAATTCCGGCGGTTTGAATAGCCAAAGGGGCGTGCTCGCGCGAGGAACCGCAGCCGAAGTTGCTGCCCGCCGCGATGATATCCCCCTTCTCGATCTTCTTTAAAAAGTCGGGGTCGATATCCTCCATGCAGTGCGCCGCAAGCGCCTGCGGATCGGACGTGTTCAGATAGCGGGCGGGGATGATGACGTCGGTATCGATATTGTCTCCGTAGCAAACGGCTTTGCCTCTCAGTTGCATAATCGCTCTCCTCCCTCAGTCCAGTATATCCGGCGTGGCAAGCCTGCCAAGCACCGCGGACGCCGCGGCCACCGCCGCGCTTGCCAGATACACTTCGCTTTGCGTGTCCCCCATGCGCCCCACAAAGTTACGGTTCGTGGTTGCCACGCAGCGCTCGCCCTTTGCCAAAATTCCCAGATGCCCGCCCAGGCACGGCCCGCAAGTGGGCGTGGATACGGCGCAGCCCGCCTCGACGAAAATATCGAACAGGCCTTCGTGCATCGCGTCCATCCAGATTTTCTGGGTGGCCGGGATGACGATCATGCGCACGCCATCGGCTACCTTTCTGCCTTTGAGAATCGCCGCGGCATCCCGCAAATCGGATAGCCTGCCGTTGGTGCAGGAACCGACCACCACCTGCTGGATGGGAACGTCCCCGATTTCGTCGAAGGTTTTCCCGTTTTCCGGCAGATGCGGAAACGCTACGATGGGCTGAAGCGAAGACAGATCCATATGGATCACACGCGCGTACTTTGCGTCCGGGTCCGCCTGGTAAACCTTCGGTTCCTTCGCGCCGTGCTCCTTAAGGTAGGTCAAAGTCTGGTCGTCCACGGGGAAGATGCCGTTCTTGCCCCCGGCCTCGATCGCCATGTTGCAGATGCACAGACGGTCGTCCACCGTAAGCGCGGCCACGCCGTCGCCCGAAAATTCCAGCGACTGGTACAGCGCGCCGTCCACGCCGATCTGTTTAATCAGGTGCAGGATCACGTCCTTCCCGGAAACGCTTTTCCGGCACTTGCCCGTAAGCACCACGGAAATCGCCTCCGGCACGCGGAGCCATACCAGCCCGCTTGCCATGGCGGCGGCCATATCGGTGGAACCGACGCCGGTGGAAAACGCGCCCAGCGCGCCGTAGGTGCAGGTGTGGCTGTCCGCGCCGATCACCAGATCGCCAGCGGTCACCATGCCGCGTTCCGGCAGCAGGGCATGCTCCACGCCCATGTCGCCGACGTCGAAGAAGTTTTTCACGTTCTTTGCCTTGGCAAATTCGCGGACCTTTTTCACCTGTTCCGCGGCCTTGATATCCTTGTTCGGGGTGAAATGATCCATCACCAGCGCGATTTTATCACAGTTGAATACACCGCCGCAGCCGAATTTCTCAAACTCGTTAACCGCGACCGGCGCGGTGATATCGTTGCCCAATACCAGATCGCATGAGGCGACGATCATATCCCCCGGCCGAACCTCTGTTTTGCCGCAGTGCGCGGCCAGGATTTTCTGGGTCATTGTCATGGGCATGACGGAGATCCCTCCTTCTGATATAAGTAGTACTCGATCGAATCCGTCAGCGCTTCCCAGCTTGCGGCGATGATGTCCGTGGAAACGCCGGTGGTGGTCCAGTCCAGTTCGCCGTCGGAGCTTTCAATCAGCACGCGCACGCGGGACGCCGTTGCGGCCTTGCCCGTCAGCACGCGCACCTTGTAGTCCACCAGGCGCACCTTGTTCAGCTGCGGATAGAAAACGCTGAGCGCCTTGCGCAGCGCCGTATCCAGCGCGTGCACCGGGCCGTTTCCCATGGCGGCGGTCGTTTCCTGCCGGTCCCCCACCTGGATGGACAGCATCGCCGAAGCGCTTTTGTTGGCGTCCGGGTGCGGGAATTCCCCGCTGGTGCGGTACATGCCGAGCTTGAAGTGTTCGCGGAAACGCCCCAGCGTTTTCAAGGCCATCAGCTCAAAGCTCGCGTCCGCGCTTTCGAACTGGTAGCCCTCGTGTTCCATCTCCTTCGCCTTTTGCACGATGCTGGCGATATCGGGCGAATCCTTGGAGAGCTCGGGCGCGATGGACGCGATTTTCGCCAGCACCGTGGTGCGGCCGCTGACCTCGCTCATCAGGAAACGGCGGGTGTTGCCCACGGTTTCGGGCGCGACGTGCTCAAACGACTGGCTGACCTTGGTGACGCCGTCGATGTGCATGCCGCCTTTATGGGCGAACGCGCTCTCCCCCACGTAGGGCTTGTTGCGCTCGACACGCATGTTGCAGAACTCGTAGAGCTTTGCGGCGGTATGCCGGAGCATGGCCAGATCGCCGGAGCATTCATACCCCATTTTCAGGCGGAGATTGGGTATAATGGTGGAAAGGTCGGCGTTTCCGCAGCGCTCGCCGATGCCGATGAACGTGCCCTGCACCTGCACGGCCCCGGCGCCGACCGCGCTCATGCTGGACGCGACGGCGCAGCCCGTATCGTTATGGCAGTGGATGCCCACGCGCTGCGCGGGAAACGCATCGCACACCAGGCGCACCACCGTGCCGATGCGGTCGGGCGTGGTGCCGCCGTTGGTATCGCACAGGCAAAGCGAGTCGGCGCCGGCTTCGTTAGCCGCGGTTAGCACCTGCATCGCGTACTCGGCGTTCGCCTCGCAGCCGTCGAAGAAATGCTCCGCGTCGAAAATGACCTCTTTGCCGTTTTTCTTGAAAAACGCAACCGTGTCCTTGACGAGCCGCAAGTTCTCTGCAAGCGTAGTGCCCAGAACCTTGAGCACGTGCAGATCCCAGGATTTGCCGAAAATCACCACGACGTCGGTTCCGGCCTCCATGAGCGAGAGCACGTTTTGGTCATCCTCGGGCGTTTTCCCCTTGCGGCAGGTGCTGCCAAACGCGCAGAGCTTGGCATGCCGGAGCCGCAGCTCCCGCACCTGCTGGAAAAACTCGATATCCTTGGGATTGGAACCCGGGTTGCCCGCTTCGATGTAATCCACGCCGAACGCGTCGAGGGCTTTGACGATGTTGAGCTTATCCAGCACCGAGAAAGCGACGCCTTCCCCCTGCGCCCCGTCGCGAAGCATGCTGTCGAAGATTTCAATCCTTCCCATACTTCCCCCTTACAGCTTGTTCATGCCGTTGATATAGGCAAGTATGCTGGCCTCCAGAATATCGGTGGACAGGCCCCTGCCGGTCACCACGCGTTCGCCGCAGCGGATTTTGACGATGGCCTCGCCCTGCGCGTCCTTGCCTTCGGAAATGGTTTGGATATTGTAGTCCTCCAGCGAGTGTTCCGGCGCGGGGATGAGCTTGTCCACGGCGTTGAAGGCCGCGTCGATGGGGCCGTCGCCCAGGGCGACCTCCTCGGTGCGAACGCCGTCGTGCAGCATGCTGATGACCGCGTTGGACGTGGAATGGTTGCCGCTGTTGACGGTGAAACGGTCCAGCTGGTAGTTGTTCGCCAGCGTGGACTGGGTATGGCGGTGCAGCGCGAGCGCTTCCAAATCCTTATCGGTGATGAATTTCTTGCGGTCGCACAGCGCTTTGAACTGTTCATAGAGCTGCTTGAACTCATCCTTGGACAGCGTATACCCCAGCGTGCTCAGCCTCTCTTCGATGGCGTGGTGCCCGCTGTGCTTGCCCAGCACCATCTGGTTTTGCCGCAGGCCGATGGATTCGGGGGTCATGATCTCGTAGGTGGCGCGGTTGGCCATCACGCCGTGCTGGTGAATACCCGCCTCGTGGGCGAAGGCGTTCTGGCCGACGACCGCCTTGTTGATGGGCGCGTTCACGCCCAGAATGCTGTACACCAGGCGGCTGGTGGGCGCGATGCGCGTGGTATCGATCCGGCACAGCTGCGGGTACAGATCGGGCCGCGTATGCATGGCCATGACCAGCTCTTCGAGCGCGGCGTTGCCCGCGCGCTCGCCGATGCCGTTGATGGTGCATTCCACCTGCCGCGCACCAGCGGCTACCGCGGCCAGCGAGTTGGAAACCGCCATGCCCAGATCGTTGTGGCAGTGCACGGAGAGCGTTACCGTGTCGATCTTGTTCACGTTCTGTTTTAAATAGGCAATCATCGCGCCCATTTCCGCGGGGGTGGTGTAGCCGACGGTATCGGGGATGTTGATGATCTGCGCGCCGGCGCGGATGGCCGCGTCCACGGCCTTTGCCAGAAATTTCGGTTCGGAGCGCATAGCGTCTTCGGCGGAAAATTCCACCTGCGGGCAGAGGTTGCGCGCGTACGCAACCATTTCGGAAATCGCCTGCAGCACCTCCTCGCCCGTCATGCGCAGCTTGTATTCCATGTGCATCGGCGACGTTGCGAGGAACGTATGGATCATGGGCGATTTTGCCTTCTGCACCGCGCCCCAGGCGGCGTCGATATCGCGCTTGGTGGCCCGGGAAAGGCTTGCGATGGCGCAATCCTTAATCAGCTTCGAAATCTCTTCCACGGACTCGAAATCGCCCTTGGAGGCAATGGCAAAGCCCGCCTCGATCACGTCCACCCGCATGCGCTCCAGCGCGTGGGCGATCTCCAGCTTTTCGTTCAAATCCATGCTGCAGCCGGGCGCCTGTTCGCCGTCGCGCAAAGTGGTATCAAAAATCCGTACCTGGTCCGCCATCATACACCATCCTTCCATACTGCTCCCTGATCCGCGGAGGACACCAGCGCCGCGTAGCGCTTCAGGTAACCTGTAAGCGGTTTGCGGGCCGGGGCCGCGAAGGCTTTCCTCCTGCGGTCAAGCTCTTCCTGTGGTACGTTGAGCGTCAATGTTTTCCCGGGGATGTCGATGGTAATCGTATCCCCTTCCTCCACCAGCGCGATCAACCCGCCGGACGCCGCCTCGGGCGATATGTGCCCGATGGCCGCGCCGCGCGTGGCGCCGGAGAACCGCCCGTCGGTGATCAGGGCCACCTGCTTATCCAGCTTCATGCCGGCGATGGCCGACGTCGGAGACAGCATTTCCCGCATGCCCGGCCCGCCCGCAGGGCCTTCGTAGCGGATCACCACCACGTCTCCGGGGAGGATCGACTGTTGGTAGATTGCTTTTACGGCGGCTTCCTCGCCGTTAAATACCCTGGCCTTGCCCGTGTGCTTTAGCATTTCGGGCGCAACCGCGCTTTGCTTGACCACCGCGCCGTTTGGGCAGAGGTTGCCAAACAGGATGGCAAGCCCGCCGTACGGGGAGTACGGGTTAGAAAGCGGGCGGATGACCGTATCGTCCAGTACGGTTACGTTTCGAAGGTTTTCGCCCAGCGTTTTGCCGGTTACGGTGAGGCAGCCGGAATGCAGATAGTTCTGCGCGTTCAGTTCCGCCATCACCGCCTGCACGCCGCCGGCCTGGTGGAGGTCCTGCATATGGTGCGGCCCCGCCGGCGCAAGCTTGCACAAGTTGGGCGTTTTTAAGCTGATCTCGTTCACCTTTTGCAGGGAAAACGGAATGCCGGCTTCCTTGGCGATTGCCGGGAGATGCAAAATGGTGTTCGTGGAGCAGCCCAGCGCCATATCCACCGTCAGGGCGTTTTCCACGGCCTCCGGGGTGAAGATATCCAACGCGCGGACGTTCTGCTCGTAGAGCTTCATGATCTGCATTCCCGCGTCCTTGGCAAGGCGGATACGGGCGGAATACACCGCGGGGAGGGTGCCGTTGCCGGGAAGCCCCAGCCCCACGGCTTCGGTGAGGCAGTTCATGGAGTTGGCCGTGAACATGCCCGAGCACGACCCGCACGTGGGGCAGGCGTCGTTCTCAATACAGCGCAGGGCTTCCTCATCCATATTTCCCGCCATGTACGCCCCGACCGACTCAAATACGGAGTTCAGATCCTTCCCTTGCAGGGAGAGCATCGGCCCGCCGGACACAAAGAGGGTCGGCAGATTGAGCCGCATGGCCGCCATCAGCATGCCGGGAACGATCTTGTCGCAATTGGGGATGAACACCAGCGCGTCAAACGCGTGGGCCTTCACCATGCACTCCACGGTATCGGCGATCAGCTCGCGGGTGCAGAGGGAATATTGCATTCCCTCATGCCCCATCGCGATCCCGTCGCACACGCCGATGGTGTTGAATTCAAAAGGCGTTCCACCTGCGGCTAGCACACCGTCCTTCACGGCACGGGCAATCTGGTTCAAATGCACGTGCCCCGGGATGATCTCGTTAAACGAGTTGACAATCCCGATGAACGGACGCTTGATCTGCTCGTCGGTATAGCCGCAGGCCTTCAGCAAGGAGCGATGCGGCGCTCTGTCCGCCCCGGTTTTTACGGTGTCGGAACGGCTCATTTCTTGTCGCCGCCTTCCTTCTTCCAGCTCATCTTGGCGCGCAGCTCCGCGCCGGTTTTCTCAAGCAGCGTGTTCTGCGCCGCAAGCCGCATGGCGTTGAACGACGGGCGCTTAGCCTGGTTTTCCAAAATCCAGTTGCGGGCGAAGGTACCGTCCTGAATTTCGTCGAGGATTTTCTTCATTTCCTTTTTGGTCTCGTCGGTGATGATCCGCTTGCCGGTTACGTAGTCGCCGTACTCTGCGGTATCGGAAATGGAATAGCGCATGAAGTTCATGCCGCCCGCGATGACCAGGTCGATGATGAGCTTCATCTCGTGCACACACTCGAAGTACGCGCTCTCCGGCTGGTAGCCCGCCGCAACCAGCGTATCGAAGCCCGCTTTCATCAGCGCCGTAACGCCGCCGCAAAGCACGGCCTGCTCGCCGAACAGGTCGGTCTCGGTTTCCTCGCGGAAGGTGGTTTCCAGAACGCCCGCGCGCGCGCCGCCGATGCCCGCCGCGTAGGCGAGCGCCACTTCCTTGGCAACGCCGCTTGCGTCCTGATGCACGGCGATCAGGCAGGGCACGCCCTTGCCTTCCAGGTACTGCGAGCGCACCGTATGGCCGGGGCCTTTGGGCGCGATCATGATCACGGATACGTCCGCGGGAACGGTAATCTGGCCGAAATGAATGTTGAAGCCGTGCGCGAACGCAAGCGTTTTGCCCGCCTTCAGGTTGGGGGCGACGTCCTTTTGATAGAGCGCGGCCTGCTTCTCATCGTTGACGAGGATCATAATCACGTCCGCTGCGGCAACCGCGGCGCCCGTCACCATCACCTGCAGGCCGTCCGCCTTCGCCTTCGCCATGGACGGAGAGCCTTCGTATAAACCGACTACGACGTCAAACCCGCTGTCGCGCAGGTTTTGGGCATGCGCGTGGCCCTGGCTGCCGTAACCGATCACAGCGATTTTCTTTCCCTTGAGAAATTCCTTTTTGCAGTCCTGTTCGTAGTACATCTTAGCCATTGGATGTTTCCCCCTCATTCTGTTTGAGCATATATTCACCGCGGCCGATCGCCGTAATGCCGGTTCGACAGGTTTCCAGAATCTCAAAGGGTTCCAGGAAGGTAATGAACGCGTTCAGCTTATCGGTATCCCCGGTCAGCTCCATGGTGACGGTGGTCGGGGTTAAATCGCACACCTTGGCGCGAAACACGTTCGCGCCTTCCAGAACCTGGCTGCGCGTTTCGCTTCCCGCGCAGACCTTGATGAGCATCAGTTCGCGGCAGACCGTAATCTCCGGATCCATGCATTCCACGATTTTCACGTCGTGCAGCTTGCGCAGCTGCTGCACAAGCTGGGTACGCACGTACTCGTCCCCCGTGGCCTGGATGGTGATGCGGGAATAATGCGGATCCTGCGTTTCCCCGACGGACAGGCTTTCGATGTTGAACCCGCGTCTGGCAAACAGCCCCGACACGCGCGTGAGCACGCCGGATTCGTTGTTGACAAGCAGCCCAAGCACCAGATTTTTCATGCCGTTACCCCCTCACGATCATGTCGTTGATTGTGCCATTGGGCGGGATCATGGGAAATACCATCTCGTCCCGGTCAATCACAAGGTCCACCACCACGGGTCCTTCCGCAGCAACGGCTTCGTCCAGAACGCTGTCCAGCTCTTGCAGGGTGCGTGCCCGAAGCCCCTTCGCGCCAAACGCCTCCGCAAGCTTCACATAGTCGGTCTTGCGGTCGAGCGTGGTTTGCGAATACCGCTGATGATAAAACATCGTCTGCCACTGCCGCACCATGCCCAGCACGCCGTTGTTGAGCATCAGTACGATCAGGGGCAGACGATTGCTGACCGCCGTCGCCAGTTCGTTCATATTCATATGGAAGCTGCCGTCGCTGGTCACCAGCACGGTTTTCCTGCCGGTGCCCATGCACGCGCCGATTGCCGCGCCCATGCCAAAGCCCATGGTGCCCAAGCCGCCGGACGTGATGAAGGTGCGTTCTTTTTCAAAGGGATAGAACTGTGCCGTCCACATCTGGTGCTGGCCCACGTCGGTCGCCACGGGGCTGTTTGCGGGAATGCGCTTGGCAATGCCCGTCAGCACGGCGTACGGGTTGAGGGTGTTATGGTTCATCATCACGTCGTTATCCGGCGATTCCTTGAGCGCTTTGCACTCTTCCATCCACTGCGGATCGCTTGCGGGCAGCTGCATGTGATTGAGCGCGGCGAGCGCCTGCTTCACGTCCGCGATCATGGACACGTAGGCAGGGATATTCTTGCCGATCTCCGCGGGATCGATATCGATATGCAGCACCTTGCGGTCTTTGGAAAACTCGCTTTTCTTGCCCGTTGCCCGGTCGGAAAAGCGCGCGCCGACGGCGATGATGAGGTCGGACCTTCCCATGGCCTTGGTGGACGCATACCGGCCGTGCATGCCGCACATCCCCAGCATCTGCGGGTGCGAGTGCGGCACGGCGGACAGCCCCATCATGCTTGCGCCGATTGGCGCGCCCAGCGTTTCCGCAAAACGGATCAGCTCTTCGCCCGCGTTCGTGCTCACCACGCCGCCGCCCACATAGAGAAACGGGCGTTTGGAGGCCTTGATCAGCGCCGCGGCCTCCGTAAGCATTTCGGCGGACGGAGCCAGCGGGTGCTCCGCCTTGGGCTCCGCTTTTTGATATTCGCACTTGGCAAGCTGGATATCCTTGGGGATGTCGATCAGAACGGGGCCTTTTCTGCCGGTGGACGCCAGTACGAACGCTTCCCGCACGATGTCCGCAAGTTTGGTGACATCCTTGACCATGTAATTGTGCTTGGTGATGGGCATGGTGATGCCTTTGATATCGACTTCCTGAAAGCTGTCCCGCCCGATGAGATCTAGCGGAACGTTGCCGGTAATCGCCACCAACGGTATCGAATCCAGATACGCGTTGGCGATCCCCGTGACCAGGTTCGTGGCGCCGGGGCCGGAGGTGGCAATCACCACGCCGACCTTGCCCGTAGCGCGGGCATAGCCGTCCGCCGCGTGGGCGGCGTGCTGCTCGTGGCAGGTGATGACGTGCGTAAGCCAGTCCGAAGCCTTGTACAGCTCGTCGTAGATCGTCAGCACGAAACCGCCGGGATAACCGAAAATCGTATCCACCTGTTGTTCCTTCAGCACTTCCAAAAGGATTTGCGCCCCGTTGTGCATGGTGTACCTCCTTAAAAAAACTCCCTAAACCGCCTTGCGCAGTTTAGGGAGTGTGCTTTTAACTCTTGAGAGTTAATCCGGTTTTATTTGCACGCCAGCCTCAACTTACGCGAAAGAACATTGCCTACTACTACAAGAAGAAGCAGTACGGCAATGTTCGTAATAATAAGGCTGAGGGCTGCGGCTTGGAAAATCATCGGATAAGCTCCTTCGTATGATTTTGTATACAATATCATATCAAAGTGGGGATGTCAACGGTTTTTGAAAGTTTGCGCTGTTTTCTTTCATAAACATACAGCCGAAGTACAGATTATGCACCAGTATTCAGGGTTTTCAACTGTTCCTCGAGCATTTCCCGCGTGGCGTAGTTGAGCGGCGAGAAGCGGCCTTCCAGCGCCTTGGTCAGCTTCTGGGCGGCTGCTTCCTTGTTGCCGTCCTCGATATCGTACTGGGCCAAGAAATAGAGCGTGTCGATCTGCCCGGGTTTCAGGGCCAGCGCTTTTTCGAAGTACGTTTTCGCGGTTTCCTTGTCCTTTAACACCAGATAATAAGCCTGCGCCATATTATCCATGGCGATGGGGTCTTCGTCGTCGTACTCCAGCGCTTCCTGATTATAGGCGATCGCCTTGTCCTTGTCGCCTGCGACGACGTACAGGTAACCGAGCGTCTGGTAAATCAGCCCCGATTGCTCTTTTTGGTGCTGGCCTTCCAGAATGCGGACAGCCTTGTCCAGCTCGCCCAGCTTGTAAACGCAAACCGCGTAGTTGACGTAGAGCTGCCGTCTGGTTTCGGCGCTCAGCAGCGGGTTTTTCTGGTTGGCTACCAGCAGCTCGCGCGCCGCTTGATACTCGCCGCTGCGCAGCAGCAGCACGGAGTAGCTTAAAAGATACCGCGGATCCTTCAGCCCGGCGTCGACCGCCTCCTGGAATAGTTTCCGCGCTCCTTCGAGATCGCCGTTCTGATACTTCTTCGCTGCCGATTGGGCCTTCAGGCTTGCCATAAAACTCATTGCGTGGAACCTCCTGCGATTTTGCGGCGCAAGCGCACATAACGGTATTGTAACGCATTTCGGCTGGATTGTACAGCCTCGTCCAGGCGAAGCCCCGGTTCCGCCAAAACGAGAAGCGCCTGCCTTGTGTAAAACAGCGCCTGCCGCAGGTCTTTCAGCTGGTGTTCGTAGAGCTTGGCCAGCGCGACGCAGACGCTCACCGTATCCTCCCCGCGGCTGAGCATGGCAGTGTACAGCTTCAAAGCGCGGTCGGCATGCCCTTCCCGTTTTTCCTGTTCGGCCAGGGCGCGGAAGGCGGGCTTGCGGAAGCCCTCCCGCGCGGAGAGGCGGAAGCATTTCTTGGCCTTTTGCACATCGCCGCGGCGATGCACCACTTTAGCCAGCGAAAACAGGTCTTCGGGCGCGGAAGCGGTTTCCGGCTTGGCGTGCAGCCTGCACAGGAAGAAAAACAGCTGCGCCAGGCTTAGGATATCCTGCCGGTTATGCACCATAATACGGCGTACCGGCTCGAAATCCCTGTTTTTCAGGTAGCGGAAATAGGTCTGGGGAATTTCCTCGCCGGGAAGATCGTCCTCCCGGGATACGCCCAGAACGCTTTCCTCCAGCTTTTGCAGCGTGCATTGGCCCAGCCGGAGCTTCCAAATTCTGCGGGAGGGATACAAAACGTCCGCATGCAGGCCGCCCAGCTTGCCGCCGAAGCGGTTGAGCAGCAGGCGGTTTTGCAGCACGGGGATATCAAACGTGCGTCCGTTGAAGGTCGCAAGCACGGGAAACGACCGCAGCAGGCGGTCGATGTGCGAAAGCAGGAACGTTTCCTCGTCATAATCGCGCATCAGATACTGCTCGATCACAAAATGATCGTCCGTAAAATACCCGACGCCCGCCAAAAAGGCAACCGTACCCGCCCCGCGCGAAAGGCCCGTGGTTTCCGTGTCCAGAAACAGCACGTCCTGCATGCGCACGCCGGGAGGGAAGTCCGTGCCGTAGATTTCGCGGAGTATGTCCGCGCTCATATGCCGCGCGTCCGCGAACGACTGGATCGGGTACCGCTCGCTGATCTCGTAGCAGCCCTGCGGCGCTTCGCGCGCGGGGGCGTCCGGCTGCGCCTTGGGCTGCGCTCCCAGCACGCGGAGCTTGTCCGAAAGGCTGGTCATACCTTGAGCAGCTCCCGCAATATGAGAATGGAGGCCTTCTTTCCGGAAAAGCCAAGATCGTTCACCGGACCGATGCAGCTTGGGCAGCCCTCCGGGCAATTGCAGTTTTCGACCACGCTCAAAGCGTGCTCCAGCAGCAGTTCCTGCATTTCATACGCCTTTTCGCTCAGCCCGATGCCGCCGGGGTACTGGTCGTACAG
>JAEWTC010000106.1 GCA_023459675.1 Bacillota bacterium | reverse complement strand
CACGCCGCCAGCGTTCGTCCTGAGCCAGGATCAAACTCTTATGTTTAATCTCGCTCAAAAGCTTAGCTTGGCTATGCTTCTTGCACTCAAATTATTGACTGCGCTTCGCGTTCTTTCTTCTTCTTCTTCTCTGTATCTTTTTCAAGGTTCGCGCTCTTAAGCGAGCTTGACTAGAATAACAAAAAGCAGCTCTCTTGTCAACACTTATTTTCAAAGAAAACTGCCTTTTTTAAAATTCATTCAGCTATTGTATGGATATGCTTCCGTTAATCCCTATCGCCTTTTGGTTTGAGCGGACGCAAGGTGCCGTCTTTTTCTTGTATACGCACGGTTTGCAGCGTTGTGTGCACGTTTGCCTTGAACTCGTCGATATATTCCCGCCGCAGCGCCGCCTGCTCCAGAACTTCCTCCGCGCTCAGCTCCCGCTCCTTATTGAGGCGGGCCAGCTCGTTAATCCGGTCGATCTTCTGTTTATCCATGGTTTTCCTCCGAAAGCGCGGCCGCGCCGCGCCAGCCGCCGCCGAATACCCACTTGCGCTGCAGGAAGTAGCTGACGAAGAACAGCGCGATATCCACGGGGATCTTGGTCAGCGTATCGCTGAGCCCCAGCCCGATATGCAGCGTGGAGACGATCCCCGCGGACAGGACGATAATCAGCGCCACCGTACAGGAATAGCGCAGGAAGGAACGCATGACCGCCGCTTCGCTGCCAAACACCACGCGTTTGTTGATCAGATAATTCACCGTTGCGCTCACGGCGCGCGCCACCGCCGCGGCGATGCCGATTCGGGCGACGAAACGGATGAAGAAAATGCTCAGGTACTGGTCAAGCGCCGGGGCGTTGATCTTGAGCAGATGGTTGACCAGCAGATAGATGCCGTAATCCAGCACAAAGCAAAACGCGGACGACATCACAAACCGCACGAACCGGCCCAGGATGACGCGGTAAATGCGGAAGCTGTCCACCACCGTGCGGAAGTGGCTGCCTTCATTGTTATTCTCATACACGGTTTCAATGGGCAGGGCGCGGATGGGAATGCCGCCGATGGCGCAGGCGATGAGCTGGTTCATCTCATAATCGTAACGATCGCCCTTGATATGGAGAAACTGGGGCAGCAGCTCGCGCGCAAAGCCGCGCAGCCCCGTTTGGGTGTCCTCCACCCTGGGGCCGTAGAGCAGACGGAACACCCGGGACGTAATCCGGTTGCCCGCCCGGCTACGGGACGGAACCTGGGCGGATGAAAAATCACGCGTGCCCAGCAAAAGCCCCGTGGAATCCGCGTGCAGGGCTTCGCCCATGCGCAAAATATCCTCCGTGGTATGCTGCCCGTCGCTGTCGGCGGTGATGATGAAGCGGCAAACCGGGCAGGCGTCCAGAATGTGCTGCATGCCGTGGCGGAGCGCAAACCCCTTGCCCTGGTTCTTAGGATACCGCAGCACCGTTACCCCGGCCCGGCCCTCCAACGGCGTAAAAACAGGGTCATACTGCGCGCCGGAACCATCGTCCACGATTACGATACCGGCGAATTGCTCGTGGCTGAGCTGTTCGACATAGGAAAGCAGCCGTTCATCCGGCTGGAAGCTTGGGATGAGAACGGCGACGTCTTTCACAGCTT
Source organism: Bacillota bacterium (assembly GCA_023459675.1). Classification (GTDB taxonomy): domain Bacteria; phylum Bacillota; class Clostridia; order Christensenellales; family Aristaeellaceae; genus CAXXOK01. The sequence goes on along the minus strand of JAEWTC010000106.1, from coordinate 6,265 downwards.
GTTGCGGCATCATAACCCTACCTTTGCGCATTTCATTGGATGGTATCCAGCATATCGGCGAGAAGCGCGGACCAATCTCCGCCGGAAAACGCCTGCAGCGCGGCCTCAAAATCCGCCCTCGATGCGATGGAAAACGCATTCGTATCATAATATGCGGCAAGGAATTCGTCAAGTTTACCGTCCAGCGCCAGATCCAGCGCGAACAGCGCCGCGGCGCCCCGGTGCCAGACCACCGTCCGGTATTCGCCCCAATCATAGAAATAGAAAAGCGGGCTGCCGGGCGTGAGGCTGCCGGCCGTAAGGCGCATGGCCGTATCCACGCGGCTGTAGCGGAGGCTCTCCCACGCGTCCGCGCCGTGGGCTTTCTTCCAATAGGATAGAAGCGCGTACTCCTTCAGCGCTTCGCTCTGCCAGGGCTGGCGGTACCCATCGGTACCGACGACCGCTTCAAACCACTGCCCGGCTACGGCCCGCGCCACGGCGATTTCCAGCGCTTCGCCGGAACCGCTTACGGCGTCCGCCGCGATCATGGCAAACGAGGGATAGACGGAAGCTTCGAACGGCAGCGCAACCTCCGCAAGCGTCAGCGTTGGGTAGGGATACGCGCCGTACAGCTCCGAATAGATCCGCAGCGCCTGCTTCGCGGTTTTTGCCATCGCGTCCGCGCCGGCGGCGGTGCGGGCATAAGCCGTAATTCGCACGTTGTTGTATAGGGTTTGTGCCGACTGGCAAGACTTGCTGATGCACAGGGCCAAATCCCGGCTGGCAGGAGCGGTGAAGACCGTTTCCCGCCCGTTAGTCGCCGCGGTGCCGCTGCCAAAGGCCGCATAGCCCTCGGGAAGCGTGATGCGCAGCGTATAGTTGCGGCATTCGCTGGTAAAAGGGCTGCCGACGGAGTAATACGCGTCGGCAGTATACTCGCCGTCCAGATACGCCGCCGGAATAAGAAACGCATTGCCCAGCGCCGTCACGCCGCCGTATTCACCGAAACGATACGCGGCCAGGGGGATGGTGAGCGTATACGAAATATCAAGCGTGAGCGTTTCGCCGTTTTTCCAGGGCGCGGCGGGCGTTAACGCCAGGATGGTCTGCGCGTCGTCCGCAAAGCGGTACGCAAGCCCGCACGCGGTTATCTCGATCCCCCCGGCGGAAAAGCCGGCGGGATAGCAAAGGCTGTGCAGTTCTTCCGTTGCGGACGGGGCGTAGTCCTCGTCCCGGAACGCGGACGCGTACGCCCGCAAAAATAGTACCGGCTGATCCGCCCCCGTGCGGTTGACAAGCGCAAACGTTTGCCGGACCGCGAGCTTCCTTAGATCGGGATCGTACGATGCGTCGATCGAAATCGTGTCCAGCCCCTCCGCCGCGGCAAGCAGAGCCGCCGCCCGCGGCGCCTGCTCCTCCCCCGAGGGCAGCACGCTCAGCACCGCAAGCAGGCACACCGCCACGGCCAGGCCCAGGGACAGCCATCGTCTCATCGCCGCATTCCTCCCGCGGTTGCTCCGCGCCGCGCCTTGCTTCCGCGTGCCCGCCCGCCCGGCAGGCAGGAAAACGCAGGCGCACTGTCAAACGATACTACCAACGCAAACTGAAATGAAACTGAAAACGGAAGGGAACGAAGATGGACATTCGGAAACTGCTGCCGGAAGAAAACCAGGCGGCCGATCAGCTGGAATCAATCGCGTTCGTACAGCCCGCAGCAGACAGCGGCAAGGAAAGCCCGTATCAGGCGGACCGGTGGGGCTGCTTCGGCGACGACGGGCAGCTGCGCGCGACGCTGACCAACCACGATCTTCCGATATGGTTTGACGGAAGCATCGCTTCCTCCCGCGGGGTGGCGGGGGTAGCGTCCGACCCCGTGACACGCGGGCAGGGAACCGTGCGCGAGTTGTTCCGCCGCGTGCTGCAAGACGACCGCGAGGCGGGGGCGTTGTTTTCCACGCTGTACCCCTTCTCCCATCCGTTTTACCGCCGGTTCGGCTACGAGATTTGCTTTACCTGCCCGATTGCTTCGTTTCCGACCAAAGCGCTGGAGGTTTTCCAAGCCGGAGAACCGCCCGCCGCGCGGCTGCTGCTGCCCGCGGACGGCACCGCGGCGCTGCAGCCGTTGTACAAGGCGTTTGCCAAACGGTATAACCTGGCCGTCGCGCGGGACGAACGCACCTGGCGGCGCAACGAGCTGGGCGATCCGTTCAAGGCGGAGCGTTACTGCTATGTGCTGTCCCAAGGCGGCCGCGATACCGCCTACGCGATCTTTCACTTCCGGCCGCAGGAGAAACCGTTCATCCGCACGCTCTGCCTGACGGACTACGCGTTCGTCAACGCGGAGGCGTTTACGGGCCTGATGCGCTTCCTGCACCGCTTTCTGGCGCAGGCGAGGGACGTGGAGATGTTCGTTCCCGGTAACCTTCCGCTTTCCTCGCTCCTTGCGGAGCCTTACGAAATCCGCAGTTCCGCCGGCGCGCAGCCCATGGCGCGCGTGCTGAACGTTGCGGGCGTTCTCAAGGCCATGCGTTACCCAAAGAAGGACGGGGCGGTTACGCTGTACGTCGAGGATCCGTTTCTGCCTGAGAATGAAGGCTGCTACCGCGTTGCCTTCACCCGGCAAGGCGCGGCGGACGTTGCCCGCTGCGACGGGGACGCAGACCTGCGCCTCAGCATACAGACCTTTACGCAGATCGCGCTGGGCTATATCAGCCTTGCGGAGGCGGCGTTCAAGCCGGACGTGCGGCTGAACGGAAATCAGGCGCTGCTCAAACGCCTGTTTCCCAAAAAGCCAGTGTTCCTATCGGATTTCTATTAAACATTCCCGCAGCGCTATCGTTTCCGGCCGCGGCGTTTGCACAGGCAGCGCCGCGGTTTTGCGCGCTCAGAGCCGCGTGAGAATGGCCCGGGTGATGCGCTGCGCATAATCGTCCAGATTCTGCTCAACGTCTACGTCCGCGTACGCGGCGGGCGCGCCGAGGTAGCCCTGCGGCGACAGCGCGTGGATATGCCCGCCGCCAAGCCAGTCCATCCCCCGGCTGTCGGCTAGCGGCACGGGCGGGAGAGCGGCCGCCGTCTCCACGTTCACAAGATGCGGATAATTGCGGAAGATCATCGCCGTTTCTATATCGCCGGCATGAACGTCCGGCACGGGGGCCTTGCTTACGGACACGGTCTGCGGCTTGACGGGGCAAAGGAACGGCTCCGCGCCGGTGAGCCCGTAATGACACAGCCTGCTTTCGTCAAAGGCATAGCACGCCTGCATTCCAAGCGTTTCCGACGCTTCGCGGAACGCCTGCAAAATCATCACGTTATGGTTGATGTCGCCGTGTGCGTTCACGCCGAATACGCGCTGAAAGCCAAACCCCCGCAGGGAGGCGAGAATATCGTACAGCAGGGCCTTCGCCGTTTCCGACCGGATGGAAAACGAGCCGATGAACCCGGCCGTGGACTGGCAGACGCCCCAGTAAAAGGGCGGCGCGATGACCGCTTCATAGCCTTCCGCCTGCAGGCGTTCCTTAACCGCCAAGCAGTACAGATGTGCCGTATAGATGTCCGTGCCCAGGCAGAGGTGCGGCCCGTGCTCTTCCACCACGCCCAGCGGCAGCAGCACCAAAGCCTGCCGCCCGGCGTATGCGGAAAGCTCCGCCCAGTTCATATCCGCCATGGTTTGGTGGAAAATGCCGTTCATAGACCCCATCCTCCGGTTTCAAAAATGAAAAGCGAATTATGGAACGGGCGTAACCGAAACCTCCGGCGCGGCAAGGCGGCCACAACGCGCCGACGGCCGGTTAGAAGTTTTTCGTCATATCATATTTGCTGAAAAATTCATTGCGGAAGTCCGTCAGGCGGTCTTCGCGGATGGCCTGGCGTACGTTTTCCATCAGCCGCAGCAGAAAGCGGAGGTTGTGGATGGAGGCCAGACGCGCGCCGGTGATTTCCCCCGCCTTGAACAGGTGGCGGATATAGGCGCGGGAAAAGTTCTGACAGGCGTAACAATCGCAGCCCTCGTCCAGCGGGCCGAAATCGCGCGCGTATTGCGCGTTCTTGATCACCACGCGGCCGCCGGAGGTAAAGCAGGTGCCGTTGCGCGCGATGCGCGTGGCCAGAACGCAGTCGAACATATCCACGCCGCGCAGTACGCCCTCGATGAGGCAGTCGGGCGAGCCGACGCCCATCAGGTACCGCGGTTTCTCCGCCGCCATGTGCGGCATCATGGCCTCGAGCATGCCGTACATGATCGGCTTGGGCTCGCCCACGCTTAAGCCCCCGATGCCGTAGCCGAAAAAATCCAGATCGCGCAGGGTTTTCGCGCTTTGGATGCGTAGGTCTTCGAAGAACGCGCCCTGCACGATGCCAAACAGCGCCTGGTCGCCGTCGGTATGGTGGGCTTTGCAACGCTCCGCCCAGCGGTGGGTGCGGTCCATGGCAGCCTCCGCCACCGCGTGATCGCACGGGTAGGCGGTGCATACGTCAAACGCCATCATAATATCCGCGCCCAGCGCGTGCTGGATGTCCATGCTGACTTCGGGGGAGATGAAGCGGCGGCTGCCGTCCAGATGGCTTTGGAAGGTAACCCCTTCCTCCTTCACCTTGCGGATACCCGCCAGCGAAAACACCTGAAACCCGCCCGAATCGGTCAGGATGGGCCTGTCCCAGCCCATGAACCGGTGCAGGCCGCCCGCTTCGCGGATCAGCGCTTCGCCGGGGCGCAGGTGCAGGTGATAGGTATTGGAGAGGATAATTTCCGCGCCGATCTCCACCATCTCCCGCGGAGTCATGGCTTTGACGGTGGCGGACGTGCCCACCGGCATATAGACGGGCGTCTGGATATCGCCGTGCGGGGTTTTCAGCACCCCAAGCCGCGCGCCGGACTGTGCGCAGGTTTTGATCACCTCGAAGGAAAAATTGCTCATGCATTGCCCTCTTGGAAAAACGCGCGGAGCGCTTCCTCGTAAGCGGCGAAAGCGCTGCCCCGCGGTTTGGATGTAAACGTCATCGTTTCTTTGGTCGTAGGATGCGAAAGCGTGAGCACCGCGCCCCACAGCGCGATGGGCTCGCCGGCCTCGTCCGTGCCGTAGCGCATATCGTGGACAATCGGATGCCCGGCATTTTGCAGCTGCACGCGAATTTGGTGCTTGCGCCCCGTTGCCAGGCGGATGTATAAAAGCGCGGTACCCGCGTGGACGGCGAGGGTTTCATACCGCAGCACGGCTTCCCTGGCGCCGTCGGTTCCCTGCGGCACGGCGCGCACGGTGCCGTTCTCATCCAGCAGGAAATCCGAAAGCGTGCCGCTTGGCGCGATATCCGCGCCGTGGACGACGGCCAGATATTCCCGCCGCATGGCGTGGGTGCGCAGCTGCTCGGAAAGGCGGCTTGCCGCCTTGCCGGTTTTTGCCAGCGCCACCAGCCCGCCAACGGGCCGGTCCAGCCGGTGTACGAGCCCAAGGTACGCGTCCCCGGGCTTGTGATACTTCTCTTTCAAATACGCCTTCACCTCGTCGGCAAGGCAGGGATCGCCGGTAGCGTCCCCCTGGGTGAGGAGGTTGGGCGGTTTCACGACAATCAGCAGGTGATTGTCCTCGTAGACGATGTCAGGCATCGGGCGTCCACCGCGCGGTGGCCCCACAGGGGAGCACGCCGCCGCTTGTCACCTTCAGGGCCAGCTCCCCGGCAGCTACCGTGCCGCGCCCGCCCATGCAGCGCTCCAGAACGTTGCCGACCACGCTGGCGGCAAACCCCGTGGTATAGCCGTTAATCAGGTAAAACACCGGCGCATCGCTCAACAGCTCCGCGCACATCTCGGCCAGGGGGTAGAGCTCGTCCTCCAGCTTCCATACCTCGCCGTTGGGGCCGCGGCCGTAGCTGGGCGGATCCATCAGGATGCCGTCGTAGCGGTTGCCGCGGCGCAATTCCCGGGCGACGAACGCCTTGGCGTCCTCCAGAATAAAGCGGGTGCGCTCTTCCGAAACGCCGGAAAGTTCGCGGTTTTCCTTGGCCCATTGGGTCATCCCCTTGGCCGCGTCCACGTGGGTAACGTGCGCGCCCGCGGCGGCGCAGGCGATGGTCGCCCCGCCGGTATAGGCGAAGAGGTTCAAAATCATCGGGCGCTTTTTCGCCTTTTTGATCTGTTCCCGCATGAACAGCCAGTTCACCGCCTGCTCGGGAAACAGCCCGGTGTGTTTGAAGCCCGTGGGGCGGACGTAGAATTTGAGGTTTTCAAACGAAAGCACCCAGCGGTCCGGCAGTTTTTTGTAGAACTCCCATTCCCCGCCGCCCGCGG
>JAEWTC010000105.1 GCA_023459675.1 Bacillota bacterium | reverse complement strand
CTCCTGTACTGGCTGTTCGGCGTGTGGGTGGTCTCCTCCGTGGTACTGTTTTCCACGGTGGCGTCCGCCGGCACCGGCGTGCTGCTGGGCACGGGCGGGACGATCGCCGTATCGTACCTGCTGGGCGTCATCCCGGGGGTCGGCAACTACCTGCCTCTTGCCCTTTCGGACTCCATGCCGCTGCTCACCGGCGCGGTTTTACCACACAGCATGACGGGCGCGATCCTCGTCACCTGCGGCCTGATCGTACTCCAAGGCCTGATCGCGGCGCTCGCGTTCCGGAAGCGGAGCATCTAGCGCAAATCGGAATCCCAAGCAAACGCGCGCCCCTGTTGACTTTGCCCCGGCCGGATGCTATGATTTGTTCCGGGAATGAAGTTCTTGTAAACCGGCGACGGTTGAAACGCAGTACAGCTGATGCCTTCTATAAGAAGCGTCAGCTTTTCGTATGGAGGAATTGGATGAATTTTGTGGCGGTAGGCGTCGGCGGGCTGCTGGGCTCCTGCGGGCGGTATTTGATCACCAGGCTGCTGGAGCGGTTCGAGCTCGCGTTTCCGCTGAGCACGCTCATATCCAACGTCGCCGCCGCGCTGCTGATCGGCCTGATCATCGGGGTCGAGCGGCAGCTGCCGTCGCTATCCGCCGCGAAAAAGCTGTTCCTGGTCACGGGGATGCTCGGCGGGCTGAGCACGTTTTCAGCCTTTAGTCTGGAAACGGTCGGCTATCTGGAGGGCGGGCGCTACCTGCTGGCGCTTGGCAACGTTGGGCTGAACGTGGGGCTGAGCCTCCTGTTCGTGTTCCTGGGCCTGCTCCTCTCCCGGCTGTTCACGGCGGCGTAAACCATACGACGCGCGGCGGGTATCTAAAAGATGCCCGCTTTTTTTGTTCCGCCGGTTCGCCGATATGGTATGATAGGAACGGCATTTGCGGCGCATGCCGCGGCGAAAGAGGGCTGCGTATGGAGATCGTATTCACGGACGGGCGGGACGAGCGGTTCGCCGCCCTGTGCGCAGAACTGGACGCGCATCTCAACGATCTCGTCGGCGGGGAAAAGCAGCGCGCGCAATACGCGCAGTACAACACGCTCGAAAGCATCCGCGACGCGGCCTTGGTTCTGGAGGACGGGCAGGCGGTTGCCTGCGGCGCGTTCAAGCGCTACGAGCCGGGCACGGCGGAGATCAAGCGCGTGTACACCAAGCCCGCGTACCGGGGCCGCGGGTACGCGCGCGCCTTGATGGCCGCGCTGGAGCGGCGGGCGCGGGCGCAGGGTTATACGCGGCTGATTTTGGAGACCGGAGACCGGCTGGAAAACGCCAAAGCCATTTACGCGCGGCTCGGCTTCCGGCGCATTCCCAACTACGGGCAATACCGCTGCATGGCGGATTCCGTATGCATGGAAAAGCTGTTGACGGAAGCGCCGGAATAAGGACGGGTGGCGCATAGCCGCATGGAAACAGGGGGATTACGGCATGGTTTACGCGGCTTTTTTTCGCGGGCTTAACGTGGGTAAAAACCGGCAGGTGAAGATGGCCGATCTGCAGCGGCTGCTTACGGACTGCGGGTTTTGGAACGTGCAGACGCTGATCCAGAGCGGCAACGCGATGTTTGAAACGGACGCGGAGGAAGCTTCGCTGCCCGGCAGGATTGAACCTGCCTTTGCGCAGCGCTTCGGCTTTGCGAGCCCCGCCGCGGTGCGCTCGGCGGACGCGCTCGGCGCGCTGCTCTGCGCATGGCCCTTTTCCGAGGCGGAGCTTGCGCAGGCCGAAGCCGCCGATCCCGACGTGGAGCACACGTACGTTTACCTGTCCAACCGCCCGGTTGACGCAAAGGCCGCGGAAGAACTGCGGCAGGCCGCGGGCGGGGAGGACAGGCTGATTGCCGGGGAACGGGAAGTATACCTGCTGTGCAGGCAGAGCGTACGGCTTTCCAAGCTCGCGATCGCGCTTCCAAAGCTCGATCCCACCTTCACCAACCGCAACCTCAACACCCTTTGGAAAATGCAGGCGTTAATCGCCGCGCGCGGCTGACGACGCCCCATAAAGCGCAACCCAACGATGTAAGGAGAAACGCCATGTTCCGCTACGCCCATACGAACGTCGTCGCAAACGACGCGCCCAGGCTGATCGCCTTTTACAAATCCGTGCTGCGGTGCGAAAGCATCGGGGAAACGCGCGACCTGCGCGGAGAGTGGCTCGATAACCTGACGGGGCTGCAAAACGCCCATATCACCGGCGAGCACCTGCTGCTGCCCGGCTATGGCGGCGATCACCCGACGCTCGAAATTTTCCAGTACGGCGAGCCGGACAGCGCTCTTCCGCGCGCGCTTCACCGCCCGGGCTTTGCGCATATCGCATTCGCCGTGGATCACGTCGCCCAAACGCTGGCCGCCGTGCTCGCCGCGGGCGGCAGCCTGGTTGGCAAGCAGATTCAGGCGGACTATCCCGACGGGCGGAGGCTGGACGCGGTCTACGCGCGGGACCCGGAAGGCAATATTCTGGAGCTGCAAAGCTGGACGCGCACGACGGACGCCCGCGGATCGGAAAGCGCTGCGCGGTTCGTGCTGGAAACGGAACGGCTGGTTCTGCGTGAAATGACGCAGGCCGATTATCCCGCGCTGGCCGCGGTGCTGCAGGACGAACAAACCATGGTCGCCTACGAAGGCGCGTTTTCCGACGCCGAGGTGCAGGAGTGGCTGGACAAGCAGCTGACCCGTTACCGGGAGGACGGCTTCGGCTTGTGGATGGTCGCGGAAAAGGCCAGCGGGGAAAGCGTCGGGCTTGCGGGCGTCACCTGGCAGACCGTGGAGGGCGAGCGCGTGCCGGAGATCGGCTATCTATTCAACCGCACCTACTGGCACCGGGGCTACGCCGCCGAGGCGGCGTGCGGCTGCAAGCGTTACGCCTTTGAAACGCTTCTGTTTCCCGAAGTCTATTCCATTATCCGCGATACCAACCTCGCCTCCATCAACGTGGCCATCCGCAACGGCATGCTGGCCCGCAAGCGCTTCATCAAGCACTACCGCGGGGTGGAGATGCCGCACATCGCGTTCAGCGTCCGGCGCGGCGGCTGAAATACGCGGCTTGCAAGATTCCATATTCTGGAACATTTCATAGTTTTCATCCGTTGTATGGGAAGAATGAAAATCCGGAGGAAAACCATGCGTAAACGACTTGCAGTTTGGCTACTGGCTCTCCTGTCCCTCGTCGCCGCCGCACAGGCGGACGGCGTTCCCCTGTCTACCGATTGGCTGCCCGCCGGATACCGGTACGTGATCGAAGGAGCGAACACGGTGTATGCCGACGCGCCCGTACCCGTGTACAACGGCCCGGCAACGTCGTTCCCCATACTGGGCTATGTACAGCCGGGAAACCCCGTACAGGTGGAGGCCGCCGAGCGCGAGGCCGGAATGGCGTATGTGTTTTACCACACCGACCCTGCGGACGCGACGTGGACGTTTGACCGGGATACCGCCCCGCGCGGCTGGGTGGAAGCGAAGTATGTAACGTTCTTTACGGACATGGAACCGTGCTGGGTGGTGACGACAGACAAGCCGGGCAACCGGCTGAACCTGCGCGCCAAGCCCGCGTATGACAGCGTATCGCTGGGCAAGTTCTACGCGGGCGCCGTTGTGCGGCAGGTGGAGCCGCCGGCAGGCGGATATGTGAAGGTGCGCACGCCGCACCTGGTGGGCTATTTTGATATGCGTTATCTGTCGCAGGGGCTGTATACGCAAACCGCGGAGCTTCCCTATCTCACCGTAACCAGAGCCGACGGCGCCGCCTTGCACAAGCTGCCGCAGGCGAATTCCGAAATCATCAAAACCGTGCCTTACGGCGCGCAGGTGATGGTAACCGCCGTACGCGACGACGACTGGGTGCTGGTGACCTATGAAAACGAAACCGGGTTTACGCCGGGCAGCGCCATGACGCCCAGGCTTTCGTATTAGAACACAGCATCGAGGCGGCGGGCATACCCCGGCAGTGCGCCAAACAACAGCCGGGCGGCATACACCCGTTTCCCGGTCATGGCGCGAACAAAAACCGGACGGCCGATCATCGGCCGTCCGGTTATTTTGGTTTGTTACAGCAGAATTTCCCCCTGCAGATAGCACACCGCCGACCCGCCGATCTGCACGCGGCTGCCGCGATCCTCACAGCGCAGCAGGCCGCCGCGCGCCGAGAGCTGCGCCGCGGTCATCGTAGTTTTTTGCAGGCGCTCGCTCCAAAACGGAATCAGGGTCGCGTGCGCCGAGCCGGTAACGGGGTCCTCGTCCACGCCCGTATTGGGCGCGAAAAAGCGGGAAACGAAGTCCACCCTTCCCCCCCGCGCGGTGACGATGAACCCCAGCGGGCCTTCGATCTTCGCAAGCTTTGCGTAATCGGGCCGCACGGCCAGCACCGCCGCTTCACTGTCCAACAGAATCACAAGATCGCGGGAGAGGAAACAGGGCGCGGCGGGAATTCCAAGCGCGTCGAAAAGCCCGGCGGGCGCATCGCAGGGCACGGGCTTACGGCTGGGGAAATCCATCAGCAGCAGGTCGCCGCTGCGCGTCACCGTCAGGCGACCGCTTTGGGTATCAAACCGCACGGTATCCGCCTGCGGCTCCAGAAAATGGAGCACCACGTACGCGCTTGCCAGCGTCGCATGGCCGCACAGATCGATCTCGTTGACGGGCGTAAACCAGCGCAGGCGGTACGCGTCCCCCTGCGGGTAGAAAAAGGCGGTTTCCGCCAGGTTGTTTTCAAAGGCGATCGTCTGCATCAGCCCCGCGTCCAGCGGCCCGGCTAGCGGGCACACCCCCGCGGGATTGCCCTTGAACAGCTCCTGCGCGAACGCGTCCACCACAAAATAACGCATATCCGTCCCTCCCTGCCCCCTGCCGTTTTGGCCGTTGGCATGGGGAAAATAGTTCTGCCGATGAACCGTGGTTTCCTGCCCCATTGTGACGCGGCGCAACTTCTGTTACAATAAACGCAGCCATTGAAACCAAAAAAGGGGGGCGTCCCATGCCGCATATCGTGATCAAAACCATCGCGGGTCCGTCGCAGGAACAGCTGCAAAAAGCCGCCGAACAGATTGCCGAGATCGTAAACCAAACGATGGGAAAAGCCAAAAAGTACATTTCCGTGTCGGTGGAGGAGTATACGTTTGGCGAATGGGCGGGCGTGTACGACGAATTTGTGAAAGATAAGGAGAACGTGTTGGTGAAACCCGGCTACACCAACCCGAAAACATTCACCTGATGCATACGAACGAAAACAACCTGCGCCGGGAGGCCGACCAAATTATCGCAGCGGCGCTGCAGGCCGCCATGCCGGACAGCGCGGTGCGGCAAACCCTTGCGGGCAGAGAATTTCCGGACGGTAAACTCATTTTGGTCGCCATCGGCAAGGCTGCCTGGCAGATGGCCAAGGCCGCCTGCGAGCTGCTTCAAGACCGGCTTTCACAGGGCATAGTGATCACCAAATACAATCACGCGAAGGGCGAGCTGCCAAACGTTCGCATTTTTGAAGCCGGGCATCCCGTGCCGGATAAAAACGGCGTCGCGGCCGCGCAGGAAGCCATCGACATGGTCACCGGCCTGAGCGCAACGGATACGGTGCTGTTTTTGGTCTCCGGCGGCGGCTCCGCCCTGTTTGAAAAACCGCTGGTTCCGCTGGAAACGCTGGAAAACGTCAACCGTCAGCTGCTTTTCTGCGGCGCGGACATCGCCCAGATCAACACCATCCGCAAGCGTCTGTCCGCCGTCAAGGGCGGGCGGTTTGCCATGCTCTGCGCGCCCGCGAAGGTGCTGACCATCGCCCTGTCCGACGTGCTGGGGGACAATCCCGCAACCATCGCCTCCGGCCCCGCCTACCCGGACGCCGCCACCGCAGACGACGCGCTTGCCATCGTGAAGCAATACGGCCTCACGCTCGACCCGGATACGCTTGCCCTGCTTGCAAAGGAAACGCCCAAGGCGCTTCACAACGTGGAAACCGTAGTCGCGGGCAGCGTGCGCCACCTGTGCGCCGCCGCCGCGCAGGAATGCAAGGCGCTTGGGTACGAGCCGGTTTTGCTGACCGACAGCCTGTGTTGCACCGCGCGGGACGCGGGCAGTTTCCTTGCCTCCATCGCGCAGACCCATCAGGGCACGCACCGCAGCCTTGCGTATCTGGCGGGCGGCGAAACCGTGGTGAAGCTCACCGGCAAGGGCCTGGGCGGGCGCAACCAGGAGCTTGCGCTGGCGGCCGCCCAAGGGCTGGACGGTTTGCAGGATACCGCCGTGTTCTCCGTAGGCTCGGACGGCACCGACGGCCCCACCGAGGCGGCCGGCGGCTATGTGGACGGGCGCACCGCGCAAGCGCTCCGGCAAAAGGGTTTGGATATTTCGCAGGTTCTGCAGGACAACGACAGCTACCATGCGCTGGAAGCCGCCGACGGGCTGATTGTAACCGGGCCGACCGGCACGAACGTGAACGACCTGACCGCGCTGCTCATCCGCAGATAGCCCCCCGACAACGGAGGAACCGCTATGCAGCCGTCTATCCTCGACTCTCTGATCCGCTTCGCGCAAACCAACGATTCCGTTACGGCGCTGGTGCTGATCGGCTCCCAGGCGCGCACCGAACGGCCCGCGGACGCGTTTTCCGATACGGACGTCATTTTGGTGGTCAAAGATACCGCCCTGTTTACCCATGCCGACGCGTGGCTTGGGGAGATCGGCGCCGTGCACATCACCTTCACCGAGCCGACCATCGGCGGGCAGACGGAGCGCAGGGCGTTGTTTGACGGGGCGCAGGACGCGGATATCGTACTCCTTGACGAGGACACGGCCCGCCGCGCCCTGGAAAACGGCGAGGCCGCGTTTTTGCTTGCCCGGGGGTACCGCGTACTGGTGGATTAGCTCGGCCTCGTCATCCCCACGATCGAGCCCTCGACCGGAAACGAGTTCAGCCCGGCTACCGGGGCGGACTTCATCAACACCGTGCACGATTTCTGGTTTCACACGGTATGGGCGGGCAAAAAGCTGCTGCGGCGGGAGCTTTTCACCGCGAAGGGCTGCGTGGACGGGTATCTGAAACAAAAGCTTTTGTGGATGATCGAGCAGCATGAGCACACCGTGCGCCGCTGTAACGGCGATACCTGGTACAGGGGCCGGTTCATCGAACAATGGGCGCAGGCGGACGTCCTTCTTGCGCTCGGGCGCGCCTACGCGCACTACGAGCAGGCGGACGTCACACGCGCGCTTTTGGAAACCATGGATCTCTTCCGGCGGCTGGCCAAGGAAACGGCGGCCGCCGCAGGGTTTCCCTACCCCGAGCACGCGGACGCATACGCATCCCAATGGGTGGAAGCGCAATTCGGCCGTCTGCCCGCGCAAGGCGGTGACGGCGTATGAACGACGTGCGCATTCTGCTGGTGGAGGACGATCCTATGATCGCGTCCGGCCTGCAGTACGCGCTGGAGGCCGAAGGCTATGCGGTTTCCCGCGCCGCGGACGTGGCGCAGGCCAGGCAGCTTGCCGCGGCCGGGTCTTTTGATCTGGCGGTGCTGGATATGCAGCTGCCAGACGGCACCGGCCGCGACGTGCAGGCGGCGCTCAAGCCTGCCGATACCGCCGTTTTGTTCGTCACCGTGGTGGACGACGAGGGCACCATGGTGCAGGCGCTGGAAAGCGGCGCGGACGATTACATCGTGAAACCCTTCCGCCTGCGCGAACTATTGGCGCGGGTAAAGGCGGCGCTGCGGCGGCGTTCCGGCGGCCCGGGCGACACGCTGACCGTAGGCGCGGTGCAAATGCATTTGGCTAAAAATACCGCGACCGTGCAGGGAAAGCCGTTGGAGCTTACGGCGCTGGAATACAAGCTGCTGCTGCTGTTCGCCGCGCACCCGGGGCAAACGCTGACGCGGATGCAGATCCTGGACCGTCTGTGGGACGGGGCGGGCGATTTCGTGGAAGATAACACGCTGACCGTGTGCATCAAGCGGCTGCGGCAGAAGCTGGGCGACGCGGCGGCGATTGAAACCGTGCGGGGAGTGGGCTACCGTGTGGATTCGTAAGCAAACGGTGGAAGTCCTGTCCGCGAACATCCGCCGCATTGTGGACGGCGAAGGCGCGGATCTGCTGGATAATCGCGAGGGCAAGCTGAGCATCCTGCGCAACGACATTCAAACGCTGGTGCGCCTCAAACAGGAGCAGGCGGACGCGCTGCGCCGCGATAAAAACCGGCTCAAGGACTCGCTTTCGGATATCTCCCACCAGCTGAAAACCCCGCTCACGTCCATGATGGTCATGGCCGATCTGCTGGAAACCGCCCCGCCCGAAAAACAGGCGGAGCTGATCCGAAACATCCAGACCGGGCTTACGCGCACGCAATGGCTGACGGACGCGCTGCTGAAAATCGCCAAGCTGGACGCGCAGGCCGTGGACTTCCGCTATCAGCGCGCCAGCGCTGCGGAGATCATCCGCCGCGCGCTGGAGCCGCTCATGATTTTACTGGAAATGAAAGAGCAGGAGATCAAAACCGCGGGCGCGGCAACGCTGACCTGCGACGTGCGCTGGACGGCGGAAGCGCTTTTGAACGTCGTTAAAAACGCGTCGGAGCATTCTCCGGCGGGAAGCCCCATCCTGATCGCGTGCGGGGAAAACCCGATCTGCGCCTGGATCAGCGTAACGGACAACGGACCGGGGCTGCAGCCGCAGGAGCTTTCCCG
>JAEWTC010000104.1 GCA_023459675.1 Bacillota bacterium | reverse complement strand
TTCCGGGGGCACAAAAGCCCCGCGTAGCGCATGCCCGCGCCCGTGCCCACCGCCGCCACCGCGCCCGCGGAGCCGCACAGCGGAATGGCAAAATCCACCGTCAGCGTGTCAAGCTCCATATGCGCGGTTACTTGGGGTGCGTCCGTGCGGAAGCGCACGCGCCCGCCCGCGGGCGTTCTGGCGCGGCTGAGCAATTCTTGGGGCAGCGCCAACTGCTGCGGCAGCCTGTGGAAACACTCGGGCAAACTCTCTTGCAGCAGCCCGTAAACCCGGATCGGCGCATCCGCGCAGGTGATACGCTGCATCGTCCGTTCCTCCCGTTCTTTGTTTCAGTGTTTTCTGTTGTAAAACAGGATAACAGGTTGCGCCCGCCTGTCAAGCTGTGCCGCAGGCGGGAACAGCCCATGGATGGGATGTTTGCGCGGGAATGCCGCGCCCGCCTCCCTTGGAATTTACGTACATATACGGCAAGCCCGGCTACCCGGCCGCGGTCTTCTCCGCACGGCTTCCGGCTTATTGCTTTGCCGGAATGCTGCGGGTGACGACGATATTCGCCTGCGTGCCGCACACGCCCCGCAAAACCACGTCGCCCGCGGTAACGGGCGCGGTGATTTCCGTAAATTTGAGCGCGCGCATGCAATCCATGATCTTTTCCTTGGGAATGGGGACGCTCGTTTTCACGGGCGCCTGCGCAATGGCCGCGTTTTGCAGGCGCACCGTGGTGGTTACCGTGCGCGTGGGATTGGCGATCTCGGTTTGCGCGTACGTTACCCCGCGCTTGCACTGGTTGCCCTCCACCTGCACGATGCGGTTTTCCGCGTCCAGGGTCACAGTCAAATCGCAGCCGGAGGGGCAGTTGATGCACGTGATATGGGTTTCCATCGGTCAGCCCTCCTCAATGGACACGGTGATGGCGCTTACGCCGGGGTGCGCGTCGAACGTCGCCTTGGTCAGCGTGACGGTTTCCATTTCCCCGGGCGTTAAAATACGCGCTTTGCGGCGGAACACGCAATCGCCGTCGAAGTATACGCATACGGCGCGGTTGCGGTATACGGCGTCCACGCGGAAGCGCACGGCAAGCGCCGTGCCAACTTTGCCGGGGTTGATGCGAAACGGCACGGTGTAGCGAACCCCGCCCTTGGGAACGACGGGGATTTCCGCCGCGCCGCCCGCCGGAGGCTGCAGAATATACTGCGCGGCGTTTTTCCCCGCCAGCGCGCTCTCCTCCGATACGAAATCCACCAGATCGTGCACGTGCAGCACGTTGCCGCAGGCGAAAATGCCCTCCACGCCGGTTTGCAGGCTTTCGTTCACAACGGCGCCGCCCGTTACGGGCGAAAGCTGTACGCCCGCGGATTTGGACAGCTCGTTTTCCGGAAGCAGACCGACGGACAGCAGCAGCGTATCGCACGGGAAATCCCGCTGGGTGCCGGGCACGGGGTTGCGGTCCGCGTCCACCTGGGAAACGGTCACGCCCTCCAGCCGCGTTTTGCCCCGGATCTCCGTTACGGTATGGCTCAGCAGCAGCGGGATGCCGTAATCGTCCAGGCATTGCACAATGTTGCGCTTCAGCCCCGTGGAATAGGGCATCAGCTCCACCACGGCCTGCACATGCGCGCCTTCCAGCGTCATGCGCCGCGCCATAATCAACCCGATGTCCCCCGAGCCCAGAATAACCACCTCTTTGCCCGGCATATAGCCGTTGAGGTTGATGTACTTTTGCGCGGTGCCCGCCGTGTACACCCCCGCGGGGCGGTAGCCCGGTATGTTCAGCGCGCCGCGCGGGCGCTCGCGGCAGCCCATAGCCAGGATGACCGCCTTGGCCTGCGCTTCGATAACGCCGCTGCGGCTGACGGCGGTAATGCGGCGGTCCCCCGTGACGTCCAGCACCATGGTGCCGGTCAGGCAGCGGATGGGAAGCGTTCGCACGCGGTCAATGTACCGCTGGGCATATTCGGGGCCGGTCAGCTCCTCGTGAAACGAGTGCAGGCCGAACCCGTTGTGGATGCACTGGTTCAATATGCCGCCCAGGGCTTCCTCACGCTCAAAAATGGTGATATCGCGGACGCCCGCCTCGTAGGCGGCAAGGGCCGCGGCAAGGCCCGCGGGGCCGCCGCCGATTACAGCCAGATCCATGGTTTGCATCAAGCGCTCCTCCTTCTCACAGGCCTTGCTTATTGGGGCTGCGCAGCAGGTTGGTGCCGCCGCCGGATTTCGTAACCTCCGTCAGCGGTATGCCCAGCTCCTCGGCCAGTATTTCCGGCAGGCGCATCATGCAGAAACCGCCCTGGCAGCGCCCCATGCCCGCGCGCGTGCGCCGTTTGACGGAATCCAGATCGCGCACGCCCAGCGGCCCGCGGATGGCGGCCAGCACCTCCGCCTTGGTCACCTGTTCGCACCGGCAAACGATCTGCCCGAAATCCGGGTCGCGGCGGATGGCTTCGCGCCGCTCAGTAAGCGTCATCTGCCGGAAGCGGGGGAAGGCCTTGCGAACTGGTTGAAACTGCCTGTTCTCCGGCGCTTTTGTGATATCCGCCACCAAGCTGCGCACATATGCCGCAATCGCGGGCGCGCTGGAAAGGCCGGGAGAGGCGATGCCGGCCGCGTTGATCAGGTTTTCCACGTCGGGCGAAGGGCCGATGATGAAATCTTCCGTGCTGTTCTCGGCGCGCAACCCCGCAAACGAGGTGATGACCTTGTTCATGGGGATGCGCTCCACGCTCTGCAGCGCCCTGTCCAGCACCTCGCGCAGCCCCTCGCGGGTGGTTGCGGTCAGCTCCTTATCGTTAATGTCGTGGGACGTGGGGCCGACCAGCAGATTGCCGTCCGCCGTGGGGGTGACCAGCACGCCCTTGCCCGCCTTGCCGGGCAGCTGGAACAGCGTGCGGGTCACCATTCCGCCCTCGGTTTTATCCAGCAGGAAATATTCCCCGCGCCGCGGGGTGATGGCAAAGGGATGCGCGCTGAGCTGGTTGTTGATTGTATCCGCATACAGCCCCGCGGCGTTGATCAGGATCCGTGAGCGCAGCGTTTCGCCCGCGCCCGTGATGTGAAACACGCCGTCTTTTTTAACCACAGTTTCCACCGCGAAGTTCAGCCGGAAGAAAACGCCGTTTTCCGCCGCGTTTTCGGCATAGGCGATCGTCATTTCATAGGGGCACACAATGCCGCTGGAGGGGATATCCAGCGCCGCGATCACCGCGCGGTGGATGTTTGGCTCGCGCCGCAGAATTTCCTCGCGGCCTAGGATGGAGAGGTTCTCCACCCCGTTTTGCACCCCCTGCGCCAGGAGCTTTTCCAGGTGGGGAATGTCCTGCGGGTCGGAGGCGATTACCCAGGCGCCGTTGCGCTGGAAGGGAAAATCCAGCTCCCGGCTCAGCGCGTCGTACATCGCGTTTCCAAGCACGTTGAACTTTGCCTTCAGGGTGCCCGGCTTGCAGTCGTACCCGCCGTGCACGATGCCGCTGTTCGCCTTGGAGCTGCCCGCGGCAACGTCCGGCGCTTTTTCCAGCAACACCGTTCGCAGCGACAGGCGCGCAAGCTCCCGCGCAATGGAACAGCCGATCACCCCGCCGCCAATGATCGCAACATCGTAATCCGTCATACCGCTTTCCTCCGTCCGCATGGGAAGTGATGATCCCCGGCCGCGCCCGTGCCGGATGTTTTGCCCGCCGCACCGGTTCCCCGGCCGCGCTTATGCCTAAACCCCGGCCGTGCCTGCCGCGCCCGCACCGGATGTTTTGCCCGCCGCACCGGTTTCCAGGGTCCACACCACCGCACCGCGCCCGCCCGGGGGCATCGTGGCCTGTGCCGGAACCTTTGCCCTGGCCCGCCGCACCGGTTCCCCGCCGCCGCGCTTAACCCGCCCAAACCGGCCGCCCCCAAACATATGCAAAAAGAAGCCTCAAACCAGCTCGCCTTTCGGGGAGCTACGGTTCAGACTTCTCTCAAAATCTCTAGTCTGCCTATGGTGCCGCGGGGCCCTGGGGGCAGGGGTTGCGCCCGCATGCTGTCCCCGTTACGCTAGCATATCTGTTTTGAGATGTCAACCGTTTTTCACGCCATTTGACAGGCTGGCGGCGAAAATCTATAATTCCTCACAGAGCGGCCCGGGCGGAAACCGGGGCGGCGGCAAGGGGGCGGGAGCGCAAATGGCAAAACAGGCGGATTTTCTTCGTCTGATGCGAAAGGACCGGATCATCGCGGCGGTTAAGGACGATCTGCAGATGGAAGCCGCGCTGCTCAGCAAGTGCTCCATCGTGTTCGTGCTTTACGGGGACCTGATGTCTATCGACGGGATCGTGTCCAAAATCAAGAGCGCCGGGAAGCTGGTTTTCGTGCATATCGATCTCATCGAGGGGCTTTCCCCGCGGGATGTGTCGGTGAGCTTTATCGGGCAGAAAACGCTTGCGGACGGCATTATTTCCACCAAGCCCAGCATCATCAAGCGGGCGAAAATCCACAGCCTGCTCACCGTGCAGCGCTTTTTTCTGCTGGATTCCATCGCTTTGAACAATATCGACAAACAGCTTGTGGAAGAAACGGACGCCATTGAGATACTCCCGGGCGTTATTCCCAAGATCATCACGCGCCTGACCCA
>JAEWTC010000103.1 GCA_023459675.1 Bacillota bacterium | reverse complement strand
CTTCTCGTGCGCATCGCGCGGTGCTTTTACAGCCAGAACTGCTTTACGGGGATAAAATATGTGACGGACGCCAAGAAATGCATTTACCAGTACTTCCAGCAGCCGCTGACGGTGGATTTCATCGCGGAGGAGATCGGCATCAGCCGTTCTTACCTGGAAGCGCTGTTCAGCCGCTATATGCGCGGCAGCATTGTGGATTACGTGCACGCCGTGCGCTGCGATCACGCGGCCAAGCTGCTCTCCACCACCGGCTTTGCGATCATCGACATCGCCATGGACTCCGGCTTTAACAACCGCCAGCATTTCGCGCGCGTCTTCCGGGAGATTTACGGCACCGCCCCGTCCGACTATCGAAAGCTCTACCGCAACAGCGCCGGAAAGCTTCCCGAGAACCAGCTTGCGGCGACGCGGAGCGCCTTATAAATACGAATACCGCACGGCAGTGCCGCGCGGCATCCGGCAATTTGTGTTTCATCTTGTAGATTCATTGGCCCGAACGCCGGGAAGGCAGTGTGGCGGGAACGCGCCAGCCGGCATACGCATTCCGGCGGCGCCAGGCTTCGGAGCGCACCGCTTCAAACAACGCCCGGATGTTCGCCGGCGGGATATCGGGCAGAATGGCCTCGTGGCTGGGAGAAATCACAAGCCCCGTGGGGAAGATGGCCTTCAGCTCCCGCACCTTTTGCCGCACTTCCTCCGGCGTGCCGTGCACCAGCAGCTGCTGGGCGTCCACGCCGCCGCAGAAGGATACGCGGTTTCCGAAATTGCGCTGCAGGGAAACGGGGTCCATCCCCGCCGCCAGGGCCTGTATCGGGTGGATGGCGTCCACCCCCAGCGCGATCAGATCCGGGATCACGTCGGCAATCGAGCCGCAGGAATGGTGGATCACCTTCAGGCCGTAGCGTTTGGCCTGATCCACGAGCTTTTTCGTGCCGGGAAACACAAACTCCCGCAAATGCGCGGCGGAGAGCATCAGCCCCGTCTGCGTTCCGAAGTCGTTGCCGATCAGCACCGCGTCCAGCTGCCGGTAGGCGGCCTCGTAGAAAATTTCGTTGGCGCGAAGATAAAACTCCGTAATCCGGTCGATCACGGCGCGGAACATTTCCGGCTCGGTGAGCATCTTGATCAGCGCGGTTTCCATGCCAAACGCGGCGCAGGCGTCCTGAAAATGGCAGGACCACAGCATGCCCAGCACGGCGCGGTCATCCACGGGCTGCACGGCGCGGCGGCACGCCTCCGGATGAATATACTTCGCCGGGTCGGGCCAATCAAAATCGCCGACCGTATCCGGGTCCTCATAGTCCTCAAAAAAGCCCGCGGCGGTGAGGGTTCTTTCCTCATTGGTGCCGGCGCTCACTTTGGCAAACTGCAGCGCGCTGTAAATAGCGCTGCTGTGCGGAAAGCTGCATGGCAGCTCCACCGCAACCACGTCGTCTTGCAGCTGCCGCCGCAGGGCGCTTAGGCCGTCCGCCTGAAAATAGGAAAGCAGGCCGGGCAGCGCCTTTTCCGTCGGCAGCCCGAGCCAGGACGCGGGCCTGTCCACCGCCCGGCGCTCCATCGTTGCATGAAACCGCTCTTTATGCGTCATCTGCGCTGACAAATGAAATCTTCCTCCTCAGCGTTACCGTTCCCAAAGCCGCGCGGAAAGCATGCTTACGCAGGCGGCGCGCTCTGCCCAGGCCCGGCCCGCGCAAACGGCGAACATTACGCGTCTGCCCGATGCACGGCCGCTTCCGGTTACGCGCCGGTTTCCCTATCCGCGCCGCGTTTGCCGATATATTGAAGCGCGTTCTGCCAGCCTTTTTCAAAAGCGCTGCGGAACCTGACCACCGGGCCGAAGGTTTCAAACTCCGCCAAGGGCAGCGATCCGGGCGTATAGGCTTTGCGGAAATCCGGGAAAACGGCGGATAGCTCGTCGGTAAGCGTTGAATCCGGCGCGGCGGAGAAGCGCCGCACCACCGGGGGGTTGAGACGCAGCAGCTCGCTGATGTGACCGTTCCAGTTCATGGTCACGCATCCGTCCATGCCGACAAGCTCCGTAAAGTGATACAGCTCGCGCGCGCCGCCGGACATGAACCGCACCCCGCTGCGGCGGGAGGCCATCATGCCATGAATTTTCTTGGCGACGGCGATCCCCGCCGTGAAATACAGCTCGGGGTCCAGCTCCAGCCCCCGGCGCTGGGCGGTATCCCGCAGATGCTCGTCAAAAATGCCCGCAATCTGCGCCAGATACACCACGGGCGGCTGTGCGGCCCTGGCGGCGCAGCGGTCGTACGCATCGCAGACCGCCATGGCCTGATCCACGGACATAACCTCGGTCGCCAGCACCGGCACGCCCTCCGCCAGCAAAACCCCGATGACTTCCAGGCCGCTTTGCGTGACGGGAATTTTTACGATGACGTTTGGCGAAAGCGACCGGCAATACCGGCCGTACCGGACGATGGTTTGGGCGTCCTCGTGAAAGGGGTCGCCCTGAATGCTGACCCAGCCGGCCCTGCCGCCCGTTTCTTC
>JAEWTC010000102.1 GCA_023459675.1 Bacillota bacterium | reverse complement strand
AATTATTCGACGTCGAAGTCGGTATTCACTGTCCCGTCGTCATTCTGCACAGGGCCCTGTTGGCCCATGTCCGGCGCCTGCTGCGCGCCCTGCTGCTGGTAGAGCTTGCCGAAAATCTGGTAAATCTTCTGGGTCATCGGTTCCATCGCCGCTTCTATCTGCTTGGCGTCGTTGGTTTCCTTGACCTTCTTGAAAGCGTCCAGTTCGGACTGTACGGTGGCCTTATCCTCGGCGGATAGCTTGTCGCCGTTCTCACGGAGCTGCTTTTCCATTTCGTAGATCAGGCTGTCGGCCTTGTTAACGGTCTCGACTTCCTTCTGGCGCTTCTTGTCTTCCTCGGCAAACTGCTCGGCTTCCTTCACGCGCTGCTTGATCTCATCCTCGGTCATGTTGGTGGAGGCCGTGATGGTGATCTTCTGCTCGTTGTTCGTGCCCTTGTCCTTGGCGGAAACGTTCACGATGCCGTTGCGGTCGATAGAGAAGGTGACTTCGATCTGCGGAACGCCGCGGGGCGCGGCCGGGATGCCCGTGAGCTGGAAGCGGCCGAGCGTTTTGTTGTCAAACGCCATGGGACGCTCGCCCTGCAGCACGTGGATTTCCACGGTGGTTTGCCCGTCGGCCGCGGTGGAGAACACCTGCGACTTCGTGGTGGGGATGGTGGTGTTGCGCTCGATCAGACGGGTGAAGATGTGGCCTTCGGTCTCCAGCCCCAGAGAAAGCGGGGTGACGTCCAAAAGCAGTACGTCCTTCACTTCGCCGCCCAGCACGCCCGCCTGGATGGCGGCGCCAACGGCAACGCATTCGTCCGGGTTGATGCCCTTGAACGGCTCCTTCTTGGTGATCTTCTTGACGGCCGCCTGCACGGCGGGCGTGCGGGTGGAGCCGCCCACGAGGATGACCTTGTCGATATCGTCGGCGGTGAGGCCGGCGTCTTTGAGCGCCTTGGTCATGGGCTCGATGGTCTTGTCCACGAGATCCGCGGTGAGCTCGTCAAACTTGGCGCGGGTCAGGGTCATGTCCAGATGCTTGGGGCCGTTCTGGTCGCTGGTGATGAAGGGCAGGTTGATGGATGCGCTCATCACGCCGGACAGGTCGATCTTCGCCTTTTCGGCGGCTTCCTTCAAGCGCTGGTACGCCATGCGGTCCTTTTTCAGGTCGATGCCGTTTTCCTTCTTGAAGTTGTCGGCAATCCAGTCGATAATGCGGTTGTCGAAATCGTCGCCGCCCAAACGGTTGTTGCCGTTGGTGGCAAGCACTTCAAACACGCCGTCGCCGATCTCCAAAAGGCTGACGTCGAACGTGCCGCCTCCCAGATCGTACACCAAAATCTTCTGCGTGCCTTCCTTATCCAAGCCGTAGGCAAGCGACGCCGCCGTGGGCTCGTTGATGATGCGGAGCACTTCCAAGCCCGCAATGCGACCCGCGTCCTTGGTGGCCTGGCGCTGGCTGTCCGAAAAATATGCCGGCACGGTGATGACCGCCTGCGTAACCGTTTCGCCCAGATACGCCTCGGCGTCGGTCTTCAGCTTTTGCAGGATCATCGCGCTGATTTCCTGCGGGGTATAGTTTTTGCCGTCGATGCTGACCTTGTGGGCGGTGCCCATTTCACGCTTGATGGAAATCACGGTGCGTTCCGGGTTGGTTACAGCCTGCCGCTTGGCAATCTGCCCCACCAGGCGCTCGCCCTCCTTGGTAAATGCAACGACGGACGGCGTGGTACGCGCACCTTCGGCATTGGGGATGACAACAGGTTCGCCGCCTTCCAAAACGGCAACGCAGCTGTTGGTGGTTCCTAAGTCGATCCCGATAATCTTGCTCATAAAGAGTTCCTCCTTGTTCTTATCCGCTGTTTTCACTGCAATCGAATGTTATATGGAAAAAGGCTTTCACCTTTAACCGGCTTGTTACTCGGGCACTACCTTGACCATCGCGTGCCGAAGCACCGAATCGCCCATGCAGTAGCCCTTCTGCAGCACCTCGCACACGGTCCCGGGTGCGCCGTCCTCGGCGGTGCCGTTCATGATGGCGTTCTCCACGCTGGGATCAAATTTCTCGCCAAGGCGGTTGATGGGTTTCACGCCCCGCTTTTCGAGCATCTCCCTGAGTTGTTTGGAGACCAGTTGTACGCCTTCGGTCAGGGCTTTGTCCTCGCTGCACTTGGCGGCGTCCATTGCCCGTTCCATGTTGTCCAGTACCGGCAGCAGCAGCGAGACGATGGATTTGGCTCCGTCCTCAAAGGCTTCCGCCCGTACGTTTGCGTTGCGGCGGCGGTAATTATCAAAATCCGCCTGCACGCGCTGCGCCATGTTCAGATACTCGTCCGCCTTGGCGGAAACCTCCGCCAGCGCCGCTTCCAGCGCCGCCGCGGCCGCGTTTGCCGCAAGCAGGGCGTCGTCTGCCGGCTGTGCGGCGTCCGCCGCGGGAAGATCCGCCGGTTCCGGAGCTCCGGCGCCGTTTGGTTCGTTGTCCCGGTTGCCGGGTTCCGGCATGGTTTGCGTATTCTTCACGGTCTTATCCTTTGCCATGCAATCACTCCTTATCCTCTTTGAGCAGGCTGGACAGCTGGCTGCCCATCGCGCCCAGAATGCTCAGCACGCGGCCGTATTGCATACGGGTGGGGCCGATCACCCCGATCGTACCGTGCGAGCCGTTATCCAGCGCATAGGTCGCCGTCACCACCGAGCAATCCTCTAGTTCCGGCACGCCGGTTTCCGGGCCGATGCGAACCGTGAATGCAACTCCCTGCCGCTGTTCGAGCAGCGACAGAATGGCGTCCTTGGTTTCCAGCAGCGAAAGGAACGTGCGCGCCTTTTCCACGTCGGAATACTCCGGGAAGTTCAGGATGTTGCCCGGGCCTGCGAAGGCGATCTTCGCCTTGTCTCCCGCGCCGTCCACTTCCGCTACGAGGCGGCTGATGCCTTCGATGACGCCGTGTTTCTCGGCGAAATCCTTACCCATACCGCGGAGGATCTGCTGCGCTTCCTTGAGGGTGCGGCCGGATACGCGCTCGGTGAGCATGCGGCTGATGGCGTACAGCGCGTCCGAATCCAGGTCGCTGTCCACATGGATCACGCTGTCGCGCACGATGCCGCCGTCGGTCACGATGACGAGCAAGGCGCTGCGGTGGCTGATGGGAACCAGCTGGAGATTGCGGATGGTGGTTTCGGCGCCGTGGGGCCCCATGGCCAGCGACGTATAGCTGGTGATGTTGGACAGCACCTGCGCCGCGCGGTTGATGACGTCTTCCATCTTTCCGGAGCGGTTGTTGAAGTGCTCACGGATGCTTTGCACGTCGTCGGTCTTGAGCTTGCCTTCGCGCAGCAGCTCATCCACGTACAGCCGGTAGGCCTTGGCGCTGGGAATTCTGCCCGCGCTGATATGCGGCTGATCCAGATACCCGAGTTCCTCCAAATCGCTCATCTCGTTGCGGATGGTGGCGGAGCTTAGGTTCATCTCATACCGCTTGGAGATCGTGCGGCTGCCGACGGGAATGGCCGTGAGAATATAGTCGTCGATGATCGCCTGCAAGATTCTGAACTTCCTGGCGTCCATAGCCGTTCCGTCACCTCCCTGGTACAGCCGGTTACTCTCCGTTTTGTTAGCACTCTCTTGTTGTGAGTGCTAACTGTCCCTATCATAGCCCTGTTTCGGACGTTTGTCAAGAGTTTCAACGTAACAAAAAACGGAAAAGGCACAGGGTTGCAGCCCTTAATCCATAAGGCTTTCAAACGCTGTTTGACCTTTTCTGACTAATTTTATCCGTAATTTTTGTTAACCTTTTGCCCGGCCTTCCCGCAGGGTTACGAAAGGAAGGGCATCAGCGCGCTGTTCTGCATGGCAAGCCCCCGGTTGTTGAGCGCAAGCCTCGGGTTTCCCGGCTCCGCGGGCTGCAGCCAGCCCTTGCTCTCCAGCTCCTTCACGGCGCGAGCGTACACCGATAATAGCGGCACGCCGTGCATCGCCTCAAAATCCGCAAAGCGAACGCCCTCCACGGTACGCAGGCCCAGCATGACCGTTTCAAACATCGCCTCCGCGCGGCTGACGGGCGTTACCTCGTCCACGGGAAGCGTTCCGGCGTCAAGCATGCGGCGGTAAGCGCCGATATCGCTCACGTTTACGTACCGGGTATACGCCGCGTCCCGGGCTGGCAGCATGCCCGCCGCGTTCAGGCCGAGCCCCAGATAATAACCCTGCCGCCAGTACGTAAGGTTATGCCGCGATTCGTAGCCCGGCCTTGCGAAATTGGAAATCTCATAGCGCGGGTACGATAGCCGCTCCAGCAGCGCAATCCCC
>JAEWTC010000101.1 GCA_023459675.1 Bacillota bacterium | reverse complement strand
GGGTGCGCAGGCGCGCCGCTGGCGTGCGGGAATTCAGGCATGGCTGGCAGAAAACGGCAGCGGGGAAGGCCGCCGCAGCCTCCCTGCGGCGCTGACCATATCGAGTAGGCGATATTGACTTTTAGGCTATGCCTGCTATAATGTCATGGGGTGCTTTGAGGAATTATTGTTATTATTTTATCGAGGCACCGAAAATCTGTAGGTTGGGCTGATCCGCCTTTTTCTGCGCTTGCGGACGCCCGGAATACGGATGCCGGCGGGAATGAGTTTACGCGCTTCATTCTTTGCACGGCCGGAAAACGGGTTATCGCGCGTCGCGGTCACAGGGGGAAACCGGGTGGAATCTTTAGTAGCGCAAACTTTTTATGCGGGGCTCCGTCTACAAGGAACTTCGCAGTGCGCGCTATTTGGCTGATGTGGGAAACAACGGCTGCGACAATTGAACACCTTTTTTCCAATCCGGTCGCTTTGATGAAGGAGGAGCATATTGGAATGGCAAGAAACATTGTGATACTCGGAGGCGGGTATGCGGGAGTGATCGCCGCTAAAAAATTGGAGAAAGCGTTGAAGGCGCTTCGCAAGAAGCACAAGGCGGAGGACATTTCCGTTACGCTGATCGACCGAAACCCCTTCCATACCATGCTCACGGAATTGCACGAGGTCGCCGCAGCGCGCGTGGAGGAAGATTCCATTAAGCTTTCCTATGCGAAGATTTTTGCCGGACGCAAGGTAAACTTCGTGATGGACACGATTGCGGACGTCAATTTTGCGGAAAAGACGTTAATCGGCGCCGCAGGCACCTATGCCTACGATATTCTGGTGATCGCCGCGGGTTCCAAGCCCACGTTCTTCGGCGTGAAGGGCGCGGACAAGCATGCCTATAAGCTTTGGAGCTACGACGACGCCGTAACCCTGAAGGAGCGTATCCTGCACTGCTTCCGCGCAGCGTCCCGCGAAACGGACGCCGCAAAGCGCGCGAAACTGCTGCGGTTTTTCACGGTGGGCGCAGGCTTTACCGGAACGGAGATGGCCGGGGAGCTTGCCGAGTGGATTCCCGTGCTTTGCCACCAGTTTGAGATTGATCCAAAGGAAGTCAAGCTGTACATGGCGGACCTTCTGGACCGCGTCGTACCCACGATGCCGCCCAAGTATTGCGCGCGCTGCCATAACCGCCTCACCAAGATGGGCGTGGAAATCATGCTCAAGCACAACGTCGTAGAGATCGGCGAAGATTTTATCGATCTCAAGGACGGCGATACGGTGAAGCGCGTCGAAGCCGCCACCGTGATCTGGGCTGCGGGAACGGACGGTGCGTCCATCGCCCAGCAGGCTGCAAAAACCCTGCCCGGCACGAGGCGCGGCCGTTTGGAAACGGACGCGTTCCTGGCCTCCAAAAGCGACGGCAGCGTATACGTGATCGGCGACGCCCTGCAGTATGTGCCCGAAGGCGAAACCGCGCCGGTTGCGCAGGTGGTGGAGAACGCGGAGGAGAGCGCCGAGTGCGCGGCGCATAATATTCTTGTGCAGCTGACCGGCGAAGGGGAAAAGCACGCATACGCGCCGAAATTCCACGGCGTTATGGTGTGCGTAGGCGGCCGCTGGGGCAGCGCGTATGTAGGCACGCACAAGCACAAATTCGGGCTTCCGTCCTTCCTGGCCATGTTTTCCAAGCACTTCGTCAATCTTATTTACTTTGTGAAGGTCATGGGCTGGACGAAAATATTCGGCTACATGAAGCACGAGTTCTTTACCATTCGCAACAACCGTTCCTTCGTGGGCGGGCACTTCTCCAACAAAACGCCCAGCTTCCTTCTGGTGCCGCTCCGCCTTTGGCTTGGCGCGGTTTGGGTGTTTGAAGCCATTATGAAAATCGTGGAAGGCTGGTTTGGCGCCGCCAAGCTCTCCGCCTTCTTCGGCGGCGCGAATTCGTGGTTTGATTCGCTCCTCAACGCCGGCACAAAAACGGCGGAAGCCGTAGCCTCCGCTTCCGGGGCGGCGGAAGCCGTTTCGTCCGCGTCGGGCACAGTGGCTGCCGCCGTTCCGACGGGAAGCGTGCTAATCAACTTCAACTTCCTCCAGCTTTTCCAGCTGATCCTCGTCACCGGCAAGGACCTGGCAAGCTCCACCCTGGCGGATTACGCCCTGAAACTGAATATACCCGCGATGAACTGGCTGCTGGAGAAAACCGTTCTGGCCAACGATACCATGCAGATGATCATGCAGATTGTGATCGTGCTGATGGAGCTTGCGGTCGGCCTGGCGCTGATGGGCGGGCTTCTCACCGCGCCTGCAAGCGCCGTATCTCTGGTTTTGCAGTTTATGTTTATCACCACCACCGGCCTTTACCTGAACACGCTTTGGATGATCTTCGCAAGCGTTGCCTGCCTTATCGGCGCCGGCCGCACCATCGGGCTGGACTATTATGCGATGCCGTGGCTGAAACGGCGCTGGAAGAAGATCGGCTGGATCAAGAAATGGTATCTATATCATGATTGATGACGCGAAAATGGAACCGACGGCTGAACCCTTACGATTAACGGAAGCGCTCGCCTTAACGAAAGCCCTGGTGGATCAAACCCTCGCATCCACCCCGGCGCCGTTTCGGCCCCGCACGGAATACCTCACCAAGGCGCACGGCAAATTCCTCAGGGCGCAGGCGGTGCTGATCTGCGCGCAGGAGGAAGCGGGCGTCAAGCCCACGGCCGTGAAGGCCGCGGCGGCGGTGGAAATTCTGCATCTGGCAACCCTTGTGCACGACGACGTGATCGATAACGCGGCCACACGCCGCAATCAGCCGACGCTGATGAAGAAATTCGGCTCCAGACAGGCTGTGATCACCGGGGACTATCTGTTCTGCCTTGCGCTGCGCCTGGCGGCCGAAGCCGCGGCAAACGAGAAGGACTGGAACCAGAACGTTCCCAACATCATGGAAAAGGTCTGCATGGGGGAGCTTCGCCAAAGCATCAACCACCGCAACTTCGCCCTCAGCGGCCTTAACTATCTGCGCATTATCTCCGGCAAGACAGCCGCGCTTTTCGAGGGCAGCTTCTATGCGGGCGCAAGGCTGTGCGGGATGCCGGAAACCGAACTGCGGCTCTACGTTTCAATCGGCTGGCACCTGGGTATGATATTCCAACTCGCAGATGATTGTATGGATTATGAGGCGACGCAGGAACAGGCGCGTAAACCGGTGCTCTCCGATTACGAACAGGGCGTAATCACCCTGCCGCTCATCGTGGCGCTTAATAAGCAGCCGGTGATGGCGCGCCGGGCAGCCGAAGGCACGCTCGATAAGGAAGAAGTGCGCCAGGCGGTTGCCGCCCAGGGCGGAACGGCATTCACCCGCAGAATTGCCCGTATCTTTTATGACCGCGCGGATCGCATGATCACCGGCTTACAGGCTTCAGCGCTCAAGAAGGAGCAAATCAGCGTGCTGCTTCGCCAGGCGATGGGCGCGATGCTTCCGCAATAACCGGCCGCAGCCGGAAAAGGCGTGAACGCCTGCACAATACAACCGCCGCATGAACGCATGGGACCCACATTCGGCGGGCGTAACAAACGGTTTGAACCGGCAGACAGCCGGTGCAAATAAAAATCTCAAAAGTGAGGGAATGGGTATGAAAAAAATCCTATCGGTCCTGATTGTCCTCGTCATGCTGTTTGCTTTGGGCGGCATCGTATCGGCCATGGCTGAAGACGCAGCCGTCAAGACGGGCTTTGCCGTCGTTTCCGGTTTTAACGGCACCAAAGACGCGACTGCTGACGCCAACGGCGTGGTGCAGATTTACCCCATGTATGCCGGCGTTCTGGTGGACATGGACGGGAAAATCGTGAAATGCGTCATCGACAGCTACCAGGCCAAAGTCACGTTTGACGCCACCGGCAAGATCACCAGTGATCTGACCGCGGCCATCGAATCCAAGAACACCAAGGGCGATGCGTACGGCATGAAAGCCAGCTCCGGAATCGGCAAGGAATGGTACGAGCAGGCCGCCGCGTTCGCGCAGTACTGCATCGGCAAAACGGCCGAGGAAGTTGCCGCGATCCCGCTGGATGAAACCGGACACGCGACCGGCGACGATGTGAAGTCCGGCGCGACCGTCACCTTGAGCCCGCTTGTGAAAGCCGTCGTCGCGGCCGCGCAGAGCGCGCAGGACCTTGGCGCGAAAGCAAGCGATAAGCTGGGCGTGGCTGTGGAAGTGGAACTTGCCAGCAGGTCCAAGGACGCGGCTGCGGATGCGGACGGCGTGGGCTATGCCTATGCGTACTACACCGCCACCACCTTCGATGCGGATGGCAAAATCACCAGCTCCGTGCTGGACGCTTCCCAGTTCTCTGTGAAGTTCAGCAACGCCGGCGTGATCACCACGGATCTTACCGTACCCCAGGAATCCAAGCAGGTTCTGATGGACGCGTATGGCATGAAGGCCAAGTCCGGAATCGGCAAGGAATGGTATGAGCAGGCCAACGCATTTGCCGCCTACGTCAAAGGCATGACCGCCGAGGAAGTTGCCTCGATGGCCGTAGCTGAAGGCTATGCAACGGATGCGGACGTACTGGCCGGCACCACCGTGCACATCGTGGACTTCCAGAACGTGATTGTCGCCGCATTTGCCGCCGCGAAGTAATCACTGACCCCGACGGAAACAAAGAGCCGGTTTCATTTACCGAAACCGGCGTCTTTGTTTTCCGGAACCCTTACAGAAAGGTCCCATCATCGGTATGCAGAAACGCTCTTATCGCTTTGGCTTCCTCATGATTCTTGCAATGATTACGGTTGCGGCACTGTCCGGCTGCGGCAGCGCTGCGCAGCCGCAGAGCACGCAATATAAAACGACGTTTTTGGACCTGTTTGATACGGTGTCGCAGGTCATCGGCTACGACGCGGACAAAGAGAGCTACACGGCATTTTCCCAGCAAGTGAAAAACGATCTGGCCGAATATCACGCGCTGTACGATATCTATCATGACGCCGCCGTTACCTCTATTAAAACGATCAACGACAATGCCGGCATACGGCCTGTAACCGTGGACCGGCGGATTTTGGACCTGCTGCTGGAAAGCAGGGATATATACGAACTGACCGGCGGCAAAACGAACGTCGCCATGGGCGCGGTGCTTGCAATCTGGCACAGCTACCGCGAGGCGGGCATTGACAACCCAGAAAGCGCGCAGCTGCCGCCCATGGAAGACCTGCTGGCCGCGGCGCAGCACGTGAATATTGACGATATGGTGATCGACGAGGAAGCGTCCACGGTATACCTGCGGGATCCGCTGATGTCGCTGGACGTCGGCGCGGTTGCCAAGGGATACGCAACCGAACGCGTGGCGCAGCAGATTGAGCAAACCGGGAGAACCAGCGTGCTGCTGTCCATCGGTGGTAACGTGCGCGCGATCGGTGTAAAACCGGACGGCTCCGTTTGGAACGTCGCCATTCAAAACCCGGATCTGGAATCCGAACAAACCAGTTTGTTTACGCTGGGGATCAACAACCTGTCCGTCGTAACGTCAGGCTCCTATCAGCGGTATTATGTGGTAGACGGCGTGAAGTACAACCATATTATCGACCCGGACACGCTGATGCCGACCACTTATTTTTCCGGGATATCCGTTGTGACCGCGGACTCCGGGCTTGCGGACGGTTTAAGCACGGCGCTGTTTTGCATGCCGCTGGAGCAGGGCATGGCGCTGATTCAAAGCATCGGCGGCGTTGAAGCGTGCTGGGTGGCTCCGGATGGGGAAATCACCATGACGGACGGCTTCCGCGCGTTGATTGAACCGGAAAACTAGGCGATCAGAGTTGCCGCAAACCCCGCAAGAATGGTCAGCAAGTAAACGTACAATAGCAAGGTGTAGTTGCGGATCGTCAGCACGAAGGTTTCCGCCTTCACGGGATTGGCGGCAAATTTCTGAACATTGCGGAAGATAAACGGCGCGGTAACCAGCGCGGCAAGCGTGATGGGGTGCAAAACGCCAAAGATCACGGATACGGGGATTACGGCGTACGCCGCGGCATAGAGAGTTTTGTACAGCGTCAGCGAATGCTTGCGCCCGATATAATAAGGCAGCGTATAGCGCTTGCTCTGCACGTCGCGTTCCACGTCGCAGATGTTGTTGGCAAGCATGACGTTGGATGTGCAGCACATGTTGGGCAATGCCAGCAGCACAAGCGTCAGCATACTTACCCAATCGATGCTGCCAGTCAGCATGCGTCCGCTGAACTGGAGATCGGCGTAGTGGGCCGCGCCGGTGTGCGCGTTTACAAACACGGCAAGAAAGATGACTAGAAACCCTTCCGTAAGCCCGGAGGCAATTTCACCGTACGGCGTGCGTGAAATGGAGATCGGGGTAAACGAATAGAAAATACCCACGCCGAAGCTGATCACCCCGGCAACAAGCACCGGCAGGCCGTACAGCCACGTCAGCCATAAGCCAAGCGCCATGGAAGCGCCGCCTGTGCCGAATATCAGCAACAGGGAAACCGCCGTACTGAAGTACGGCTCTTTTTGTTCCCGCCGCCTGTCGATAAAGTTATTCACCATCGTAACCGTGAGCGACCAAAGGAAGACCGCCGCCAGCAGGATGCCCGTCGCCTTCCAGTCCAGCGTGCGGTTTACGTACAGGCTATAAGCCGTTCCGATAAAAAACGGAGTCAGGCTGACGAGCTTCGTGCTCAGCTCTACGAATTTTATCCACCGTGTGACAACTGATTGACCGTTTTTCATACGTCTCCTCGTTTCTTTCGCCCGCATGACCGCCCGACAAGCGTCCCCGGTTTGCCGCATCGGGTTTTCGCGGTTCAGACGTGCGGCATACGCAACGGCGCACTGCTTTTCGTCTGCCGCGTTTGCCATTTGCAACCATTATACCGTTACTAAAAAACTTGCGTCAAGTGCGCAAGCGCTGTTTCATGGCATGGAGGCGAGGCCTTCCGGCTTCCTGCGGAGGCGGAGGGAAAACAACAAGAAAACAGCGCGGAACGGTTGACAAGGAACGCGTACGCTTGCTACACTGAATCGCAATCGACGATTGCGGGGGAGGGTGACCATGCCGAATTTCAAGCTTTCCGATTCTGTGTTCATCGCAGCGTGCAAGGCGTATCAAACGCCGTTTCACCTGTATGACGAGCAGGGCATCCGTTCCACGGCCAGGCGCTGGCAGCGGGCGTTTGCCTGGTGCGAGGATTTCCGGGAATACTTTGCGGTGAAAGCGCTGCCGACTCCGGCCATCCTCCGGATCTTGAAAGAGGAAGGCTGCGGCGTGGACTGCGCCAGCGAAACCGAATTGATGCTCGCCGAAGGCTGCGGGTTTCAAAACGATGAGATCATGTTCTCCGCAAACGTCGTGCCGCCGCGTGAGTTCGCGCTTGCGCGCAGGCTGGGCGCGTACGTGAATTTGGACGATTTTTCCCATATCGAAGAATTAAGAAACAACGGCGGTATTCCCGAAACCGTATGCCTGCGGTATAATCCCGGCGGCCATTTCCGCGTGGGTAACGAGATCATGGGCGACCCGGGCGACGCGAAGTACGGCATGACGCGCGAACAGCTTTCCGATGCGATTATGCTGCTGAAGAAGTACGGCGCAAAGCGCTTCGGCCTGCACGCATTTCTCTCCAGCAATACGACCGACCCGCACTATTATCCGGCGCTTGCGGAGCTTCTGTTTGAAACGGCGGTCGAGCTTCGTGAGGAAAGCGGGCTTTCCGTCGCGTTTGTCAATCTCTCGGGCGGCGTGGGCGTGCCGTATCAGCCCGGCGAAGACGAGGCCAACGTGGAAGCCATCGGCGCCGGCGTACGCAAGGCATACGAGAAGGCCTTCGTGCAAAACGGCATCGGCGGCGTCGCCATCAAAACGGAGCTTGGCCGCTATATGACCGCCGCGCACGGCTGGCTGGTTACGCACATTACGCACGAGAAGAACATCTATAAGCGGTATCTGGGGCTGGACGCCAGCGCCTGCGATCTGCTGCGCCCGGCGATGTACGGCGCGTATCACCACATTACCGTCGTTGGCAAGGAACATTTGCCCCACGACGTAAAGGCGGACGTCACCGGCTCCCTGTGCGAGAATAACGATAAATTCGCGGTGGATCGGATGCTGCCCAAAGCGGAGGTCGGGGACATTCTGGTGATCCACGATACGGGCGCGCACGGGCTGAGCATGGGCTACAATTACAACGGCAAATTGAAATGCAAAGAAGTGCTTTACCAGGAAGACGGCGCCTTCCGGCTGATCCGCCGTGCGGAAACGACCGACGATTACTTCGCCACGCTGGATATGGATCCGGTTTGGGAAAAACTGCATTCGAACGATAAGCGGTAACGCACCTGGTTTGATCCGTGGCTTTGCCTTCTGTATGAACTTTCGATCAACTTCGGCTGATTGGCGCAAGGGCGGCAGGTTCGTTCCTGGCTGTACATTTGTGGGCAAAAGAAAGCGCCCCCGCGTTTCGGCGGGGGCGCTGTTTTGTTTTGCGGACCGGTCTAGTTTGCCGGGGCGGGGGTCGCGGCGGCGGCTGCCTGAAGCTCCGCGATCTGCGTGTTCAGCTCTTCGATCATCGCTTGCGCGTCGGCGAGAGAAGCCTTGGTTTCGTCCAGCTTCGCCTGTACGCTGGCCAGTTTGTTTTCCGTGAGGGAAAGCTTTCCGGCGGTGAAGAGCTGCTTGCCCTCCATCGTGCTCAGGTCGGTCGCGGCTTGCTGGGCTTGCGCGTCCGCGGCGGCTTGCAGGTCGCTCAGCGCGGTCTGCGCGT
This sequence comes from Bacillota bacterium, assembly GCA_023459675.1. Lineage (GTDB taxonomy): Bacteria > Bacillota > Clostridia > Christensenellales > Aristaeellaceae > CAXXOK01. Next base: position 1,921 of record JAEWTC010000101.1, on the reverse strand, counting down.
CGGTAAGCGACGTTTTCATGGTGGCGAGGCTTTCGTCGCGCTTGGCGAGTTTTCCGGCGGTTATATCCAGCTTACCCTGTACGAAGAGAACTTCTCCCTGCAGCGCGGTTACCGAATCGGTAGCGGCTGTAAGCTCCGCCTGCACGGCGGCGAGCTCTTCCTTCGCGGCGGCAAGGTCACCCTCCAAGGTTGCGGCATAGGCTTCGCTGTCCGCCTTGGCAGACGTCACCGTTTCGGTAGCGGCGTTCGCTTCGTCCAGCTTCGCGGAGAGGTCGTTCTTGGCCAGATACGTGATTACGCCGAAAACGATTGCCGCGACGAGAACGATGCACAGCAGAACGATCAACGTGAAGCTCTTTGATGGAGCAGCGGGTTTGTGTTCTGACATAGTTTTCCCTCCATGTTGAATTATTGGAACGCATTTTTTATAGTATACCATGAATAAATTAAGAATGGCATAGGGCGATTGTTAAAACTTCTGTTACAGTATTGTAAATACCTATTAAATCATATATACTATTCTAGTATAAAAAGAGAGCAAAGGGGCTTATGTATGCTCAATCCAAGGCTGATTATCAATGCTTTGAAACAGAATATCGGGCGTGTGATCGTCGGCAAAGAGGAAGCAATTGAGTTGGCATTGATTGCCATGCTGTGCAAAGGCCACGTTCTGATTGAGGATGTTCCCGGCACCGGTAAAACCACCATGGTTTCCTGCCTTGCCAAATCGCTGGATTGCAGCTTTTCCCGCATCCAGTTCACGCCCGACGTCGTTCCAAGCGACGTGACGGGGTTTACGATGGTCAACTTCAAAACGGGAGATATGGAGTTCCGCTCCGGCGCGGTCATGAGCCAGATTGTGCTGGCCGATGAAATCAACCGCACGTCTCCCAAAACGCAGTCCTCGCTTTTGGAGGTCATGGAAGAATTTCAGGTGACGGTGGACGGCATTACGCACCCGCTGCCCAAACCCTTCATGGTGCTGGCCACGCAGAACCCCGGTGAGTTTGTGGGCACGTATCCGTTGCCGGAAGCGCAGATGGACCGCTTTTTCCTGCGTATCTCCATGGGTTACCCGACGATGGAAGAGGAAATGGACGTTCTTGACCGTTTCTCCGGTACGGAAAAGCCGCAGGACAACCTGCAGCCCGTATGCTCCGCGGAGGACGTTGTGGAGATGCAGGGGATGATCGGCACGGTGTACTGCTCCAAGGAAGTGCGCCATTACGTGGCCAACATCGCCGCGATGTCGCGCACGCATCCTTCCTTGCAGCTGGGCGTTTCCACGCGCGGCGCGATCGCGCTTATCCGCGGGGCGCAGGCCTGCGCGCTGCTCAACGAGCGGGATTATATCCTGCCAGAGGACGTACAGCGCATGGCGCTGCCCGTGCTTTCCCACCGCGTGCTGCCCAACCCCGATGCGAAGATGAAAGGCATAACGGCGGAACGCATTCTCATCGCCGTGATGGAAAACGTGCCCGTTCCCATTCGCCTTTCGTAGCAAACGCAAAGGACGATCGCATGAAATCTACGCTGACGACTTTGGGTGTGAGTTTCGGCTTTTTGCTGGTCTGCGCCTTGTCGATGGGGAACCGGACTTATCTTCTGCTCGCGCTTCTCATCGTAATCGCCTGGCTGCTTGCGTACCTCAGCGTGCGCATGGCCGAGAAAACCGTCCGTGTTTCCCATGGACTGACCAATACCCGCGTCAACCGCGGTGAAAACGTTGCCATGCAGGTTTCTGTAAGCCACAGAAGCCTTCTTCCCATTGCGCCGGTGAAGCTGAAAATGCGCGCTACCAGCAATACGCCGTCGGGCGTGCTGCATCTTGCGGAGCTTGGCCGGCGTACGCAGAAGGTTGCCTATCAATTCGCCGCCGAGCATATCGGCGCGATGATCCCCGGCGTGGAAAGCTTCACGG
>JAEWTC010000100.1 GCA_023459675.1 Bacillota bacterium | reverse complement strand
TTTCGTCTCCAAAGCCATTATAGCAAAGGGGCTTGAAACTTGCCATAAACAGTTCCGCGCTGGGAAGAAACCCCAGTTACCTGCAAATAAAGAGAAGGAGAAAAGCATATCTTTTCTCCTTCTCCGGCTCTCTGTGGCAGCCGCAATGCCGCGGCGGTTTCCGGCGGGCGTTTCGAATGGGCCTGGTTACCCCTTTACGCCGCCCAGCGCAACGCCCGCGATGATGTACTTGGACAGCGAGAAATACACCGCAAACAGCGGCAGCACCGTCATCGTCAGCGCCAAATAGATGGCGCCGTACTCGGTCTTGTAAATATCGCCGCGCAGGAGGTTGACCATCAGCGGCATCGTGTAGTTGTTGGAGCTGGTCAATAGCACCATCGGCATGAACAGGGCGTTCCAGCTGGTGACGAACGCGAAGATGCCCTGCGTGGCCAGCGCCGGTTTCATAATGGGCAGCACGATGCGGTTGAACGTGAGGAACTCGTGGGAACCGTCGATGCGCGCGGCCTCCAGCAGGTCCAGCGGGAAGGTGGCAATCAGGAACTGGCGCATGAAGAACACGCCCGCGGGCGCCGCTATGGTGGGAATGATCAGGGCGAGAAAGTTGTTGGTCATCCCGATGGAGTACATGAACTGGAAGAACCCGATCCCCGTAATCTGCGCCGGGATCATCATCACGATCATGATGAACGTGAAGAACGGGCGGCGGAGCTTCCAGGAGTAGTTCACCAGCGCGTGCGCGGTGAGCGCCGAGAAGTAGAGGGTCAACAGCGTGGAGAACGATGCAATGATCAGGGAGTTCTTAAAGCCGACGATGGCGTTGAAGGATTTGCCTTCCAGCACCTTGATGTTGCTCTGGAAATGGGTGGACGGGAGCAGCGATATGGTTTGCTGCTGAATCTGGGGCGTGCTGCGCGTGGCGTTGATCACCATGATGGCGAACGGGAAGATGGACATCATGACCAGCAATATGCACACGGTGTAGGCGATCACCCGGAAGGCGATCTGGCCTACGGTTAGATTTCGTTTCATGACGCAACGGCACCTCCCGTTTTTTTCTGGTGCTGGCGGTATTGCCTGGCGGCGCGGTTGGAAACCCTCCGCTGCTTGGCTTCGTGCTTGTCCCGCATCAGGAAGAACATGACGGAGGACAGTGCCGCGATGATCAGGAACACGAGCATGCTAGCGGCGGACGCGCGGGCGTACAGGTAGCTTCCGCTGAACGCCTGGTTGTAAATGAATACGCTGGCTGTCAGCGTTGCGTTGTCAGGCCCGCCGTTAAGCATAACCTTGGGGATGTCGAACATGTTCAACCCGCCGATCATGCTGGTGACCAGTACGTACAGCAGGATCGTTTTCAGGTTGGGCAGGGTGATGCGCAGAAACGTTTGTGTACTGGAAGCGCCGTCGATGGACGCCGCTTCAAAAAGCTCTGGATTGATGCCGAGTACGCCGGAGATCAGAATAATCATGGTATAGCCGTACCACATCCAGAACTGAATGAACGCTACAATGAGACGGGATGCGTCTTTCAGGTTGGTGAAAGAAATCGCCGCGTCGATGAGGCCAAGGTTCTGCAAAACGTAGTTCACCGGGCCGATCGGGTATCCGAACAGCGCGTTGAACAGAATGGCGATGGATGCCGCCGTGATGATGTTTGGCATGTAGAAGATCACTTTGAACGCGCCCTTGCCCCGCAGGCGGATGGACGGGGACGTGAACCAGGCGGTCAATAACAGCGCCAGAAGGATCTGCGGGATGAAGTTCATCAGCCAGATCTGAAACGTATTGACGACGGAAAGTTTGAACGATTTGTTGCTTAAAATCGTCTCGAAATTCTTGAACGGCTCTGAGATGAAATGCCAGTTGATGTTGCCCAGGCCTTTGGAATCGGTAAATCCGAGCAGCGCCGTATAAATGGTTGGATACAATGAGAAGATCAGGTAGGCGACGACGAACGGGATAATAAAATAGTACCCGTACCGCGCATAGCTGATGCTTCTTGGGCGTTTGTTCATCTCACATTCAACCTCACTCAAATAAGGCAGGGGGCGGATGGCTTGCGCCATCCGCTTCCCCTGCGGATTGTTGGACGTTGGAATTAGTCTACGATAACGTCCAGGTTATCGGCGACGTCCTGCTTGAAGGCTGCGATCGCTTCTTCGCGGGATTTTTCGCCGAGTTTATACTGCTGCACCTGGGTGTTGAAGTAGGTGTAGATGGTCTCGTCGTACTGGGTCAGCGATGCGCCGGAAGCGAACGCGTTGGCCGGTACGAAGACGTCGAACATGTTCTGGCCGCCCAGGAATGCCACGGTGCCGTCGGACTTCGCCATCACGGTGCCGGAAGCAACGGTATCCTTGGTGCCGACTTCGCCCTCTTTCATGGTGCCGTTGGCCCAGAAATACTGCAGGCCGGTGTCGGACGTGTCAAGGGTAATCCAATTGATGATCTGGCCTACGGCTTCCTTCACATCGGAGTCCTTGTTCGCCATCAGCCAGGTGCCGCCCCAGAAGAAGCCGACCGGCGGGGTGGTTACGGCCCACTTGCCGGCGGTGTCGCCAGCGTTGTTGACCATGACGTAGTTGATCAGCCAGGCGGGGCCGAAGAATGCGAACACGGGCTGGGCGCCGATGCCGGCCATGTCTGCGAACCAGGCGTCGGTCCAGGCGGTGGTGTCGTTCATGTAGCCGCCGTCATAGAGGGCTTTGGCATAATCGAGATAGGATTCACGATAGGGGTCGATGGTCAGTTTGCCATCCACGATCCAGGGCTGTTCGCCGCCGGTGCGGATAACCTGGCCGATGTCTCCGGGGCCGGAAACGATGGCATAGCCCTTCGCTTTCAGCTCAGCGGCCGCTTCCATGAACTTGTCCCAGCCGGGGCCGGTTTTTTCGGCGACAACGGCGGGATCATCGGTGCCCCACACGTCGATGGCGATGTCACGGCGATAGATCATGCCCGCGCCGGTGGCCTGATAGCCAAGGCCTACGAGATCGCCGTTGGGGTTGGTGCCGATATCCACGGTGTACTGCGCGATGTCAGCGGCCGCAAGCGCTGCGTCCACATCGATGCCCAGATCTTTGTAGGGCGCGGCATACTGATACGCGTCGCCCTGGGTGTACTTGAGAACGAAGGCGGATTCCGCAGTGTAGAAGTCGGGGGCGTCCGCGCCGCCGGCAAGCAGGGCCGCGTCAAGCGCGGGCTGATATTCGCCGTTGGTGGTCGCGATAATGGTGCTGACTACTTCATACTGTGCGGCAAAATCCGGGTTCAACGCCAGGAATTTGTCAACCATCTTGGGGACTTCGTCGGTGAATGTCCACAGATTGATGACGGTTTTGTCTGCCGCGGCGGCTGTGCCAGCCATGCCGAGAAGCAGCGTGAGGCCCAAGAGAATTGCGAGTGCCTTTTTCATACATTTCCCTCCATTTTTTGTTCTAGATAGCCTTCACCATCGCATTGGGCGCCGCCATACGGGATGCCGGAGCGCAATATGAACCCTTTTTCCGGCCGAGGTTTCACACGTCCCCTGCGCAAGCCTTGCAGACATTCGTACCAAAACGTTTGAGGTTACAGACTAATTAGCTAACATCACTATACGATCATTAGCGGAATTTGTCAACACAGATTCTGGGGAAGAATCGCGATTAGTATAGGATATAAATAAGACAAAAATACAAATATTGGTCATAATGCACTATGTGCGCGGGCACAAGGCCGGCTCTCGAAGCGTTCCTGGGAGGCCCGGAATGCGGCGCACGGGGCTAAATTGGGCGTCCGCGGCCGCCCGGTTCTGCCGCGGACAGCGGGGTTAAAAGGGTGAATCGGACCCTGAAATGCGGAAAAAACGCTGAAAAACGGTAAAATGCATGGCCGGAGGGGCGTATTTCGTACGAAAAGCGAAAACGTTTGCGCTTTTTCGCGGGCGTGAAGATCCGCATCAATCTCCGCGCAGCGGATGTTCTTGCCGCAATGCGTCTGTTTTTGCGGCTTCTGCGCCAACTCGGTCCGGACGGCAATCCGGTAAAACGATTTCAACGAATCGGATGCATATTTTACTTATTTTCGGCTTTTTGTGGAAAAGCCGTCCCTATACCGGCGGATTGCGTTTCCTTGTAAACTTTGCGCATGGGTGCAATCCATGCGTTTAAGTTGCGGTTCTCCGCGATATTTACTTCGTACGGATTCTTTGTGATGCGAAAACGAATGCCTGAGAATCGGCGGGTGATGTTCCCGCCTTTCCCGTTCTACACGGAACCGTTACCGCTTCCGGCTGCGTTTGCGGCGTGCCTTAAGCTGCTGCGGCGGCGTTTCCACGCGTCGGGAAGCGCACCGCCGCGGCGTGCTGCTATATAGAGGAAGCGATCGCGGTACGCGCCGCCGTACAGCCCGGCGGCGGCCGCGGCGG
>JAEWTC010000099.1 GCA_023459675.1 Bacillota bacterium | reverse complement strand
TTTCGTCTCCAAAGCCATTATAGCAAAGGGGCTTGAAACTTGCCATAAACAGTTCCGCGCTGGGAAGAAACCCCAGTTACCTGCAAATAAAGAGAAGGAGAAAAGCATATCTTTTCTCCTTCTCCGGTTCTCTGTGGCAGCCGCAATGCCGCGGCGATTTCCGGCGGGCGTTTCGAATGGGCTTGGTTACCCCTTTACGCCGCCCAGCGCCACACCCGCGATGATGTACTTGGACAGGGAAAAATACACCGCGAACAGCGGAAGCACCGTGAGCGTCAGCGCCAGGTAGATGGCGCCGTACTCGGTTTTGTAGATGTCGCCGCGCAGGAGGTTGACCATCAGCGGCATCGTGTAGTTGTTCGAGCTGGTTAAAAGCACCATCGGCATGAACAGGGCGTTCCAGCTGGTGACGAACGCAAAGATGCCCTGTGTGGCCAGCGCCGGTTTCATAATGGGCAGCACGATGCGGTTGAACGTGAGGAACTCATGGGAACCGTCAATACGCGCCGCCTCGAGTAGATCCAACGGGAAGGTAGCGATCAGGAACTGCCGCATGAAAAACACGCCTGCGGGTGCCGCCATGGTCGGAATAATCAGTGCAAGGAAGTTGTTAGTCATCCCGATGGAGTACATGAATTGAAAAAACCCGATACCCGTAATCTGTGCCGGAATCATCATCACGACCATGATGAACGTGAAAAACGGCCGGCGGAGCTTCCAGGAATAGTTGACCAACGCGTGTGCCGTGAGCGACGAGAAATAGAGGGTCAGGATGGTGGAAAACGCCGCGATGATAAAGGAGTTCTTAAACCCGATGTACGCGTTGAATGATTTGCCTTCCAGAACGTCGATATTACTTTGAAAATGGTTGGATGGGAGCAGTGATATCGTCTGCTGTTGTATCTCCGGTGTGCTGCGTGTGGCGTTGATTACCATGATGACGAACGGGAAGATGGACATGATGACCAGCAATACGCAAACGGCGTAGGCAAGTACCCGAAAAATGATCTGCCCAGCGGATAATTTTCGTATCATGACGCAACGGCACCTCCCGTTTTTTTCTGCTGCTGCCGGAAATGCCTTACAGCCTTATTGGATGCCCTCCGCTGTTTGGCGTCATGCCTGTCGCGCATCAGGAAGAACATCACGGACGACAGGGCGGCGATAATCAGGAATACGAGCATGCTTGCCGCAGAAGCGCGCGCATACAAATAACTTCCGCTGAAGGCTTGGTTGTAAATGAATACGCTGGCGGTCAGCGTGGCGTTATCCGGGCCGCCGTTAAGCATGACCTTAGGAATGTCGAACATATTCAATCCGCCGATCATACTGGTGACCAGCACGTACAGCAGGATTGTTTTCAGATTTGGAAGCGTGATGCGTAGGAACGTCTGCGTGCTGGAAGCGCCGTCGATGGAGGCCGCTTCAAAAAGCTCTGGATTGATACCGAGCACCCCTGAGATCAGTATGATCATGGTATAGCCGTACCACATCCAGAACTGGATAAACGCAACAATTAAACGGGATGCATCTTTCAGGTTTGTGAAAGAGATCGCCGCGTCAATGAGGCCTAAGTTTTGCAGAATGTAGTTCACGGGCCCGATCGGATACCCGAATAATGCGTTGAACAAAATGGCAATAGAAGCCGCTGTGATGATGTTTGGCATATAAAAGATCACTTTGAACGCGCCCTTGCCCCGCAGACGGATGGCGGGGGAGGTAAACCATGCGGTCAGGAGCAGCGCAAGCAGGATCTGCGGGATGAAGTTCATGATCCAGATCTGGAACGTGTTGATAATGGACAACTTGAATGATTTATTATTCAGGATGGTTTCGAAGTTCTTAAACGGTTCCGAGATGAAATTCCAGCTGATGTTACCCAGGCCTTTAGAGTCGGTAAAGCCGAGAAGCGCCGTATAAATGGTTGGATATAACGAGAAGATCAGATAGGCGACGACGAACGGGATGACGAAATAATACCCGTACCGTGCATAACTGATGCTCCTTGGACGTTTGTTCATCTCACATTCAACCTCACTCAAATAAGGCAGGGGGCGGATGACTTGCGCCATCCGCTGCCCCTGCGGATTTCTTGGACTTGAGGATTACTCTACGATAACGTCCAGGTTGTCGGCAACGTCCTGCTTGAAGGCTTCGATCGCTTCTTCCCGGGTTTTTTCGCCCAGCTTATACTGTTGCACCTGGGTGTTGAAGTAGGTGTAGATGGTCTCGTCGTACTGGGTCAGCGATGCGCCGGAAGCGAACGCGTTGGCCGGTACGAAGACGTCGAACATGTTCTGGCCGCCCAGGAACGCCACGGTGCCGTCGGACTTCGCCATTACGGTGCCGGAAGCAACGGTATCCTTGGTGCCGACTTCGCCCTCTTTCATGGTGCCGTTGGCCCAGAAGTACTGCAGGCCGGTCTCGGACGTATCAAGGGTGATCCAGTTGATGATCTGGCCTACGGCCTCTTTCACATCGGAGTCCTTGTTCGCCATCAGCCAGGTGCCGCCCCAGAAGAAGCCCACCGGCGGGGTGGTCACGGCCCACTTGCCGGCGGTGTCGCCAGCATTGTTGACCATGACGTAGTTGATCAGCCATGCGGGGCCGAAGAACGCGAACACGGGCTGCGCGCCGATGCCTGCCATGTCGGCAAACCAGGCGTCGGTCCAGGCGGTGGTGTCGTTCATATAGCCGCCGTCATACAAAGCTTTCGCATAATCCAGATAGGATTCACGATAGGGGTCGATGGTCAGTTTGCCGTCCACGATCCAGGGTTGTTCGCCGCCGGTGCGGATAACCTGGCCGATGTCTCCGGGGCCGGATACGATGGCATAGCCCTTCGCCTTGAGTTCGGCGGCCGCTTCCATGAACTTGTCCCAGCCGGGACCAGTCTTCTCGGCGACGACGGCGGGATCATCCGTGCCCCACACGTCGATGGCGATGTCACGGCGATAGATCATGCCAGCGCCGGTGGCCTGATAGCCGAGGCCCACGAGATCGCCGTTGGGATTGGTGCCGATGTCCACGGTATACTGTGCGATGTCGGCGGCGGCAAGCGCTGCGTCCACATCAATGCCCAGGTCTTTGTACGGGGCGGCATACTGGTACGCGTCGCCCTGGGTGTACTTGAGAACGAAGGCGGATTCTGCGGTGTAGAAGTCGGGGGCGTCCGCGCCGCCGGCGAGCAGGGCCGCGTCCAGAGCGGGCTGATATTCGCCGTTGGTGGTCGCGATGATGGTGCTGACTACTTCATACTGTGCGGCAAAATCGGGGTTCAATGCCAGGAATTTGTCAACCATCTTGGGGACTTCATCGGTGAATGTCCACAGATTGATGACGGTTTTGTCTGCCGCGGCGGCAGTGCCTGCCATGCCGAGAAGCAGCGTGAGGCCCAAGAGAATTGCGAGTGCCTTTTTCATACATTCCCCTCCATTTTTTGTTCTAGATAGCCCCCATCTCAGTGTCCGGCGTGCCGTACGGTAGCCAACGCGGAACTTGACGCCCTTTGCGGGTGCTTTCGCGGCTTCGGGCTTCAGGAATTCCTCTGCGCATCCGTGCAGGCACTCGTACCAAAACGTTTGAGGTTAGCGGCTAATTAGCTAAAACCACTATACGATCATTAGCGGAATTTGTCAACACACATTCTGGAATAGAATCGCTGAAGATATAGGATATAAATAAGACATAAAAATAGAAATTAGTAATAATGCACTATGTGTGCGGGCACATAAACGGCCTGCAAAGCGTGGAGTCGGGCATAGACGGCGCCGTTCCGGCCGAACGCAGGCAGTTGGGAACGCCGCGGTTTCCCACAGACGGCGGCGGGTTTTTGGGAACATCTGCGGGCAAAGAGTGAAAAATATCACGAAAAACTGGTAATTTACCGGCTAATGATGCGGAAATCGTACATTTTCCGAAAACGTTTGCGGTTTTCGGCGGGGAGCAGACGCAGTATTTCATGCCGCCGGCAGGTTGGTACGGCGGGAAGCGGGAGGATTTGGGCGATTATCCGCCGGATACGATGTGACTGCCAGGCGATAAAACGATTTCATCCGCGCATACGGGCGCTTTCGGTTTCTCGCCGTCCTTTGGAGGGGACGGCGCTTTTCCCAACGGCTGCGAAACGTGCGCCGCGCCGCCGGGCGACGCTTGGGGAACGCCGCAGAGCAGCGCTTGGGAACGCCGCCGGCCCGGCGCCGTGAACTTGTATATATAGAGGAAGCGACAGAATAATATGCCGGTCCGTCTTCGCGCTGCGGCGGCCCGGCGGCGCGACGCGGGCCTTGCGATAGCGGCGCGGCTGCAATAACGCGGAAATATAGGTTGACAAGGGTCAGGAAAGGAGTTAAAATAAGCTCTGTCTGGTCGTGGTGTGCGGACGTGCGGGCGTAGCTCAATGGTAGAGCTCCAGCTTCCCAAGCTGGTCACGTGGGTTCGATTCCCATCACCCGCTCCAACCGCATGCAGCCGTACCGGCAACAAATCAAGTATCGGATCCGTTATAAAGGAGGATATCCACTATGGCCAAGGCACATTTTGAACGCACCAAGCCGCACGTAAACATCGGCACCATCGGGCACGTTGACCACGGCAAGACCACCTTGACCGCAGCCATCACCATGACGCTGGCGCAGCTGGGCGAAGCCAAAGCGATGAAATATGAAGACATCGACAAGGCTCCCGAAGAGAAGGCACGCGGAATCACCATCAACACCGCCCACGTGGAATACGAAACCTCGAAACGCCACTATGCGCACGTGGACTGCCCGGGTCACGCCGACTATGTGAAAAACATGATCACCGGCGCCGCGCAGATGGACGGCGCCATCCTGGTCGTTTCGGCTCCCGACGGCCCCATGCCCCAGACCCGTGAGCACATCGTGCTTGCCCGTCAGGTCGGCGTTCCCTACATCGTCGTGTTCCTCAACAAGACCGACATGATGGACGACGAAGAGCTTCTGGAACTCGTCGAAATGGAAATCCGCGAGCTGCTTGCGCAGTACGAATTCCCGGCAGACGACATCCCCTTCGTGAAGGGCTCCGCCCTCAAGGCCATGGAATATCTCATGGCCGGCGGCACCGACGTCAAGAACGCCAAAGAATGCAAATGCATTTTCGAGCTGATGGACGCCGTCGACAGCTACATCCCCGATCCGGAGCGCTCGGTGGATCAGCCCTTCCTGATGCCCGTGGAAGACACCATGACCATCACCGGCCGCGGCACCGTTGCCACCGGCCGTGTGGAACGCGGCGTTGCCAAAGTTGGCGACACGGTTGAAATCGTCGGCCTGATGGACAAGGCCCGCTCCACCGTCGTCACCGGCCTGGAAATGTTCCGCAAGACCCTGGACTCCGCCCAGGCGGGCGACAACGTCGGCGCACTGCTGCGCGGCGTGCAGCGTGATGAAATCGAGCGCGGCCAGGTGTTGGCCAAGCCCGGCACCATCAAGCCCCACACCCACTTCGAGGGTCAGGTCTACGTGCTGACCAAGGAAGAGGGCGGCCGCCACACCCCGTTCTTCGACGGGTACCGTCCGCAGTTCTACTTCCGCACCACCGACGTGACCGGCAACATCAAGCTGCCCGGCACCACCGAGATGGTCATGCCCGGCGACCATATCGACATGGAAATCAAGCTGATCACCCCCATCGCCATCGAGCAGGGCCTCCGCTTCGCTATCCGCGAAGGCGGCCGTACCGTGGGCTCCGGCGTTGTGGCCAAGGTTTTCGCGTAAG
>JAEWTC010000098.1 GCA_023459675.1 Bacillota bacterium | reverse complement strand
CACACCAACCAGAAGGACGTCCGCTGCCTTACGACGCTCCTTCCCATGCTGCTGGACGCGGGGTTTGAGCCTGTCACCGTCAGCGAGCTTTTGCAATTGCCCGCGCCGGAAAGCGGGGAGCCGGATTGAGCGGCCGCCTTACGCTGCGCACGCAGGGGAACTCCGTGGAGATCCCCTTTTTGGGCGAGCCGCTGCTGATGGAGGTGCTGCAGGCGCGGGGCGTATCGTTCGCGCACCCCTGCGGCGGCCGGGGCGTGTGCGGCAAATGCGCGGTGCAGGCATGGGGGAAACTCTCTCCGCCCGACGAGGCGGAGCAAAAACACGGCGTTCGCCTCTCCTGCCGCATGCGGCTGATGGGGGATTGCGAGGTTGTGCTGCAAACGCCCGCGGGCTTCACATGGCAGGTGTGCGGCGCGCAGGGCGCGTCCTCGCTTGCGATGGCCGCGGATATCGGCACAACCACGCTGGAGCTGCGCCTGTTTGACGCGCAAACCGGCGCGCTGTATGCCGGGGCCTCCATGCTCAACCCGCAGGCGAACACGGCGGCGGACGTGGTGGGGCGGGTTTCGGCGGCGCTTTCGGGTAAGGCATCCCAGCTGCGAAAAAGCGTGCTGGAGGCGCTTTCGAGCATGACGGCCGGGCTGCCGCCGGTCACCCGCGCCGTAATCACGGGCAATACCGTGATGCTTACGCTTCTCACGGGCCGCAGCGTACAGGCGTTTGCCGCCGCGCCGTTTCCAGTGGAATGCCTGTTCGGGCACACGGAAGCGGTGCTCGGCTTCCCCGCCTATCTGCCCCCGGCAATCGGGGCGTTTACAGGCGCGGACCTCACCTGCGCGGTGCTTTCCAGCGGGATAATGGAGCGCGGGGAAACGGCCCTGCTGTGCGACGTGGGCACCAACGGCGAAATCGCCCTGTGGCATGGCGGCACGCTGTACGTCGCCTCCACGGCGGTTGGCCCGGCGTTTGAAGGCGCGGGCATTTCCTGCGGCATGGGCGGCGTGCCCGGCGCGATCGACAAGGCCTGGACGGCGCAAAACGCGTTGGATTTTCACGTGATCGGCGGGGGCGAGGCGCGGGGCTTCTGCGGCTCCGGGCTGGTGGACGCCGTTGCCGCGCTCTTGCGGCTTGGGTGGATCGACGAATACGGCGCCATGGAGGACGAACGCATTGCGGTTGCGCCGGGCGTGGTTCTCACGCGGCAGGATATCCGGCAGGTGCAGCTGGCCAAGGCCGCCGTGGCGGCGGGGATCGAAACGCTGCTGGGCGCGGCGGGCGTTGCCGTGGAGGAGCTTCAAACGCTGTTCATTGCGGGCGGCTTCGGCAGCCACTTAAACACGCGCAGCGCGGCGGCCATCGGCCTGTTCCCGCGCGTGCTCGCGGCCAAAGCGCAGGTGCTGGGCAACGCCGCGCTGGAGGGCGCGTGCCTGCTTTTACAAAACGAAACGCTTCGCGAAACGGCCGGCCGCATCGCGGCGGCCGCCCGGCAGGTGACGCTGAGCGGCAACCCGCTGTTTGCCGATGCGTTCATCGGGCATATGAACTTTCCGTTTTCTTGATTATTCCTTCAAATACAGTTCCCACAGCGTTTTGAGGGCCGTCAGGCTGTCCCGCTCCGCCTGGTCGGCGGGCAGGATATACGCCTGCTGCACGTGCCTGCGCCGTTTGTCAAAATGCGCCTTCATCTCGTCCAGCGCGGAAAACCCGAACGGCTGCAAAAGCAGCGTAACGTCGTCTGCCGCCTGGGGATGCAGGCGGTTTTTCAGCAGCCTGCGCCACTGTATTTTCGTCTGCGCTTCCTGCATGGTACCTAGCAGCAGCGCCTCAAAATGCATGGGCGTGGGCAGGGCGTGAAACGCGCCGTCCGTCGCAAGCACCAGCACGCCTTTTTCCGGCAGTTTCACCCGCCGCTCGTGCAGGGCGAACGCCTGATCCGCGCACAGGAAGTTGGAAATCGGCGCGTCCGCGTACAGGCTTTCGAACGCGTCGCACTGCGTGGCAAGGTCGTCTTCCGTTAGCTGCCACAAGCCCCGCTCGGTTAAAAGATACCCGCGCGTGTTGCCCGCCCAGTAGACCGTCGCCGAGGAATCCGAAAACAGCAGCGCAATGGCCGCGGTGCTTGGCAGCGCGCGCACCATGCTGCCGGTTACGGCGGACGGCGTGCTTTCCAGATAGCGGCGGTGATAGGTAAGCGCCGTCTGCTGAAACAACGTGCACAGCTCCTGGCCCGTACGCGCCTGGGGCAGATCATACGCGTTTTTGGCAAACCATTTTTCCAGACAATCGGCATACAGCCCGGCCGCGATATACGCGCCGGTATGGTTGTTCACCTGGGGATAGCGCTTGGCGCCCACGCCGCCGCAGCCGTCGAAAGCCGCCAACAGGCGGATATCGGCATACCGCTTGCACACCGCCCGGTCTTCGTTAAAGCCCTGCCCGGCCGAGAACGAAAGCTTCAGCGCCGGGAGGGACGCCGTAATCTTTGTCATGTACGCAAGGCAGCCTTTCCTTTTTCTGCTTCTATCATACAGGCATCGGCTGCGGTATGCAAGATACGAATTTGGCGCGCCGGGCGTGTACGCCGCCGCCGGTTATGGTATGATAACGGCAGAGAACCTGGTAAGCAACATCCCGGAGGTGACGCAGATGGAAACCTGTTTTCAGCCCGGCGTAAACCGGCAGCAGGAATTTTTCGGGTTTGACTGGCATTTCGCTTTGACGGACGACGAAGCGTTTCCAAAGGCCGGGGCCGCGTGGCGGCCTGTGCAGCTGCCCCACGACTGGTCCCGCGAATACCCCGCGGACGAGCATAACGCAAGCTGCGGCTCGGGCGGGTACGTGCGCACGGGTATCGGCTGGTACCGCAAACGCTTTGCCGCGGCCGCGGCGGCCGGGGAGCGCGTGAGCCTGTATTTCGAGGGCGTGTACATGAACTGCACCCTGTGGCTCAACGGCGCGGAGATCGGCAGCCACCTGTACGGCTATACCTCGTTTGCGGTGGAGATCACCGGCGCGCTGCGGGCGGGAGAGAACGAGCTTCTGGTGCGGGTGGACAACTCCCGCCAGCCCAACTCCCGCTGGTACACGGGCAGCGGCGTCACGCGCAACGTAACCCTGTGTAAAACGCAGGCTCTGTGCGTTGCCCAGTGGGGTACCTATCTCACCACGCCGGTGATCACCGAAAACATGGCCGAGGTGCAGGCGGATACCCGCGTGCTGGGCGCGGCCTTGGGGCAGCCCGTGCGGCTGGAAACCGAAATCCTCACGGCGGACGGCGCCCGCGCCGCCATCCGGCAGATGGACGTGCCCGCGGAAGAAGACGCGGTGGTATCGCAAACGCTGGTCGTGCTCAACCCGCAGCTTTGGGATCTCGCCTGCCCGGCGCTCTATACGGCGGTCACCCGGCTTTACCGGGGCGATACGCTGACCGATACCGTGGAAACCCGCTTTGGCATCCGCCGGATTGCGTATACCGCGCAGGAGGGCTTTTTATTGAACGGCCGCAAGGTGATTATGCAGGGCGTGTGCCTGCACCACGACGGGGGCTGCGTGGGCGCGGCGGTGCCGCCGGAAATCTGGCGGCGCAGGCTGATGAAGTTTAAGGACATGGGCGTAAACGCCCTCCGCTGCTCCCATAACCCGCCGGACCCCGCGCTGTTGGACCTGGCCGACGAACTTGGCTTTCTGGTAATGGACGAGGCGTTTGACGAATGGCGCGCCATGAAGGGCAAGGAATTCGGCTCCAACACCCACGAAAGCCGCGGCTACAGCGAGTTTTTCGACCAATGCTGGCAGGATGACCTGAAAGCCATGGTGCTGCGCGACCGCAACCATCCCTCGGTGGTGCTGTGGTCCATCGGCAACGAGGTGGGCGAACAAAGCATGGAGGGCGGGCACGAAACGGCGCTAATGCTGGCGGAGTTCTGCCGCTCGCTGGACCCGACCCGCCCCCTGACCCAGGCCTGCGACCACATGAAGGCGGAACCTGCCGCGGCGACGGCGGAGTTTCTGGAAACGCTGGACGTTGTGGGCGTGAACTATGCCGACCGCTGGCGGGAACGCACCGAGACCTTTTTCGACGAGGAAAAAACAGAGCACCCGGATTGGCTGCTGCTGGGCACGGAGGACGTGGCGGTGGGTGGCAAGCGGGGCGATTACCGCCTGCAGACCGAGGAAAGCGTCTGGGGGCCGACGCCCTACTACGCCAGAATGCTCAAGGCCGAGAAGCTGTGGAAGTACCTGCGAGTGCACCCGTATATGATCGGCAGCTTCATGTGGACGGGTATCGACCACCTGGGTGAGTGCTTCTGGCCGGATCTGGCCGCGTCGCCCGGGGTGATGGATACTTGCGGCTTCGAAAAGGACGGGTACTTCCTCTACCAGTCCCTCTGGCGCGCGGACGAGCCCGTGCTGCACCTGTTCCCGCATTTGAATTTGCCGCTTCCCGAGGGGACGGTTTATCCCGTGATCTGCTATACCAACTGCTTCAGCGTGGAGCTTTTCGTAAACGGCCGGAGCTACGGCGTGAAGGCCTACGAGTTTCCCCTGCAGGGAATGACGAAGCGCTGGGCGCATTTTGAACGCCCGCTTGCGCCGATTACGACCAACGACCTGCACCTGAGCTGGGACGTGCCCTATTCCCGGGGCGAGCTGGTGGCCGTCGGCCGCAACAGCGCCGGGGAGGAAATCATCCGCAGGGGGATCCGCCCCGCGGGGAAGCCCGCCGCGCTGCGGGTAACGCCGGACCGGGAAACCCTGCCCGCGGACGGGCGGAGCGTGGTGCAGTTTGAAATCCGGCTCGTGGACGCGCAGGGAACCGTGGCGCCGGACGCGGATACGGACGTACTCGTGACGGTCGCGGGCGGCGAATTGCTGGGACTGGATAACGGCGATCCCGCCGACCATACCCTTTCCGGGTCGCCCGTGCGGAAAACCTATCGCGGCCTTGCCTACGGCGTGGCGCGCGCCCCGCGCCTGCCCGGGGAGCTGACCCTGACCTTTGCGGCGGAAGGGCTTGCGCCGGTCACTTGCACCGTGCGCTGCGTGCCGTAAACAGCGTAAATGGAAACAGGTTCCGCTTGATAGAGAAAACCCCGTGACCGCGGTCACGGGTTTTTCTTGTTCTTCTTTCGGTTGGAGAGCTGCTCGGGGTTGATCCACGCGCCCAGCAGCGTGCGCAGCAGGATTTGAAAATCGAGGCCGAGGCTCCAGTTTTCGATGTACCAGATGTCGTGCTCGATGCGTTTGGCGATGCTCGTATCCCCCCGGTAGCCGTTGATCTGCGCCCAGCCGGTCATCCCGGGGCGGATCTGGTGCTTGACCATGTACAACGGGATATCCTTGGCGAATTTCTCCACGTAGAAGGGGATTTCCGGCCGGGGGCCGATCAGGCTCATCTCGCCCTTGAGGACGTTGAACAGCTGGGGAAGCTCGTCGATGCTCAGCTTACGAAGCACCCGGCCAAACGCCGTGCGCCGCGCGTCCGCGTTCGTGGTCCAGGCCGTATCCTGCGCGCTGTTGACTTGCATGCTGCGGAACTTGTACATCCAAAACAAGCGTTTGCCCCGGCCTACGCGCTCCTGCTTGAACAGCACCGGCCCCGGGCTTGTCAGCTTGATGCCGACGACGGCTGCGGCCATCACCGGCAGCAAAAGGATCAGCAGCACCGCGCCGCAAAACAGGTCCGACGCGCGTTTCAAAAAGGCGTACCCCAGGTTGTCCAGCGGGGTGCTGCGCAGGTAGATCAGCTTGGTTTCGCCCACAATCTCCATCGACGGGCTGGAGGGCAGCAGGTCGTTATAAAAGGGGATGATCGCCACCTTCGAGCCTGTTTTCTCGCACAGGGCGATCACGGGCTTGAGCAGCCCCGTTTCTTCCGGTTCCAGCGCAACGATGATCTCGTCCACCTGAAAGCGGCTGACGAACGGCTCGATCATCTCCACCCCGCCCAGGTACTGCTCGTGGAACGCGTCGCGGTTGGTGCCGAAATAGCCGAGGATCGAAAAGCCCGGCGGCTGCTGCATACGGATGCTCTGCGTATATTTTTCGGCCAGCGTGCCCGTGCCCACGACGATCACCAGCTTGTGGTTGAGTCCCCGCTCCC
>JAEWTC010000097.1 GCA_023459675.1 Bacillota bacterium | reverse complement strand
TCCACCTCACGCGCATCGAAAGCATTAAGGACGGGCTTTTGTCCGGCCAGTTCCCCGTGCGGATCAGCCCCACGTTTTTAAACGGCTACGGTTACGCGTCCTCCGTGATGTACGGCGATCTGCCGCTATATATTCCCGCGCTGTTCCGGCTGTGCGGGGTTTCCATGATGGTGAGCTGGCAGGCTTTCATTGTGCTGTTGAACACGCTCACCGCGTACCTTACGTACCGCGCCGTGAAAAGCTTCACGGGTAACGCCGCGGCGGGGTTGATCACGGCCTCGGTGTTCACGCTGGGCGTATACCGGCTGATGACGCTCTACACCCGCGCCGCCGCCGGGGAAGCGCTGGCGATGCTGTTCTACCCCATGGTGATCGTGGGCATTGCGGCGGTGGTGCGCAAACCCGCTCCGGACGGCCAAACCGCGCGCATGACGCCTGCCCGGGGCGTTCTTTGGC
Organism: Bacillota bacterium; assembly: GCA_023459675.1. GTDB lineage: Bacteria > Bacillota > Clostridia > Christensenellales > Aristaeellaceae > CAXXOK01. The sequence goes on along the minus strand of JAEWTC010000097.1, from coordinate 7,575 downwards.
TGGTTGCGGGCATGACGGGTATGCTGCAGACGCACCTCATCAGCTTTGTAATCGCGGCGTTGGGCTGCGGGCTGTTTACGCTGGGCGCCATCGTCCTGCGTAAAACGTCGGCGCGGCAAATGTTTTTGCTGCTTGCCTCCGCGGGGATCACTGCGCTGATCAACCTATGGTTCCTCGTGCCGTTTTTTAGCTTCTCCGCGCTGGATCTGGACATATTCCATCAGGAAAAGCAAATCTGGCTGCACGCGGCGTACCTGCCGCAGCTGTTCGCCTCGTTTGTCAACCCTTACGCGGGGATGACCACCTTCCCCGGCACCACGGCGGAAATGCCGCTTTCGGTGGGGCTTTTGCAGGGCATGGGGCTGCTTTTGTTCCTGTTCGCCGCCTATGCGAAACGGGAAAACCGGCTGGCTGAACCGGGGCTGTACGCCACGGGCCGCGCCGCGGCGGGGTTTGCGGCGCTGGCGCTTTGCATGGCCTCGGTTTTGTTTCCCTGGACGTACGTTTATCAAATACCCGTTCTGGGTAAGCTCCTGTTCACGGTGCAATTCCCGTGGCGGTATCTGGGCGCGGCCTCGGCGCTGCTTTCTATTACGTTCGCCGCGGGCGCGTGCCTGCTGTTCCCGGAGCCAAAGCACCAGAGACTTTTGGTGCTCGGCTGCCTGCTGCTTTCCATCCTCAACGCCGCGCCGCTGATCGACGCGGCCATTCAGGCCCCCGACCAGACCGTGGTTATGGCGGACAAGGAAGCGGATTTTGCGGCGCAGGTGCATCTGCCCGGCGATTATTTCTTCGAGGGAACGGACGTGGAGGCTTACCTGCGCCGCGCGCCTGTGCCCGCCGTGGTTTCCGGCGACGCCGCGCTTTCCGGGTATGAGAAGGACTATCTGCACATCTCGTTTGATTACACATCGGCGGCGGGCGCGGCGCTGGAGCTTCCGCTGTACCGCTATCCGCTGTACGCCGCAACGCTGAACGGCAAGGAGCCGCTGATGCTCTCCACGGGTGATAACAACATCCTCGTCGTGCACCTGCCCGCCGGCGGCGGCCGTGTTTCCGTATCCTATTCCCAGCCGTGGACCTTTACCGCCGCGGATCTCCTGTCCCTGCTCTCCCTCCTCGCCCTTGGCGTGTGGGGATGGTGGAAGCGCTGGAAACAAAATGTACGACGTTAAACGCCGCACTAAGGTGATCGCTGGAAATACGAGGAGATACGGGCGAAGATTCCTCTGAAACAAATATGGACTTTGGCCGTTCAAGATTGACGGAGATACAGTGTATGCGAATTGATTTGGAACAATTAGGGACATACTCACTGCAAGACATCAAACTTGCATATTCAGAGCATCTGCAAAAGCTCGGGTATGCCAAAAGCACGATCACAACGTCGCTGACAACCGCGTTCTTTTTATTCCATACCGATCCGCCCGGCAGTATTTGGGAAATGATGGCCGCTGACGACTATAAAAAACTGGCGCGAAGACGCATCGCAGAGGTGCTTGCGATGCGCTCGTTATCACAGACGCCGCATAGCATTGGTTCCTATGTATGGCATTTTGTACAATTGCGGAAATTCCTGTTTTTCAATGGTGAACCGGAGCTAAACAGAATTATGAAACCGCAAACGAGTAGAACACCGAAGCGTGAGCATAGAAAACGCGTGAAGCATACGCTGCCTCCTCCATCAATAGCTGTTGTAAGACGGTATCAACAGAAATGGGCGGCATTACCCGGCTACCCCACACAGGAAGATGCGCTTGATAAGCTATTCCGCCGCTATTCGCCAAACAACACGGATATTGCGGATGTTCTGCTGAAGGTGGCGGCGCTCAATGCGTTTTATAGTACGAACATATTCTCGATGGTTCCGGTAGCAAAACGTATTCTCTCTCTGCGGATTGACGACCGCCTGGCTGTTGGCGATCTCATGCTTGTGGAAGATATGAAAAACGTTACGATGCGCGATAGAACAAAGCAGCTATACTCCTTTGCCTCGAAGTATTGCAGTCATCATCGGCCGGATGTATATCCGATTTATGACCGTTATGTGGATCAGGTATTGTGCCGCTTCCGGGATACCGATGCCTTTGCGGTTTTCGAGAAGAACGAGTTAAAGTATTATCCTCGCTTTGTTAACGTACTTCGTCAATTTCAACAGCACTTCGGGTTGCAGGAGTTTTCTCTGAAGGAACTGGATCGGTATCTATGGCTTCTAGGGAAAGAGAATTTTGATAGATTTTCGAGGAAGTCATCAAAGCAAGACAAGGATACGAAGAATGTAAGCCAATGAAGATCTTGATCGCCGCGCTACTTCGCGCATAGCCCCACCACGCCGCACTGCTTGAGGGCCTGCGGCGCGATGAACGGACGCTGGCTCTTGTAAGAACGGATGGCGCATCCCCAAGGCATCGTTTCCGCGGTTGACGGTTCCGGGGGATTCTCGTATGTGACTGGAAGAAATACCCAAAACGCAGCATCGCAACTGTGCAAAGTGAGGAATTTGTTTATGCTTCAATGGCTTAATCAGTATGGGCCCGTACAGCAGGCGCTCCTGGCAACGACCTTTACGTGGGGCGTCACCGCGCTTGGCGCGGCGCTTGTGTTTTTCTTCAAGAGCATCAACAAGAAGGTGCTCAACGGGATGCTGGGGTTCGCTGCGGGCGTAATGATCGCGGCAAGCTTCTGGTCCCTGCTTGCCCCCGGAATTGCGCTGGCGCAGGAGCTCGGGCAGACCGCATACCTGACGGCTGCCATCGGGTTTCTGGCAGGCGGGGGATTTCTGTATCTGGTGGATAAACTGCTTCCCCACCTTCATCTGGGGCTGGATACGGCGAAGGCGGAGGGCATCAAAACGTCGTGGCAGCGGAGCATCCTGCTGGTGCTGGCCATCACGCTTCATAACATTCCCGAGGGTCTGGCCGTAGGCGTGGCGTTTGGCGCGGTCGCCGCGGGCATGGGAACGACGGCGACCCTTGCGGGCGCGGTTGCGCTGGCCATCGGCATCGGGCTGCAGAATTTTCCGGAAGGCGCCGCCGTTTCCATCCCGCTGCGGCGCGAGGGCTTCAGCAGGTCGAAAGCGTTCCTGTACGGGCAGGCGTCCGGCCTTGTGGAACCGATTGCGGGCGTGCTCGGCGCGTTTGCCGTGATTAAAATACAGCCGATTCTGCCGTACGCGCTTGCGTTTGCCGCGGGCGCCATGATTTACGTCGTTGTGGAGGAGCTCATACCGGAGGCCCAGCGGGAGGAAGGCGGATCCAAGACCGATATCGCGACCATCGGCGCGATGGTCGGGTTTGCGATCATGATGGTGCTCGACGTCGCCCTTGGCTGACGCACCGAATGGAAATACGGCGGAAGCAGGGCGTAAACCATGAAAATCCTGATCGACGCGGACGGCTGCCCGGTGGTGGATATCACGCTGCGCTGCGCCAGGCGGCAAGGCGTGGAGGTGCTGCTGATCTGCGATACCGCCCACTTTTTTGAGCGGGAAGGAGCGCAGACCGTAACCGTTTCCAAGGGGGCGGACAGCGCGGATTTCCGCCTCGTGAACCTGATTATGCCGGGCGACCTCGTGGTGACGCAGGATTACGGCCTGGCCGCCATGGCGCTTGCCAGGCAGGCGGTTGTGCTCAGCCAGGACGGCATGCGCTATACGGATGACAACATCGGCGCGCTGCTGCTGGCGCGGCACACCGCCCGCAAGATCCGCATGGGCGGCGGGCGGCTGAAAGGCCCGGCCAAACGAACCAAAGCCCAGGACGAAGCGTTTTACGGGGCGCTGTGCGCGCTTCTTTCACCGCAGGCATAAAAGAGAACCTCCCCGCGGAGCAAACTCCGGCCGGGGAGGTTTTGTTTTATCCGTGTTCTCCGGCGCGGCGCGCTGCTCGGCGGGGGCCGTCGTCCGCATTCTCCGGCACGATGTTCCGTCCGGCGGCAGCGCTGCCGCCCTTGGACGCTTGCCGCGGCTTACACCGTTTGCGCTTCCGGTACGGCGGCGTTCTCCGCGCCGCCGGGCAGCGGATCGTTCACAATCACCCGGGCGCGGTCCAGCGCCTGGCGGATGGTGGGGCAAACGTTTTCCGCACCGATCTTTTCCAGGAAACCGGCCTTGCGAAGCATCGCTTCGGGCTGCGCGTTCAGGTGCGATAAAATCATGGGGATGCCACGCTTGTGGCAACTTGCGAAAATCTGCTCCAGCGCGTGGAGCGCCGAAATGTCCACGCTGTTTACGGAGCGCATCCGCAGGATGAGGCAATGGCAATCGTCGATATACAAACCTTTGCCCAGCTTGTCCGCCACGCCGAAAAACAGCGGGCCTTCCAGTTCGAACACGCGGGTGCTTTTGGGAATTTCGATGCCGTTGCCCATCTCCACCTGATCGGCGTCCACCCAGGCGCGCAGGTCGCTCTGCTCGCTCATGCGTTTAACGAACAGGATACAGACTAAAATCATACCTACGCCGATGGCAACCACCAAATCAAACGTTACGGTGAGCACAAACGTGGTCACCAGTACCAGAATATCGCTCTTGGGCGCTTTCTTGCACAGCCGCGCAAACGTGCGCCACTCGCTCATGTGGTAAGCCACCACGAATAAAATCGCCGCGATCACGGGCATGGGAATTAGCGCCGCGTAGGGCATCAGCACGAGCAGCACCAGCAGCAGCACCACGGAGTGTACCATGCCTGCAATCGGCGTGCGGCCGCCGTTTTTCACGTTGGCCGCGGTGCGGGCGATGGCGCCCGTGGCGGGAATGCCGCCCAGCAGAACCGAGCCGATGTTGGCAAAGCCTTGCGCCACCAATTCCATGTTGGAGTTGTGGCGGCTGTTGATCATCCCGTCCGCCACCACGCAGGACAGCAGGGATTCCACCGCCGCGAGCATCGCGATGGTTAAGGCGTCGGGGAACATGGCGATCATTTTTCCGATGCTGACGGGGTACCATGTGAGCGTCGGCAGGCCGCCGTTAATCTGGTACAGATCGCCGATGGTGTTTACCGGCATGTTCAGCGCCTTCACCATAAAGATGCCCACCAGCACCGCAATCAGCGATGCGGGGATTTTTTTACTGAACCGTGGCCATATGATGAGCACGGCGAGCGCCGCAAGCCCAACCGCCATCGCCTGCCAGTTCAAACTGCCAAAACTCAAAAACACTGCCTTCAGCTTGTCCAGCGTTTCCACGGTGTCAAGCCCCGACAGATAACGGATGCCTAGAAAATCCTTCATCTGGCCGATGGCAATGCTCACGGCGATGCCCGCCGTAAAGCCCACGGTGATGGTGAGGGGAATGAACTTGATCAGCGAACCCAGGCGGAAAAGCCCCATGAGAATCAGCATGACCCCGGCCATCAGCGTGGCGACGACCAGCCCTTCCATGCCGCTGTGCGCCACCACGCCCGCCACGATGGTAGCAAACGCCGCCGTGGGGCCTGCGATCTGCACCCGGCTGCCGCCCAGCAGCGATACGATAAACCCGGCCGCGATGGCCGTATAAATGCCCTGTTCCGGCCGCACGCCGGACGCCAGCGCCAAAGCGATGGAAAGCGGCAGCGCGATGATGGCGACGATAAACCCTGCGGTGAGATCGGCAACAAACTGTTTGCGGGTGTAGTTCTTCATGGCGCGGATCAACTTGGGCTGGAGTTTCTGCACGGTCAATAATTCTCCTGCAACGTAAAGATACCCGCCGATTTTATCAAGTTGCCGCATTGAAGTCAACCGTCAAAACAGAGGGAAAACAAGCCGTTACGGCTGCTGGTTCCTTTGGGTATGCATCCCGGGCGGCTGGATACGGATAAGACATTGCCCGCAGGTTTTCCCCTGCGGCTGGATTGGCTGTTCGCAAGGGAAAACCTGTTTTCCATGCGCCTGTTGCTACACCCCGCCCGCCAGCGCGTCGTTTAACTTGGTTTTGATCTCGGAGAACGAAAGTCCGTTCTGCGAGCAGTAATCGCGGATCGCGGTATTGGCGGCGGGTATCGGGCCGCCGATGATCGTTTCGATCTGCTCCTTGGAAAGCCCCAGGTCCAGCGCCTGCTGGAAGGTGGTGGTGCCCTTTACGGCGGGCTCCCCCTCCGCGGCCGGGGCCTCAGTTGCTTCGGTTTCCGTGGGCGCGGCGGCGGCCGCGGTATCCACCTGGTACAGCGCAAGGTAATCCTTCTGCGCCTGCGAAAGGTTTGGGTTGGCTTCCAGCACGATTTCCGCGGCGCGCGCGGGCAGGTAGGTTCCGTCCAGCGTGACCGGCAGGTTTTTATACAGCGCCACGAACACCTGCACCGAGCCGTTGCCGATCTCCGCGTCGCCGTACACGGCCTCGATGTCCTTGGTTTTCACGGCGGCGCCGTCCGTGCCGGCGGGAATGCCAAACGCGTCGTACAGCACGGAAAGCTCGATGCCAAAGGCGCTGGCGACGTCCTGGAACGTGTACGAGCCGCGGATGTCCTCGGGAATATACTCGCCCGCGTTCTCGCCCGTGGTGAACTTCGCCGGGATTTTTGTAGATTCCGTGGCCCAGTCGCCGGTGAGCATCGTCAGCCCGATGCCGCCGAAAATGACGACGAAGATCAGCAGCGCGAGCATCCAGAGTTTGATTTTCATTGTGCGGCCTCCTCTGCGTCCGCGGCGGCGCGTTGCAGCCGCAGCGACAATTCCACGGTATCCTCCACCGGGCAGGCGCGCTCCGAGGTGCATTCCAGGCAGCTGATGCACTGCAGATCGGTTACAACTTCCTTCCCGGCCACGTTGATGTTCATGGGACAAACATTCGTGCAGCGGTTGCAGGAGATGCAGGTGGAGGGCGTGCGCCGGATTTTGAAGATGCGGATTTTGTTGAACAGCCCCAGCAGCGCGCCGTAGGGGCAGGCGTACTTGCACCACGGCCGCTCTATGAACAGCGATCCCGCAAGTGTGAGACCGAGAATGATCATCGCGGGCAGCGCCGCCTCCTCAAACCAGAAGGTGAACAGGGCGTTGTAGGGGTCTACGTTTGCAAACAGCAGCGTGGCGCTGCGCGCGGTGACGAACACCACCCAGAGAAGAACTGCGAAACGGATGTAGCGCAGCACCCTGTCCAGCTTGCGGGGTACGAAGTTGTTGTAGCGCTTTCGGAACAGCTTCTTGCCGAGCTTGCCAACCCATTCCTGCAGGGAGCCCAGCGGGCAGACCCAGCCGCAGAACACCGGCCCGAACAGGACCGACAGGAGCAGCACCAGCCCCAGCAGCACCACGGCGGACGCGTGTATTTTCTGGATGAGCGTGCCCACGGTGATCAGGTTGTACAGCGTTACCACGCCGCCGAACGGGCATAACGAATGCAGCGACGCCGTGGAGAGAAACGGAATCGTGGCTTTTCCGCTTTCCTCCAGCCCTTTGTTGACGGAAATCAGGGCGATCAGCACGAAGAAGAAGATCTGCACGAGCAGACGGAGGATGGATTTGCGCTTTTTCGGTGGTTTCATTCGGTTCTCCTGTCTATAAAAAAATAGAACAAGAAAACGTGCCGCCATTTTGGGCGGCCGTGGTTTTCATTGTTCCTCGCGGATACTGTACCATAGGCAAGTTTTCCTGTCAACC
>JAEWTC010000096.1 GCA_023459675.1 Bacillota bacterium | reverse complement strand
CTCATCAGCATGAGCTGGCGCTGCATCCACAGCCGCTTGCGAAAGGGTATGGCGCGGTAGGGAATGCCGCTTTTCATTTGTACGGCGGTTTTCGTTTGATGGTTCAGCAACCTGCGCACCTCGTTTCAGGATCAATCATCCGCCGCCGTACGTGCGGCGGCGTGCCGGTAACGAAACGGCGGGAGGGGGACCCTCCCGCCGTCAGAGTGTCAAAAAACTTGTTTTGAAGACACTCTGGCAACCTGTTCAAAAAGCTGCATATGCTAGGAAGCAAGCGAGGCGCGGGTTTGAGCGTACACGGACGTACGTGATGCCCGCGCCAACGCGCAGGTGACAACGCAGATGTGGCTTTTTCAACAGGCTGCGGCGGGAGGGGGACCCTCCCGCCGTTAAGACGGAAACGGATGGTTAGCTGTTCTTCTCCACGAGGCTCAAAATCTGCTCCTGCATGAAGTCCACGAAGTCCGTGATCGGGATCGCCACGACGGCGTCCACGAATTCCTGCCACTTGGCGTCGAACTCGCTCTCGTCGCACATGATGACCTGCGGCAGCAGCCTGCGCTGCGCATCCTGGAAGGCCGCTTTGGCGTCGTTGGCATCCTGGTCAACCGTCACGTCGATCTGCCACGCTTCGCCGTAGGGCGCGATGGTGATCGGGGGATTGAAGAAGTCCAGCGGCTGCTTCATGTTGTAAGCCGAGAGGAAAGCCTTGTCGTATTCGTTCATCTGGAGGAAATAGTTCTCCGGCTGCGCAGCGGGATCCCACTTGTTGCCGTCGTCCATTTCGCCCTGTTTCTTGGGCATGGAATTGGTCAGCACATAGGCGCTGTTGGCGTTTCTCCAAACCGCGTTGGCGGCGTTTTGGATCTGGTCGTAGGTGCGGAGCATGCGGCCGTTTTCTACGTAGTAGTCTTCGCCTTCAATGCCCCACCAGACGATCTTCTGCCATTTGTCGTCAAGCATCGCTTCCATGAACGCAATCAGCCGCTCGGGGTTTTCGCAGTTCACGCTGATACCGAAGCCGCGGTTGACGTTGATGACGGAGCCATTGAGGTAATGTTCGGTGATCTCTTTGCCGGCCTGCTCCGCAGAGTAGACGATCGGCAGGCCCTGGTAGGTGTCTTCAAACATTTCGGCCGCGCGCAGGGCGTCGGTCGCCGTCTGGAAGTCCCAGGCCTGGTCGAACATGCCGACCACGGTGCCGCTGGAGAGCTTGGCAATGTACTGGTCATAGTTCATCACGAAGGTATCCTGCGAGATGAGGCCCTTGTGGAACATTTCGTTGAGCTTTTTGTAGTAGTGCTTGGCATAGTCCTGGATGACGTATGCTTCGGTCTTGTAGTTGTTGTCGATGTCCACGATCACGTCGCCGTCGTTGGGGCGGCCCATGAGGTGCTGGACGGGGTTGAACAGGCAGAACGCGCGCCAGCTGTCGCACAGGATGACGAAGCCTTCGTTGGCGGCGCCGTTTTCATTGGTCGGGTTCGCGGCGATGTAACGCTCGATGAGGTCGAAGTACTCATCCATCGTCTTGATCATGGGATAGTTGTCCCAGGCAAGGACCTTCTTCTGTACGAAGAACGCCGGGCCGTTGACATAGTTCAGGCCGTAATCGTTGCTGTTGTAGTTGCGGCCGTAGTTGGGGACGATGAAGAGTTCGCCGTTTTCGTTGAGCAGCCGCTTGAGGTAAGGCTCAATGTGGGCGTAGAGGTTGGGGGTGTCTTCCGCGTTGATGTAATCCATCAGGTTGATCAGCGCGCCGGCAGCGATCAGCTTCTCCGCGCTGTTGCCGCCGTCCATCAGGTCGGCGTAGTCCTGACCCGCGATTTTCACGCCCAGGGTCTCGTCCAGATCGCCGGCAAGGAATTCGAACTCAAATTTCAGGCCGAATTCTTCCTCGATCATTTTGAACACTTTGTTGTCGGACGTGGGCTGATCGCGCGGATCCCCACAAAAGACGGTAACGGTCAACGGTTCGTCGGCTGCCATGGCAAACACGGGAACGGCGACCAGGCTTGCCAGCAGAGCGAGCGCTAGCAACAGGGCTACGATTTTACGCATGGTTACTCCTCCTCAATTTATCTACCGCCTCGGCGGTGGTACTGTAGAGTTAGCATACCATGGTTTGACCGCCCGCAAAATGCCCGCCGCGCAACCTGTACCCTGAGAAACTCAAGATTCGCGGCAAGGCGCTGAAAACGATTTACTTACGCTAGGCGTAGCAGCGGTATTCGCCCGAAAGCATGAGCAGACAGAAGAAATACAGGCAGTTGTCGTAGTAGCGCCTGTCGCCCGTGCGCGGCGGCGTGTTCCAGAATTTTTGCACCCACGCGCGGGAAAGCGGCGTATCCGTTGCCAGGGAAGCGGCCGCCGTGGTGGCGATGACCGCCGTGGGGTGCAGGGCGGGCGGGTTTTTGGGCTCGCCCGCTACGGTATAGGTTTGGAAGGGCTCCCTGCCCCACAGGAAGCGCTGGAGATTGTCGGCGATCGTCCGGTACTCCGGCCTTTGCCCGCACCAGGCGCTGTCTAGCCCGATGTTCATGGCCACCCGGTAGGCGTCGGAAAAGAAATCCCCGTGCCCGTGTTCGGTTTCCGGCTTGCCGTTATAATGGGCATACTCGGGCGCAAGGCCGGTTTGCGGGTGGCAGGCCAGCGCCAGATAGCTGCGGCTCGCCTGCGCGGCGCGCTGCCAGAAGGGGCGGTCCGCCGGGTCGGCCAGCAGGGCGAAGCGTTCGTAAAAATGCGGCAGGTGGTAGGACGGATCGCTGAAGGGAAGCTCGGGCACGAAGCGGATCAGCGCCGTTTCCTCGTCCCACATGGCATGGCCGCCTTTTATAAGCTGCGGCTGGTGCACGGCGTGGCGGAGAATGGCGCGCGCCTGCGCGGCATAATCAAACGGCGGCTCGGCCGAACCCCAGCGCGCGGCGGCAAAGAACAGGGCCATGGCGTAATACTCCTCGCCGTCTGGCGCCGGGCCGTCGGAATTCCGGGCGCCGTCCGGCTGGACGGACCAGGCGAAATACCCCGCGTACGGGCCATTCGCGTTGTGCATATACCGCAGGCTGAACGTCCAGAGGCGGTCGAAAATATCTTTGCGGCCGCGCTGCACAGCCATCATCATGCCGTAGCTCATGCCTTCCGTACGCGCGTCGAAGTTGCCGGTGTCCATCATATAGCCGGCGTCGCCGCCGGTTTCAAAATAGAAGCGCTCCGCGGGATCGAGAAAGATCGCGTTTTCGGTATCGGCAATCCGCTTTGCGATCTCCTGTTCGGGAATCCCGGCGGCAGCCAGCAGATTAGGGGTCGTTTTCATAGGTTGAACCCTCCCAAATTATAGATCGGCGGTTGCCGCGTCCGCGCCGGAGAGCCGGCAGAAGAAATCCTTCAGCACGTCGCACCACTCCCGGGCGTTCAGCAACTGCCGGTCCATGCGCTCCGCGGCGAGGGCGTACACGTCCGCAGGCAGGCTGCCCCGCAAGCTGTGAAGGGAGGCCGCAAGCGCCTGCGCATCCGCAAACGCCTCGGTATGGTCGTCCAAAATCCGCCTGAGCAGGGTGCGGCCGTCCCGCATGCGGTACGCGTAGGGCAGGCGGTGAAAGAACAGCAGCAAATGATCCGGGCAGGCCTCGGGCGTGGCATACCGCGCCTGAACCTCCTGCGGATACTGCGACAGATACCCCGTGCCCGCGGCGGTGCGGTCGATCCCGATGGCGGTGTGATCGGCGCGGTGATAGGTGCCCCAGGCGGAATACTCGTACCCCATGGGGCTGGGGCCGTAATGGTGGTTGGGGTTGACCATCCAGCAGACGCCCAGCGGGGCGGTGTACTTCTCGTATACGGCGCGGCTTTGCAGCAGCAGATCCGTTAGCGTTTGCAGCGCTTTCCCCGCCAGTGCGTAGCTGAGCTTCGCCCAGCGCTCGGTGGTCTCCCGGAAATCCTGCAGGGGCCGCCACGCGGTTTGTCCGTAGGCATAGAGGTTCAGTTGGGCGAAGGGGTGCCCCGTCCAGCACGCGTCGCGGCCGGTGTTGGAAACCGCCGCGATCGCCCGGATGTTCCCTTGCGGGATTTCCGCAAGCACTTCGTTGAACATGCCCTGCATGGCGTACAGATCGATCTGCTGGCCGGTGTACTCCTGCGCGAGCTGGAATTCCAGCGCCTTGCCGGTACCCGGCATCGCGTAAAACAGCGGGGATACAGGCTCGCGCACCTGAAAATCGAACGGGCCGTTCTTGATCTGCAAAATCACGTTCCCGTCAAACTGCCCGTCCAGATGGGCATAGTTATCGTACGCGGCTTTGGGACGGTCGGTTTTCGTATCGCGCCAGTCCTGGCGGCAGTTATACACAAAGCAGCGCCAGATCACCACGCCGCCGAAGGGCCGCAGCGCGCGCGCCAGCATGTTGGCGCCCTGCGCGTGGTTGCGCCCGTAGGTGTAGGGCCCGGGGCGGAACTCGCTGTCCGCCTTGACCAGAAAACCGCAGAAATCCGGAATGGACTCATAGATCCGCTCCGCGCAGGCAAGCCACCAGGCCTGCGCCTGCGCGTCCAGCGGATCGGCGGTCGCAAGCCCGCTTCGCACCGGCATGGCGTAATCCACCGACAACAGGATGCGGACGCCAAACGCCCGGAAGATGTCCGCGATATGCTTAACGCCGGGCAGAAAGCGCTCGCCGATCAAATCCTGCGCGGGTTCGACGACGTTGACGTTGTTCAGGCTGATCGCGTTGACGTGGACGGACGCAAGCAGGCGCGCGTATGCGCGCAGCCGCGCGTCGTCGCCCCGGAAACCGCCGTCTTCAAAGAAAAGGGAACGCCCCGCGTAGCCGCGTTCCACGTGGCCCTGCATCGCGTCCCAGTGGTCGATCATCCGCAGCGAAAACGCGGGGCTTTCCATGCCTTGCGGAAGCTCCCGCCCGGCGCGCTTCCACTCCAGAAGGCGGTATACGCCATAGAGCACGCCGATTTCGCCGCCGGTGATCGTGCCGCCGTCCGCCGCGATCGCGTACGAATCCCGGAGCGCCGGATCCACGGTCAGCGTACAGTGGAGCCCGGCCTGGGCAAGCTCCCAGCGGGCGGCCTCCGGCGGGGTTTTCAAGGATTCTGGCACGGCGGCTTCGGTCAGCCAGCATTTGGCATACTCCATCGATGCGCTCCTCGCTTAATTGTCAACCTATAATCTATTTTTAGTTGACATTCTGTCCATCCTCTGGTAAGGTGTGGTTCGGAAAGGGATGATCAACGCATGGTTTCTAAGAAATTCACCGTGAAAGACATGGTAATCAGCGCGCTGTTCGCGGTGCTGATCGCCGTATGCGCCTGGATAGCCATTCCCGCCGCCGTGCCCTTCACCCTGCAGACGATGGGACTGTTTCTCACCATGGGGCTTTTGGGCGGCAGGCGCGCCGCGCTGACGGTTACGGTCTATCTGCTGCTGGGCCTGATCGGGATCCCCGTGTTTTCCGGGTTCCGCGGCGGGCTGGGCATGCTTGCGGGCATTACGGGCGGTTACCTGATCGGCTTTTTGTTCGCCGCGCTTGTATACTGGCTGATCACGGCGAAGAGAAGCGGGTATTTCCCCACGATGATTCTGGGGATGATCGCCGGATTGCTTGTGGATTACGCCTTCGGCACCGCCTGGTTCATGCTGTTCTACGCGCGGGCTTACGGCGCGATCGGCCTATCGACGGCGCTTTCCATGTGCGTGGTCCCGTTCATCATCCCGGATCTGATCAAGCTGGGCGTCGCGGCGGCCGCGGTGAAAACGCTGCCTGCCCGCGTCAAGGCCCTGCGGTTCTGATCAGGATTGGCCCAGCGCCTTTTGATACAGGGCTTCGTATTCCTTCGCGCTGTGCGCCCAGGAATAATCCCCCTGCATGCCGCGCTTACGAAGCAGCGCGACGAGCTCCTGCCGGTTCGTAAAGAACTCCAGCGCGCGGCGGATGACCGCCAGCATATCGTGAGCGTTGTAATTGCGGAACGTAAACCCGTTGCCCTCGCCGGTATCCTCGTTGTAGCTGAGAACCGTGTCCCGAAGGCCGCCGGTTTCACGTACGATGGGCACGGTGCCGTAACGCATGGCGATCATCTGGCTTAAGCCGCAGGGCTCAAACAAAGAGGGCATCAGGAAGAAATCAGCGCCCGCGTAAATCTTATGCGCAAGCGCGCTGTCCATGGTGAAGCGCGAGGCGAGCTTGCCCCGGTATTTGGTTTCCGCCCAGCTGAAGAGGTTGGTGTAGCGGGCGTCGCCCATGCCCAGAATCGCCAGCTGAACCGGCTCCGCCATGATCTCCCCCAGCACGCAATCCACCAGATCCAGCCCTTTCTGGTTGGTGAGCCGCCCGATCATCGCGATGACGGGGATATCGGCGTTAACTTCCAGCCCCAGCTCGTTTTGCAGCGCTTCCTTGTCTGCCGCCTTGCCGGCCATCGCCTCCGCCGAATACGCGCTGCTGATCAGCGGGTCGGCCGCGGGGTTGTACAGATCGGTATCGATGCCGTTGAGCACGCCGAAGAGCGTGTTTTTCCGCGCGCGGATCAGCCCGTCCAGCCGTTCGCCGAAGTACGCGGTGGTGATTTCCTCCGCGTAACTGGGGCTGACGGTGGTGATGATATCCGTGTACACCAGCCCCGCCTTCATGAAGTTGGCGCAGCCGGAAAACTCCAGCTTGTCCGCGCTCCAAAGCCCGTCGCCAAAGCCCATGACGTCCTGCACCTCTTTGATGCCGAAGATGCCCTGGTACTGGAGGTTATGGATGGTGAACAGCGTGCGGATGGGCGCGTAAAACGGCAGATGCTGGTACTGGATTTTGAGGAGCGCAGGCAGCATGCCCGCCTGCCAGTCGTGCGCGTGAATGATATCCGGTTGAAAATCGATCAGCGGCAGGGCGTTGAGCGCGGCGCGGCAGAAGTAGCTGTAGCGCTCGTACTCATCGCCGCCCAGGCCGTAAATATACGGCCTGCCGAAGTAGTATTTGTTGTCCAGAAAATAATAGGTTACTCCGTCGTGCCGCAGGGTCAGCACGCCGCAGTACTGCCGCCGCCAGCCCAGCTGCACGTCGAAATGCAGCAGCTGCTCCATTTTCTGCTGCCACTGGAACTCGATGGCCGTATACAGCGGCAGCACCACCCGCACGTCGTGCCCGTCCTTTGCCAGCACCGTTGCCAGCGAACCTACGACGTCCGCCAGACCGCCGGTTTTGATAAACGGCACGCACTCGCTGGCTGCAAATAGGATTTTCATAGTTCATCTCCCTTTCACGTGTGTCCGCTGCCCGCGCCCGCGGGACCCCGCCTGAACGCGGACACCGTTAAATGGTCATATTTTTCGAGATTACGATGGGATAGGACGGCGGGCCGATCAGCTTGACGCCTTTTTTGATGACCGCCTGCTTGTCCAGAATGCAGTTTTCCAATACCACGTCTTCCTCGATGACGCTGTCCTGCATCACGATGCAGTTCTTCACGCGCGCGCCTCTGCCGATCTTCACGCCGCGGAACAGCACGCTGTGGGTGACCTCCGCGTCCACGATGCAGCCGTCCGCCACGATGGAGTTGGCCATGACCGCATGATCCAGATAGCGGGCGGGCATCTCGTCGCGCAGCTTGGTGTACACGGGGCGCGCGTCGCAAAACAGGCTGCTGCGGATCTCCGGCCGGATGACCTCCATGTTGAAGTGGAAATAGCTCTGGATGCTGTCGATGCGGTAGCAGGGCTGCTTGTACTCGTATCCCGCCACGCGCAGGCCCGCGTCGCGGATCATGCGCTGGAACACGTTGCGCATCAGATCGTGATATCCGCGGGACACGCCCCGGTCGATCAGGTTGATGAGCAGGTCTTTTTTCAGGAACGTCACTTCCATTGCCGTGTTTTCATACCGCGGCTTGGTGGGGTCGATCTCCATGTCCAGCACGAAGCCCTGCTCGTCCACATCCAGATAGATGCCCTGCTCCATGCGCTGCATTTCCGGGTTTTTGGTGTACATCATGCAGACGTCCGCGCCGGATTTCTCATAGGTTTTCACCATATCGCGGAAATCGGCGTTGAACACAATCAGGCTGTTGCACAGCAGCACGTAGTCCTGCCGGCTGCGGCGGATGTAACCCAGGTTGGCGTGCAGCGCTTCCAGCGAGCCCTGGTAGGCGCCGATGTTATCGGACGTGACGAACGGCGGCAGGATGAACAGGCCGTTGTTCTTGCCGTGCAGATCCCACTCCTTGCCGCTGCCCAGATGGTCCATGAGGCTGTGGTAATTCTTCTGCATGATCACGCCCACGTTGGGAATATCGGAGTTGACGAGGCTCGAAACCAAAAAATCGATCACGCGGTATCGGCCGGCCACAGGCACGGCGGCAACCGCGCGCATGGTGGTCAGCTCCCGCAGGACGCTGTCCTTTTCACCGGTATAAATAATGCCCATTACGTCTTTCATTGCCATGTGCGTCATCCTCTCCCATCCGCGCCGCTAACCGCGGTACTGCTGCCCGGGCTTGATCCTGCCGCCCTTTTCCACCTGCACCGCGTGGCCGACCACCGCGATTTCCCCGTCCTTTTCGCCCACCGCGGCGCCTGCGCCCACGACGGCGTTCTCCGCGATGATGGCGCGGCGCACGATGGCCCCGCGTTCGATCACGGCGTTGGGCATCACGATGGAATCCTCCACCACCGCGCCTTCCAGCACCGTAACGCCGGAAAACAGCACGCTGTGCGACACCGCGCCGAACACCTCGCAGCCCTCGGTGACCAGGCAGTTTTTCACCGTCGCCCCCGCGGCGATGAAATGCGGCGTTTCGCCGGGATTGCGGCCGTACACGCGCCAGTTCTTATCGTACAGATCGATGGGCATGGGCATTTGCAGGAGGTCCATATTGGCGACCCACAGGCTTTCGATGGTGCCGACGTCCTTCCAGTAGCCCTCGAAATCATAGGCGAACATGCGCTGCTGATCGGCAAGCATATTGGGGATGATGTTTTTGCCGAAGTCGTTGCTGGAGCCCTGCACCTGCGCGTCCTCGGTGAGGTACTTTAAGAGCTTGTCCCAGCGGAAAATATACACGCCCATGCTGGCCTTATTGTTCTTGGGGTTGGCCGGTTTTTCCTCGAACTCGTAGATGCTGTTCTCCGCATCCGTGTTCATGATGCCAAAGCGCGGCGCTTCTTCCCAGGGCACTTCGCGCACGGCGATGGTGGCGTCCGCGTTCTTCTCGATATGGTAATTGAGCATGGCGTTGTAATCCATGGTATAAATGTGATCGCCCGAAAGGATCAGCACATGATCGGGGTCAAACTGCCGGATGAACGCGATATTCTGATAAATTGCGTTCGCCGTGCCGGAGTACCATTCGCCGTGCTTGCCCTTCACATAGGGCGGCAGCACGTAAACCCCGCCGTAGGAAAGATCCAGATCCCAGGGCGAGCCGCTGCCGATATAGGAGTTCAGCTCCAGCGGCTGGTACTGGGTCAGCACGCCTACGACGTCGATGCCGCTGTTGGTGCAGTTGGACAGCGGAAAATCGATAATCCTGTACTTTCCGCCGTAGGGAATAGCCGGTTTTGCCATATCCTCGGTCAGAATTCCCAGCCGGCTTCCCTGACCGCCGGCCAGCAGCATCGCGATACAGCGTTTCTTCTTCATGCGGTTCGCTCTCCTTCAGATGGTGTTTCCTCAAACAGGGTTTGCGTATCCTCCGGGGGTATGTCCTCCGCTAGCGCGGGGGTTTTCAGCTTCTCGTAGCGCAAATAGCTGCAGCTCATCGGCGGCACGCACAGGTCCGCGTGATACGGGAAGCTGTTGAACATCCCTTCCACCGCCTCGATCTCGAAGGCGTTGTACTGGTCGCTGCCGCCGAATGCCTTACGGTCGGTGTTGAATACCTCTGTCAGCGTGCCGGGCTGCGGCAGCCCGATGCGGTAGATGGGATGGAAAACCGGCGTAAAGTTGGCAATGCAGAGAACGGAATTCCCCTCTGCGTCCGTGCGCAGGAAGGCAAGCACGCTGTTGTCGGTATCGCTGGCGGTGATCCACTGGAAACCGTCCCAGGAATCTTCCACCTCGTACAGCGCGGGCGTGCTGCGGTAGAAATGGTTGAGCGCCTTCACGCAGGCCTGCACCTGCGGGTGGCGGTCGTACAGGAGCAAGAACCAGTCCAGCTGGTCGTCAACCTTCCATTCGATGAACTGGCCGAACTCCCCGCCCATGAACAAGAGTTTCTTGCCCGGGTGCGCCATGGTATAGGCGTACACCGTGCGAAGCCCCGCGAATTTCTGCCACAGGTCGCCGGGGTTTTTATCCAGCATGCTGTGCTTGCCGTGCACCACCTCGTCGTGCGAGAACGGCAGCACATAGTTTTCCGAAAACGCGTAGAACAGCGAAAACGTAAGCTTGTCGTGGTGGTACCGGCGGTGGATCGGGTCTTTTTTCAGATAGCTTAAAATATCGTTCATCCAGCCCATGTTCCACTTGAACCCGAATCCCAGCCCGCCCAGATACGTGGGCGCGGTGATCATCGGGTATGCGCTGGCCTCTTCGGCAATCATCATCACGCCGGAAAAATCGTGATATATAGTTTCGTTCAGGCGGCGCAGGAAACGGATAGCGTCGATATTCTCGCGCCCGCCGTAATCGTTTGGCAGCCACTGCCCTTGCTCCTTGCAGAAATCGTAATACAGCAGCCCGGAAACCGCGTCCACACGCAGCCCGTCCGCATGGAACCATTCCAGCCAGAAGCACGCGTTGGACAAAAGGAAGCTGCACACCTCGCCGCGCCCGAAATCAAACAGCATCGTGCCCCATTGGGGAATCTCACCGCGTTTGGGGTCGGGATGGCTGTACAGCGGGGTGCCGTCCCAATGGTACAGCCCGGCCTCGTCCCGCGGGAAATGCGCGGGAACCCAATCCAAAATCACGCCGACGCCCGCCTGATGAAAGCGGTCAATCAGCTCCATCAGCTGCCTGGGCGTGCCGTAACGCGACGTAGCCGCGAAAAAGCCGAGCACCTGATACCCCCAGGATATATCCAGCGGGTGCTCCATCACGGGCAGGAACTCGACGTGCGTATAGCCCATCTCCAGCACGTAAGGGATCAGCTGATCGGCAAGCTCCGTGTACGTCAGCAGACTGCCGTCCTCATGCCGCCGCCAGGAGCCTAGATGCACCTCGTAGATATTCACGGGGCTTGTGTAGGGGTTATAAACAGACCGCTTCTCCATCCAGGCCTGATCCCGCCACGCATACCCGCTGAGGTCATACAAACGCGAGCCGGTGCCCGGGCGCAGCTCCGAAAAGAAGCCGAAGGGATCGGTTTTCATGCGCAGAGTGCCGTCTGCGCCGAGAACGGCGTATTTATACAGGGGAATGCCGTCCTGCGGGGCGTTCTGGGCGAGCGCATCCTCAGGCAGGCGCAGCTCCCATGTGCCGTCGTGCTGTTTGATCATGGGATGACGATCCGGATCCCAGCCGTTGAAGCTTCCGGTCAGCGAAACCCGCCTGGCATGCGGCGCCCACACGCAGAAATGCCATTTCCGGGTTTCCCCCTCCAGCACGGGGTGCGCTCCCAGCATTTCGTACGCACGGCGGTTTGTGCCCTGATGGAAGGTATCCCGAACCGATTGGGAAGGCGCGTTGTACAGCATCAGTCGTGTCCCTTCCTGTTCATTCAACGGATCACAAGAAAGCCGCTTGGTGCCTCTTTGCCAAGGGCGCATGCGGAATTTCACTGCTCTGTCTCCTGTGCGTTTATTGTATGCCGAATCGAGCGCTTTCGTCAAGTTGTTTCTTTGTCAGAACGGTGTAAAAACGGGCGCAAAGCCTGTTTAAACGGCGCATTGCCGTTAATCCTTTCTTTACATTCCACCCAAAACAGAGTAAGATAACTCAAAAGCATAACCGAGGTATACCATATGATAACGATGATTGTGAACCCCGTATCCGGCGCCGGCTACGCCAGCTCCGTGGGTGAAAAAGCAGGCGCGCTGCTGTCCAAGCTCAACGTTGGTTATTCCCTGCTAGTCACCCAGCGCGTAGGCCACGCAACGGAGCTTGCGCGGCAGGCGGCCCAGCGGGGAGACTCCACAGTGATCGCCGTGGGCGGCGACGGTACGGTGAACGAGGTGGCTGCAGGGCTGATCGGTACGGAAACGGCGCTGGGCATCCTTCCCGCGGGAAACGGCAACGATTTTGCCAAAGCGCTGGGCATTCCGAAGTTTTGGGAAGACGCGCTAAACTATCTGCTGCAGCACAAGCCCCGCCGCGTGGATACGGGGCTTGCGAACGACCGTTTCTTTATCAACATCTGCGGCACCGGGTTTGACGTCATGGTGCTGGAAAACATGCTGAAAGCCAAGGAGCACGTGCACGGCAAGCTGCCCTACCTGTACGGAATTTTCGTGACGCTGACGCGGTTCAAACCCATCCCCATGCGGATTACCACCGCGGAAGGCGAAACGATCGATAAGGTCTGTTCGCATTTTTCTATCGCGAACGGCCAGTATTTCGGCAGCGGCATCCGCATTATGCCGCGCAGCAAGGTGGACGACGGCGTTTTTGACATTCTGGTGATCGACAAGCTGTCCCGCTGGAAGATTTTCTTGAGCCTCCCCGCGCTTTTGAAGGGCACGATCATCAACAAGGCGTTTTCCAAGCATTACCGCACCGCGGGCTGCACGCTGCACGCGCCCGGCATGCATCTGAACCTGGACGGCGAGATTGTGGCCGCCGACCATGTGCAGTTCACCTGCAACCCCGCTTCCCTTTGGGTACATCAGGCGGAAGCGGCCGTTTGACGGCAGGATATTTCCATACCGGCAGCGAAAAGTAAACGAACAACCTTAACGTGTCGAACGGCAGAAATTGGAGTGATGTACATGCCCAAGACGAATTATTCCAGAAAGCTCAAGATCGCGGTCTTGAATTTGATGCAGGCCATGGGTTCCGCGGCCTCCCACCTGGCCAGCAACGCCAAACTCCGCGTGGCGGAGATCAACCTGGAGTCCCGCCGCCACGAGCTGCTGACCGAGTTCAGCCTGCAGGCGTTTGAAATGTGGCATAACGGCGTGAAGCTGCCCGAGGACCTTTCCGCCATGTTTACGGAGATCAGCGAGATCGACGATCGGCTGAGTCTCCTGCGCGCGCAAAAGTATGCCAAGGTAAAAGCGGATACCGATGAGGCCGGCAATGAAGCGCCTGCCGAAGCGGAGCAAACCCCGCCCGTTTGTATTCCTGCGAACGCGCCTTCCCAGGCGGATGCCCAAACGCCGGCGAGTTCGGAAAAGCCGAAGAAACAACGCTAAGCCATTGCGGCCATGGCGGGCACGCAGCCTCGGTAATAAGCGATATCCAAAACGATGCGCAGGTAGGATATTATGACGGATTTTCTGATTCGCAGCGCCACTGAGGATGATTTTCCTTCCGTACTCCCGCTGTTTCGCCAGCTCTGGCCCGATAAGCAAATTGATGAAGCCGCGCTGGCCAAGGTGTTTTACCGCGGTATAACGTCTGACGCCGACGAACTGCTTTGTGCGGTTGTCAACGGTGCGGTGGTCGGTTTCTGTGCCTATGCGATCGTCAATAACTTCTGGCAGGAAGGATCGATCGCATACATTTACGCGATGGTCGTAGACGAATGCCACCGCGGGGAGGGTTGCGGCACTCAGCTGATCCGCGCGTCCATGGAAACAGCCCGGCGTTATGGGTTAAAGCGCATAGAGCTTGATTCCGGATTTCCCCGTTTGCAGGCGCATTCCTTCTACGAAAAGCTGGGGTTTGAGAAGCGTGCCTACTTATTTTCCTATCGATTATCCTAAGACAATTGCCCTGCCCCATACGCCGTAGAACGAGAGCAGGCGGAGCCGGCAAGCACTGGCTTCGCCTTCTTCATGCCTCCTGTTGCGCTGGTACGGCGATCGGGAGAACGGCTGCCACGTTTGGGATAAAGCTCAACCGCAGCACAGTGAGGATTGCCATGAGCTATCGATTTGAAGTTGCACAGGAGACCGACGCACCCGGCATATTTTCGCTCTACCAAAGCCTGATCGGAACTCCGGGCTGCACCTGGAACGAGGATTATCCAACAATAGCGTTGGTTGCGCGGGACATTCAAACTGGTTCGCTGTATGTTTTGAAAGAGGAACGGGGAACGGTGATCGCGGCCGCATCCGCAGGCCCGGACGACGAACTTGCGGAGTTCGGCTGGGACTTGGATACCCCCTGCGAGCTTGCGCGTGTGGCCGTTTCCGCCTCCCTGCAAAATAAGGGCGTGGGTTCCTGCCTGCTCAAGCAGGTCGTCGCCGCGGTGAAAGCGCGTGGCTTTGACGGCATCCGCATGCTTGTCAGCGTGGATCACCCACACGCCCTTGCGCTATACGATAAAAACGGGTTTGAAAGGCTGGACACCGTACGGATGTACGGACACGTGTTCTACCGGTATCGGATGGCGTTTTAGCTCCCCTGCGTTTCGCTAAATATCCAATCGCGCAAGGATCATGGTAAACCAATATGTGAGTTGATGTTTGGCATTTATGTGCATGGGTGAAAGAGCGCGCCGTTTTGTTTTGCAGCAATTGATGCCATAGTTCAATAGAAGAAACCGCCCGCATTGCTGCGGGCGGTTTCTTCTGTTGGAATGCGGCGACGATCTATTCGACTGCACCAAAGGGAAGCGTGCCGCCGGTGGCGGCTTCGGCGCAGCCGAAAGCGACCCGAAGGTGGAATGTTTGAAGGAGTATCACGACCGGCAGGGAGTGAAACGACTATGAAACCGAGAGGCAACTATTTAATAAAAGAAACCGCCTGCATTGCTGCAGGCGGTTCTTATGTTGGAATGCGGCGACGATCTATTCTCCCGGGCCGTTACCAGCCAAGTACCATCGACGTGCTGAGGCTTAACTTCTGTGTTCGGTATGGGAACAGGTGGATCCCTCAGGCTATTGCCACCGCAAAGGGTGAACTAAGGAAGTGAGGAGGGGAAGGAGGGAGCGGGGTGAGCCGTATTCCGTAAGTCCTTAACCTCTTCGTTTTGCCCGTATCAGGGGCGGGGTGAACGCGGATGAGATGTTTGTAAGGGAGGGTGTACACGAAACATCCGGATCCGGGTTCGTTCAGGGTGTATCCCCGGGGTGAGGCTTGCGCCTAACCTCAGGCTGCGCCCTGACAACCGTATATGAAGGATAAGTTTTGAGAGAGATCATTTCCTAATGCTGGTCTTAGACTAAATATTGTGAACAAAGCGTTCGACCATTAGTATCATCAAGCTGCATGCATTACTGCACTTCCACCGATGACCTATCTACCTTGTAGTCTTC
>JAEWTC010000095.1 GCA_023459675.1 Bacillota bacterium | reverse complement strand
TGCTTAAGGCCCACCTGCACAGAAACGGCGGCGTGTTGTCCGGCGGGCTGCAGCAGCAGCTGGCCCTCGCGCGCTGCCTGCTGTGCGCCCCCAAGATTATGCTGCTGGACGAGCCCACCGAGGGCATCCAGCCAAACGTCGTCGCCGCCATCGCGGACACGCTGCTGCGCATCGCGGCGGATACGGGCATCACCCTATTGCTGGTGGAGCAGAACCTGAAATTCGCCAGAAAAGTGGCCGACCGTTTTGTGATCATGCAGAAGGGCACGATCGTAACTCAGGGCCTGATGGGCGCGCTGGACGACGATACCGTGCGGCGGTATTTATCGGTATAGGAATCCTCGGTAGGCCCCGCGGCGGTCTGTAAGAATTCGTAAGCCGGGAACGGAAGCAAACGGACATCGTTTGCGGCTGTTCCCGGCTTTCGTCGCGCGCAGCGGCGCCTTCCCTCCCCCTTTCCAATCCAACCCGTTCATGGTAAACTGTGCATATCCCGTATATTGCTGCCTCCGAAACGCATTTTCATACGCGCCGGTGCGGCGCGCGGGATTTTTTTGAGCGCGGACCAACCATTGCGGAACCGGATGATTGTGTGAGGAGCCAGATACGATGGAACAGCAGATACTGCAAAAGGTGGACGCCCTTTTGGCGGCGGCGCACGCCGACGGCCGCCATACATTGTTTGAGCACGAGGTGTACGAGCTGCTCAAGCTGATCGGGTTTCAAATTCCCCTCTACCGGTTTGTGACCGGAACCGAGCAGGTGACCGAGCCGCTGATCGCCGCGTTCGGCGGCAAGGACATCATGGTGAAGGTGGTCTCGCGCGACCTTGCCCACAACCAGCGCTACGGCGGCGTGAAAAAGGTGGGCATCGCCGATCCGCTGTTCATCCGCTATGTGTTAAGCCACATGCGCAAGGAAGTGCTCTCCCACTTCCCGGACGAGCAGAAGCCGCACATCGACGGCTTTCTGCTGATTGAGTTCATCCACTTCACGCAGGCCATCGGCGATGAAATTATGGTGGGCTTTCAGGATGACCCCGCCTTCGGCACGGTGGTTACCCTGTCCAAGGGCGGCGACGACGCGGAGTTCTTCGCCAAGTATTACGACCCGGCCAACCTGCTGCTCGCCCCGATTACGCTGGACGACGCGAAAAAGCTGCTGGATAACCTGAATATCCGCCATAAGTACCGCGACATGGGCCACCCCGAACGCCTGGAACAGATCGCCTCCGCCGTGTCCGGCCTGTCCGAACTCGGCCTTGCGTATTCCTCGTTCACGCGCCCGCGCCCGGCGTTCCGCTTTCAGGCGATGGACTTAAACCCCATCGTGTTTTCCAAGGACGGGCGCTTTGTGGCGGTGGACGGTTTTGCCGAGTTTGCGCCCGCCGGGGCAGGCGACGACGACGCCCTGCCCAACCAGGACGGCCTCGGCGGTTTCTTTGCGCCAAACGGCGTGGTGGTGGCGGGGGTTTCCACCGACCCGGGCAAGTTCAGCATGGCCCGCAACATCGTAAGCCTGCTGATGGACCTGGGCCGCACCGATATTTACTGCGTCAACCCCAAGGGCGGCGAAACAACGATCGGCGGGCGGACGTACCCCCTGTACAAAAGCATCGGGGAGATTGAAGCGCCCTACGACCTGGTGGTCTACGCGGCGCCGGGCGTGCATTCCCTGTCGTTTATGGAAACCGTTCCGGCGGGCAAGAGCGTGGTTTTGATCTCCGGCATCCCGGCCGACATGGATTACCGCCAGTTTGCCCGGGAAATGACGCGCGTGCGCAAGCCCGGCGTGCGGGTGATCGGCCCCAACTGCATGGGCGTGTTCGCCGCGCCGCGCACGGGGCAAAAGGGCGTGAACACGCTGTTTATCGAGGAAGACCGCCTGTCCGTCCCCCTGAGCGAGCACAGCAACACGGCGCTGCTCACCCAAAGCGGGGCGATGAGCATCACCTGCGTGGAGCGCAACCAGCACACGGCCATCTTCCGCTCGATCGTGAGCTTCGGCAACAAGGTAGATGTGAACATCCCGGACCTGATGGCCTATTTTGAGCGGGACCCGATGATCGACGTGATCGCGATCTATGCCGAGGGCATCGCCGCGGGCGAGGGCCGCAGCTTTTACAGCCTGCTGCGCCAGACCGGAAAACCCGTGATCGTATACAAATCCGGCCGCACCGAGGCGGGCGCGAAGGCCGCTGCCTCCCACACGGCGGCGATGAGCGGCAGCTACGAGGTATTCCGCGCGGCGTGCCTGCAGGGCGGCTGCATCCTCACCGAGGAGCTGGACGATTTCTATAACTATATCCGGGCCTTCGCCATGTTGTCCCGCAACCGGGCGATGGGCTGCCGCGTGGCGGGCGTTGTGAACGCCGGGCTGGAAGCCACGATGGGCGCCGATATCTTAAACCAGCTCCAGCCGGCGGCATTCGCGCCGGAGACCGTGGAAACGCTCAAAACCCTGAACGTCCACGGGCTGGTGAACGTGGAAACGCCCTTTTTGGACCTGACCCCCATGACCGACGACCCCCTCTACGCCCGGTTCATTGAAGCGGTGCTTGCCGACCCGAACGTGGATTGCCTGTTCGTAGGCATTGTGCCACACGTGGATACGCTCAAAACCGTGGAGGAAAACTATCTGGATCCGGACGCGATCGGCCCGCTGCTGGTCAGCGCCTTCCGTAAAACGCAGAAACCCGTGGTGGTGTCCGTCAACGCCGGACGGCATTACCAGGCGCTGGTGCGCTACCTGGAGGAAAACGGCCTGCCCGTGTTCAGCGACATCCGCTCCGCCATCCGCAGTCTGGACGCTTTCGCCGCCTACTGGAGCCGCAAAGCGCCGCGCCCGTAGCCTTAGCCCCGCCGCTCTCGACCGCAGACGCGTGTGAAACCGCATCCATCAACTGCGCGGCATCACGAAGCGCACATAAAAACCCGCCCTCCGTACGGCCGCCGGATATTCGGCGTATCGGAGAGGCGGGTTTTGCTTGCGCTATATATTTCCCATACTGCCGGGCTTTAGCGCCGCTTTGGTTCGCACAAACTGCCCGGGAGTTTGCCCGTATTGTTCCAAAAACAGGGCGCAGAAACGGCTGGCCGAAGGAATACCGACGGCGTAGGCCACCACCTGCACGGTGAGGCGCGTGGACAAGAGCAGGCGGTAGGCTTCCTCCAGCCGCAGCGCGGTTAACGCCTGCTTGGGCGATTTGCCGCACTCCTCCACGAAGACGCGGAACAGCTGCGACCGGCTGAGGCTGACAAACCGGGCCGTTTCAGCAATGGTGATGGGGCGCGGATAATTGCCCCGGAAATACCAGACCGCCTTTTCATACAGCGAGCGGGCGGTGGTTTTTGCGTGTTCCTGCCGGTCGAAAAGCAGCGCCAGAAAACGCATCAGCCCGCCTGTGAGCGCCAGCGGGCCTTCGGATAGCCCGATATCCTGGCTCATTTGCTGGAGGATGGGAAACAGGTTGTGGTGACAGCGGATCACGGGCCGGTCCGGCGCGACGCCCGCTTTGCGCAGCAGCGCTTCCGCCTCCTCACCGTGGAAGCCCACCCAGCCATAATGCCAGGGGGTTATGGCGTCCGCCTGGTAGAGGGTCAGCTGCCCGGGGAAGATCACGAACGCTTCCCCCGCCCCGATGGCATGGGTCAGCCCCTCGGCCTTGAGCGTGCCTTTGCCCGAGAGCACATAGTGGATGAGATAGTGATCGCGCACGTGCGGCCCGTAGCGGTGCGAGGGGGCCGTCTGCTCGGTGCCGAACTGGTTGACGGAAAGGCTCATGCTGTCACCTCGTGCAACATTTTGACTATATTCTGCAACAATTCAGGCTGGAAGTCAAATACCGCGCGTGCTATGCTACAGGCAAAAAGGAGGATGCCTTATGCCGAAGATTACGTTTATGGGCGCCGGATCCACGGTATTTGCCAAAAACGTGCTGGGAGACAGCATGGCGTGCCCCGCGCTGCAGGATTCCGTTCTCTGTCTGTATGATATCGACCCCGTAAGGCTCAGGGAATCGGAGCTGATGCTCACGTCCATCCGCAACAACCTGGGCAACAAAGCGGTTATCGAAAGCTACTGCGGCGTTGCAAACCGCAGGGAAGCGCTGCGCGGCGCGCAATACGTGGTCAACGCCATTCAGGTGGGCGGTTACGACCCGTGCACCATTACGGATTTCGAGATTCCCAAAAAGTACGGCCTGCGCCAGACCATCGCCGATACGCTGGGCGTTGGCGGCGTGTTCCGCGCCCTGCGCACCATTCCCGTGATGCTGGATTTTGCCCGCGACATGGAAGCGGTATGCCCCGACGCGTGGTTTTTGAACTATACCAACCCCATGGCCATGCTCACCGGCGCGATGCTGACCATGACCCCGATTAAAACGGTAGGCCTGTGCCACAGCGTGCAGGTGTGCTGCAGCACGCTGCTCAAGGAGGTAGGCCTGGAAGAACTCTACGGCGACGACGTGCAGTGGAAGATCGCGGGCATCAACCACCAGGCCTGGCTTTTGGAGGTTGCCAAGGGCGGCAGGGATTTATACCCGGAAATCAAACGCCGCGCGGCGGCGATGACCGAAAAGCACAACGACAGCGTGCGCTTAGAGGTGATGAAGCGCTTTGGATACTACATTACCGAATCCTCCGAGCACAACGCGGAGTATATGCCGTTTTTCATCAAGGACAAGTACCCGGAGCTCATCGACCGCTACAGCATTCCGCTGGACGAGTACCCGCGCCGCTGCATCTGGCAGATTGACGACTGGAACAAGCGCCGCGACGAGCTGACCCGCGATCCGCATTTAAGCCACACCCGCACCCGGGAATACGCGAGCTACATTATGGAGGCCATGGAAACCAACGTGCCCTACAAGATCGGCGGCAACGTGCTAAACCGCGGCCTGATCACAAACCTGCCGCAAAACGCGGTGGTGGAGGTTCCCTGCCTGGTGGACGCAAGCGGCGTGCAGCCCACGGTGATCGGCCCGCTGCCCGAACAGTGCGCCGCGCTCAACCGCACCAACATCAACGTACAGCTGCTCACGCTGGAGGCCGCGCGCACCCGGCGCCGGGAAGACGTATACCGCGCCGTGATGATGGACCCGCACACGCAGAGCGAGCTTTCCATCGACGATATCGTTTCCATGTGCGACGACCTGATCGAGGCGCACGGAAGCTGGCTGCCGGAGTTCGTTTGACCAAACCCCGGAAACCGGACGTCCGTTTTCCCCGCCGGGGAGCAGATAACGGAGCGATCAAATACCAAAAAGACAAAACCGCAGCGCGGGGTTACAGGCCCTGCGCTGCGGTGATTTTTAAGATCCGTTTCGCGTTTTGGCCGAAGATTTTCTCCTGTTCGCCGCTGCTCAGGCGCTCGCCGAGCACCGCGTGGATATACATTTCGGGGTTGCAGATCGGGTAATCCGTACCAAACAGGATGCGCTCCGCGCCCACGGCGTTGACCAGGCGGCGGATGCTGCCGAAACGGAAAATGCCGGTGCCGGACAGATCCAGATACACGTTTTCATGGGCGCGCATCCGGGCGATATGCTTTTCCACGCTCTCGCGCTCCCCGGGATGCGCGGCGACGAACGTAAGGCCGGGGTGCGCCGCGATGACCTCGTCAATGGGCCATTCCCACGTGGTGTGAAAGCTGACCGTCATCGGGTACGGGTCCGCCGCGCAGAGAATTTCGTTCAGCTCCCGCACATACGGCGTATGGCCGAAATCCCCCCAGCCGTGCATATAGGGCACCAGCTCACCGATCAGGTGCACGCCTTGCTCGCGCATCCGCTCGATTTCGGCAACGGAACGCGCCACGTGCGCCGGGTGGATGTGAAAGCCGGGAACATAGAAATCCCCCAAAAGCTCCCGCAGGCGCAGCGCGGAATCGTTGAGCTCCCCAAAGGAAAACGCGCGGTCCCTGCGCAGCACGCAGCCGCAGATCATACCGATTCCGTTTTCCGTAAGCTGGTCGCGCATGGAAATCGCGTCTGGCGGCGTGACGCCCTCGTACATGCATAAATTCTGTTCTTCGTTCAAATACGGATGCGCATGGAAATCCACGATTGCATTCATACCGGCGTTCTCCCCCGTTCGCTGTGGATATGCCTGCGGTACTCCGTGGGCGTGTATCCCGTATGCTTCTTAAAACAGCTGCTGAAATACTGAGCATTGTCCCCAAAACCGGATTCCCGCGCCACGGCCTGTATCTGCGCGTCCGGGTCCTTGGCGATGAGGCGCATGGCCAGCAGCATTCTGTGCTCGAACAGATAGGTGGAAAAGCGCTGCTTGACCTCGTCCTGAAATTTCTTACACAGATAGTTCTCGTTCAAAAACAGCTTTTCCGTGGAAATCCATTTGAGGGTCAGCTCGTTGTTGGAGAGCTCCTCTTCAATGATGGCGAGCACCTGGGATACCGTGGAGGAATACGCCGTGCGCTCGCCGGCGGCAGCCTGCGCCGCGGCCATGCCGCCGTCCATCAGCCCGGCGAGGAGCCTGCGCTGCTCCCAGGCGTCCCGCGCGGCAAGAACGGTGTTGAGAAGCGCCGTTTCGTCAAACGGTTTGAGGAGATAATCCGCGGCGCCAAGCCTGAGGCTTTGTTGCACGTAGGAAAAATCCGCGTACCCGCTGATGACGATGAAATCCAACGCCGCGTTCTGCTCGCGAGTGCGGCGGATCATCTCCAGCCCGTTGATTACGGGCATCTGAATATCCGCCAAAATCAAGTGCACCTCGTGATGCTCCAGATACTCCATCGCCTCGATGGCGTGGGCGGCGGCCTTCACGATTTCGATATGATGCCGCTCCCACGGCACCTGCGTGGCAATGGCTTCGCGTACGATGGGTTCATCGTCCACAACCATCACCTTATACGTTTCCCGCATGCTCCCGCGCCTCCCATTCCGACAGCGGTTTTTTGCGGAAAACCGCCTGCACCACTGTCTCCTCGGTTTCCGGATCCCGGAACACCGTGATCCCGTAGGCTTCCCCGAATACGGTCTTGATTCGCTTGTCGATATTGAGAAGCCCGACGCCGTTTCCCTTGAGGGCGATCTCGCCGCGCCTGAGCTTCTCCATCAAGTTCTCCGTCGGAGCCGGGCCTTTATTGCGCACCTGGCAGATGCAGGCATCCCCCTGGGTAACGATGCTGATGCGCATATCGCAGGGCTCCAGCATCTGCTCCAGCCCGTAATGGATCGCGTTTTCCAGCATGGGCTGCAGCGTGAATTTGGGAATGGCCAGCCCGCCGCATTCCTCCGAAATATCGTACGTCAGGTTCAGGCGCTCGCCGAAGCGCTGCTGCTGAATTCTTGCGTAATGGCAAACGATGTCCAGTTCCTTGTCGATGTTGATGAGTGTTTCGTTTACGTTGGTCGCTTCCCGCAGCAGGCGGCTCAGGCTGTCGATCATGCCGCTCAAATGGGAGTCGTTGGCTTTCTTGGCCATCCAGTAGATGGAGTTGAGGGTGTTGTACAAGAAGTGCGGGTTGATCTGCGCCTGCAGGGTGGAAAGCTGCGTTTCCTTGACCAAAATCTGCTTTTGATAGTTCTCGCGGATCAGCGTGTTGATGTATTCCGCCATCGCGTTGAAGGTTTGGTACAGTTCATAGGAATCCCGGTTGTGCATGGGAAGGTCCCCGCTGATGGGGATGTCCGCAAAGCTCGAAACGTTGCCGATATGGGCGCGCAGCCTGCGGATATCCAGCGTCACGCGGCGCATCAGCACAATGCTCAGGGCAAGCGCCGCCGCGCAGCAAACGATGAAAATGCCGACGAACCTTGTAAACAGCCCTTCCACTTTGGAAAAGAGAGCGACGTAGGGAAGCAGCACGCGGTAGGAAAACAGATGCCGCGCGTCCGCAAACTCCGTAACGAAGTAATAGCTGCCGTCTTTTTCCAGCAGCGCGTACCCTTTTCCCCGGACGTTCGCATCCGAAGCCTCCGCCTCCATGCGCGCGATGCCCGCGGCGTCGTTGAGCGGGTAGGAAAGCCCGTACGCCTCGTTTTGCAGCAGATACGCGCCATTATACGCGTCGGCGAGCATCTTGCCCGCCTTTTCCATATCGACCACCAGCACGATTACGCCGATATGCCGCAGCGACAGCCCCTGTTTCTCCCGCAGTTCCTTGGCAAACAGCAGTGTGCCGGGCCTTTGGAACATAACGCTCGCATCGACGAGAACGGTTTTCCCAAGAGCCTCGGTCGCCAGCCGCTCCACCGTGCGGGCCGCTTCGACGTTCAGCTTATAATAGCCCGTGGAAGCCACCGCGCGCACGTTGCCGTCGGCGTCCAGATAATTCGCGCAGGTGATCCAATCGTTCTGAATAATGCTTTTCTGGATTTCCGAGGTGATCGTATCCAGGCAGGCCGCCTGCGCGGACAGGCTGTTTTGCTGGTCCTGCAGCGACAGATACTCGCTGCCCGCCTTCTGCACCGCGCCCGAGACGATCAGGTTATACAGCGTTACGCCGATCTTTGCGAACTGATCCTCCGCGTCGTTGACGCAGGAACGGACAAGCTCCTGCGTTTGCCCGTAAATAAACTGGAGGTTGGACTGCTGAAACCCGCGCATGACCGATACCCCGGCGGCAAACACGATGGCAAACCCGACGAGCAGGATGAAAAGCACCTGCTGCACCAGGGTAAAACGCCTGTTCTTCATGCAAAAACCCCCGTTCCTCCCCCGCCCGGCCCAGGGTTTTCGCTGCGCGGGACGGCCGATACGCCTTGCGCAGCGGCGGCTGAAACGGAAAACTCCGCCGGAAAGCCGCCGTAATTGAGATACGCGGTTCTACGGCGGAGTCAGGCAGCGCGCTGCGCAAGCCAATAGTTTACGCTTTCAGCCCGGACATTGCAATCCCGTCCACGATATAGCGCTGGGTAAACAGGAACAGCACGATGACCGGCAGAAGCGACAATACGCACATGGCGAACATCGCGCCGTAATCCGAAACGGCCGTCGGGTCGCTGAAAAGCTTCAACGCGATGGAGACCGTATAATTCTTCGGCGCGTTCAGGTAAAGCAGCGAGCCCATAAAATCGTCCCATTTCCAGTAGAAGGCGAAGATTGCCGCGGTTGCCAGCGCGGGCTTGATCAGCGGCAGAATGATGTGGGCAAACAGCCGGATGCTGCCGCAGCCGTCAATCAGCGAAGCCTCGTCCAGCTCCTTGGGAATGCCTGCGATGAACTGCATGATCAGGAAGATGAAGAACGCCCTGCCGCCCCATTCGGGCACCGTGAGCGGAAGGAAGCTGTTGATCCAGCCCAGTTCGTTGAAAATGATGTACTGCGGCACCACCAGCACCTGGCCCGGCACCATCAGGGTGATCATCATGCAGATAAACCACAGGTTGCGGCCGCGGAAGGGAATTCTGGAAAACCCGTACGCCGCCATAGCCGACGCCACAACGTTGCCGGCCACGGAAATGAAGGTGACGATGAACGAGTTCTTAAAGAAGGTGGCAAACGTAACGCCGCCGAACCCGCTCCAGCCGGTGATATAGTTGTCCGCCCGCCACTGGGCCGGGAAAAGCCTGTCCACCGTGGACAGCACCAGGCTGCTTTCCTTGAAAGAGCTGAACGCCATCCAGACCAGCGGATAGATCATCACAAGCCCGAGCCCGCACACGAAAAGATGAAATACAACCGTGCCGCCTCTGCGCCGTAACGCCATGGTACTTCCCCCTCCGTTCAGCCCTGCGGCGTTACTTAATCTTGTTTTCATAGAACACCCAGGCGGAGGAAGACTTGAACACCAACAGCGTAAACGCGCCGATGATCAGCAGAAGCACCCATGCCATCGCGCAGCCGTAGCCCATTTTGTAGTACGCAAAGCTCTGCCGGTATAGGTACAGCGCGTAGACGAGGGTTTTGTTCATCGGTCCGCCGTCGGTAATGATCATCGCCTGCGAGAACACCATAAACCCGCCGATCATCTGCATGATCAGGTTAAAGAAAATAATGGGGCTCAGCAGCGGCAGCGTAACGGAGATAAACCTGCGGATCGGGCCCGCGCCGTCGCACTCCGCGGCCTCGTAATAGCTTTGGGGAATCTGCTTTAAGCCGGACAGGAATATGAGCATCGGGGAGCCGAACTGCCAGATGAACAGTAAAATCAGGCTCCACAGGGCCGTATCCTTGTTGGAAATCCAGCTGACGTCGCTCATAACGCCCAGCGCCTGCAGCGCCGTGTTGAGCACGCCGGTTTTGGAGAACACGTACCGCCACATCACCGATACGGCTACGCTGCCGCCCAGGATGGAAGGTAGGTAGTAGATGACCCGGTAAAACGGCACCGCCTTGGAATCGCGCTTCAGGATCATCGCCACAACCAGGGCAAACACCAGCCGCAGGGGGATGGCGATCAGCACAAACTTGAACGTCACCGTGAGCGCCGTGATGAAGAGCCGGTCCTTGGTAAACATCCGCACGTAGTTGGCAATCCCCACGAACACGGGCGCGGACAGCATGTTGTAATCCGTGAACGAAAGGCCGAACGACGCGACAAACGGGATTGCCGTAAACGCAAGAAAGCCGATCAGCCAGGGTCCGATGAAAAGATACCCAACCCCGTTTTGCAGGCGCTGACGCGCGGCAAGCGTATTGGCCGGGCCTGAACGGCTTCTCATAGCAGGGTTTTCCTCCCCATGTCAAATAGTGTGCGGCGGGAAGCGGAGGCGCTATGCGCGGCCTCCGCCTCCCGCACTGTGTGAAACGCTTACAGCGGCAGAATGGCGGCAGCCTGGTCGATGAAATCCAGTACGCAGTCTTCCGCGCTCATTTCGCCGTACATCACGGCGGTGTAGTTGTTCTTCAGCACGCTGATCGCCTCGGCGGATTTCGCCGGGTCGGCCGGGTTCACGCCCGCGACAACCGCGGAAACCCTGCTGATGTAGTTGAGGACGTTGGTCGTAAAGATGTTCGTGTCCGGCGAGGTTTGCAGAAGGTCGCGCACGGCGCTGGACAGGGAGATGCCGCGGTCGGTTCCGATGATCATGGCCGCGCGCTCGTCATTGATGAGGTAGTTGAGCACGGCGGCAGCGGCTTCGGGGTTCTGGCTGTTGGCCGAGATGCACCAGTACATGTTGGAGTTCAGATACATGCCGGTCTGCGAGCCGCCGTCCATCTTGGGCAGCATCGCCATGCCAAGGTCGGTGCCCAGCGCGGCGCTGTACACGGGATAATAGTTGCTCAGCATGAAGCTCATCGCGGATTTGCCCTGCACGATGAAGGTTTCTTCGGTGGTCGCCCAGGCAATCTGCACTTCGGGATCCACAAAGTATCCGGCCTTCACGCCGTCGGCGACATCCTGAATCGCGGCGGTGATAGCCTGGATCAACTGCTGATCGCCGGCCCACGGCAGCGATTTGCCATCCTCGGAGAAGAAGTTATAGCCGTAGCTGCGCACCATGGTTTCCACAACCCAGCGGGCTTCCGCCAAGAAGGGGATATCCGTGGGGATGCCGGTCGCTTCGTAAATCTGCTTGGCCGTCGCAATGAATTCGCTCCACGTCCACTCGTCGGACGGATAGGCGACGCCGGCCTGATCGAAGATCGCGCGGTTGTACGCAACGGTGACGGAGTTCACGCCCGTGGTGAAGCCCGCCAGCTGCCCATTGACCATGCCGCCGGACAGCGCGCCCGCTTCCACGTTGGAAACGTCGATGATGCCCGAATCGATGAACGGCTGCAGGTTGATCACCTGACCGTTGACGGAGTAGTTGATGATGTCGGTCGTGGACATCTGGATGACGTCGGGCAGGTTGCTGCCAACCGCCTGCGTGGCCAGGTTTTCAAAGTAGCTGCCCCAGCTGGTGTACTCATAGGCCATTTCCACGCCTTTTTCCGCCGCATAGATATCCAGCGCTTCGATGGTCTTGTTGTGGCGTTCCTGGCCGCCCCACCATGCCACGCGCAGCGAGGTTCCTTCCGCAACGGCGGAAGCGCAGGCCGCGAGCATCAGCGTGGCAGCCAAGAGGATTGCGAGCGTCTTTTTCATAGAATACCCTCCATTTCATTATCCGGTTCCCGGTGTGATGTCCTGTTGGGAATTGGATGATCCGTGCCTTGCGGCGCCACCAATCGCATTCCATTCCCAACCCATTCTGTATTCCTATGGTATCGTGTCCGCCCCGCCGCCACAAGGCAACGAAATGGTGAATATGTTCAAAAAAGTGTGGTAAACATACAAGGCCGCCGGTGAACGCACGGTATCCGGGGCGGCAGGAAACGCGGCGGGAAGCGCAGCAGCCGGGCGGCACGGCACAAGAACGGTGCCCGGTAAGTATAGCAAAACAATCTTGCTCTCACGCTTTGCCGCCAGTGCCGCGCAGGAAGCATGCCGCCAACACCTGCCGCGCAGGAAGCGCGCCGGTAACGCCGCGCCGGGTGGAAACGCCCGCCACCGTTTGACCGCATAGAAAACCGCCGCGCCCGCAGCCGCAATGGTTTGCGGCGGCATACGGCGCGGCGGTTGGCGTTGAAAGTGGGGAATGCGTTCCGTAATATCTGCGCCGCCCGCCGGATCCAGCCAGCGGGAACGGTAGGGATACCGCGGAAATATAAAGAACGTCAGCGGGTTTTGCGCGCCTGCGCGGTGCGTGCGAAGGGCGCGCGGCCCTCGTGCAGCATGTTTTTCTCACAGAGGATGTCCAGATCACATTCGCCGCGCAGGCGGAAGGTGAGCTCCGGTTTGCACCAGCCGTTGAGCCAGCGGATGGAAACGCAAAGCGTAGAATCGTCTACAAAGCGCGCGGTGGCGGCGTAATCCCTGAGCGGCGGCAGTACGGTTTCGGTTTTCCCGTGCTGCCAACGCCCGTCCAGCCGGGCGCGGAGGACGGCGAAGCGGTTGAGCGTCAGCACCACCTCTTCCTGCGTCAGGGAAAGGTCGAACACGGCGATTTCCGGGCGGATGGAGGGCTCGTAGAACAGGTGGTAAAAATCGCTGTCCACGGGGGCGACCTCAATCCACGGGTTGAACACGCCCGCGGTAACCGCGTAGCTGCCCGCAAATTTCTGCGCGCCCTGCGGCACGGGAAGCGCTGGCGCAGGTGCGGCGGCACGGCCGTTTAGGTAGGCTTTCAGCTCTGCGTAGGCGGCGGGGTCCTCGGGATACGGCGCGTCCTGCGCGGAGGCCATCAGCGCTTCGGTGAGGTCCAGCACGCGCTGCACGCCGCCGGGATGCCAGCCGCCTTCGTGGATGGCAATCGCCGTATCGCGCTTCAGATCCAGAATGCAGAACTGCCCTTGCCCGCCGTCAAAGCGTACCATGCCGGGCTGTTTGCACATCCACAGCTGCCAGCCGTAGCCGCAGCTTGCGTCGTCCACCCCCGGGTTTAGCGCGGTTTCGATATGCTTATCGACGGCCTCCCGCATCCATTGTTCTGACACGATGCGCCGCCCGTTTACCTCGCCGCCCGCCAGATAAAACAGCC
>JAEWTC010000094.1 GCA_023459675.1 Bacillota bacterium | reverse complement strand
CAAGCCAACGGGAAGAAGGGTGAGTATGGATAAGCAGAACGTTATCATCTCCAATCGCGTCGCGATCGGCATCAGCGCGTGCTGCATGGGGTGCCCCGTGCGCTACAACAGCAAGGGCGTGGATACCCTGGCCGCCATGGGGCGGGAGAGGAGCGATTTCAAATGGTGCCCCGTATGCCCGGAGTGTATGGCAGGGCTAGGCGTTCCACGCGACCCAATCCACCTGACCGGTGGGGATGGCGCAAAGGTGTGGGCCGGCGAGGCGGAGGTCAAGAACAGGCACGGCAGGCTGGTGACCGATGACGTGAAGTTTGGCGCGCTTTCATGCCTGGAAACGCTGAAACGCGCGGGAATCACCGCGTTCGTATACATGGACGGGAGCCCGTCCTGCGGCGTATACCGCACGACGCTCAAGGCCGCCAAGCGGGGAAGCCCCCCGGGCATCTTCGGTTCCCTGTTGCTGGAGCAGGGGTTTTTCCTGATCCCGGCTGCCGATATGCAAAGCCCGCTCAAGTGGTGGGATTGGCGGCGGCGATTGCTGGCCTTCTATTGGCTGAAGACGCTGGAAATTAGCAGCAAGGCTGAACTGTATGAAGCGTGGTCCAAGCTGAAGTTTTTGTTTCAGGAGCTGGATACGCCATGGGCGCGTGCCAAAGGCCGGGAATTAGCGTTGCTGGACGGCACGCCGGACGAGCCCTATATCCGGGCGTTCAAAACCGAAGCGCTTGCACTGCTGCGCAAGCCATCCACCGTCAAGCGCATCACCAACAGCCTTTGGAAAAACTACGCCCATTATCGCAAGACGGCAGGGAAAACGATTGACGGCATCAACTCGCCGGATTTTCAACGGAACATAACCTCCATAGCGAAAGAGCTGGTCACCATGGAACGGAAAGCCCTGGAAGACGCTGTGCTGTTTGGCACGACGCCGGTTTTGTACCGGGAAAAACGCCGGATGCCCGCGCACGTTGAAGCCGATATGCCACCGACGTAAGCCTTTGCAGTTGCTTTAACGCAAAGCATCAGGAGCAACGAGTGTTGTTCCTGATTATTGCGCTGCGGAGCTTGCGGATCGCCTGTTGTGGATATGATCCGTCCAAAACCGGGATAACGGGTCAGCGTCGCAACAATTCTGTTCGGTTAACAAGCCCATGCAATGCAGTGCTTCCATTATACGTCAGCCGCTGACCCGGGGTCGGGATGGACGACCTTCTCCTTGCGACAAAGCCGTCCCTGCATTTGCGCGGGCTTTGACAACGCGCGGACGGCGTATTACAATACCTGCGGATTATACGGGCGCCGGAAAGCGGCGGCGCGGGCGACCGGGGCCGGGCATGTAGCGGGCTACCGGAACAGCAATAACAACATTATCAACAACGGCAGCGACAACGGCAACGGCAACGGCAGAAACAGCATAAAATGCAATAACGACAGCAACAGCGCAAAAAGCACAACAAGCAGCAGCAGCAAGAACGGGAGCGCGTGCAATGAGTTTTAGCACAAGCGAGATATCCAAACTGGCCGGGACGACGGTTTCCTGCGCGTGTGGGCACACGCATAGCGTGCCCATCCGGCATATTTTTACGGGAACCGGCGTTTTGCGCGGGCTTGCGGAAATACTCGCCCCCTTCGCGAAAAAAACCGTGTTTCTGGTGGGCGACGCAACCACCATGGCCTTGGGGCGGGATGCCGTTCTCCCCTATCTGGCGGAAGTCGGCTGCATGGTGAAGGAGCACACCTTTCCCTGCGCGCCGGGAACGCACCTGGTAACGGATGAAGCGCTGATCGGGAGCCTGCTTGCGCATCTGCCGCAGGAAACGGAGCTGATCATAGCCATCGGGTCCGGCACGATGAACGACACCGCCCGCGTGGTGGCCGCGCGCTGTCGCATCCCCTACTTCATTATCGCCACCGCGCCCTCCATGGACGGGTACGCTTCCTCCACCTCCGCGGTGGTGATGGACGGCGGGAAAAAATCGCTGCCGCTGATTTCGCCCTACGCCGTGGTGGCCGATACGGAGCTTGTGAAAACCGCTCCGGACGTGATGCTTGCGGCGGGCGCCGCCGATATTCTGGGCAAGTACGTGGCGGTGCGGGACTGGCGGCTGGCCAGCCGGGAAACCGGCGAAGCCTACTGCCCGGAGATCGCCGCCCGCGTGCTTTTGACGGCAGACCGCTGCGCGCTGGCCCTGCCAACGTTATTCGACCGGGATGAAAAAACGCTGGGCGGGATGATGGACTCCCTGATCATGGCCGGCGTCGCCATCAGCATGTACGGCACCTCCCGGCCTGCCGCCGGGTTGGAACACCAGATTGCCCACGCGTGGGAGGTGGCCGCGATCCGAACCGGCGAAACCGCCTTCTTGCACGGCAACTACGTGGGGCTGGGCACGCTGGCCGCGTGCAGGCTGTACGAGCTGGCTTCGGCGGAGTTTTCCCTGCCCGCGGCGGACGAGATGCCGGCGTTTGAAGCGATGCGCGGGTATATCGGGCAGCTGCGGGGTTATGCAGACATCGATACGCTCCATATCCAAAAAGACACGTTTCGCGAGGGCATCCTCCACGCCGCGCTGCCGGAAATCCGCTACACGTTGGCGAGCTTTTTGCGCCAGCAGGGCAAAATCACCCAATATGCCGACCGGGTGACGGAAGAATTTTTCAGATAGCGCGGACAGCGCGGCATTGTAGGTCGACGTATCCTGCGGCCGATCGGCCGGAAGGGGAACCCCGCGCCCGGACAAACCAAAAGCCCCGCCGGGGCGGGGCTTGAGCAACCAGTGACGAAAAGACAGGTTCCCTGCGGATCGTATATGGAGACACGAATATCATTCCATAGCGCGCTTCTCGAAGCGGAAGGCAGGAATGTATCATTATCCCTCAAACGCTTTTTGCGCCAGCTCCATCCTTGCGATTACCGGCACGGTGAACGGGCAGCGGGTTTCGCATTGGCCGCAGCGGGTACAGGCGGACGCCTTCACCGCAAGGAGGGCGTATTTTTCATGCGCGGCCGCGCGATCCTCCGGTCCATCGCCGTCCAGACTGTTGAGCAGTTTATTGACCATGCCCACGTCGATCCCGGCGGGGCACGGCAGACAATGGTTGCAGTAAAGACAATTTCCCTTGACCGACCATCTTGATTTGGCAATGGCGCCGCTAAAGTCGCGGGCTTCGCGGGAGGCCGAATCATACGTTAGGATTTCCCGGATCTGCCCGGGGTTTTCACAGCCCGGCACGACGGCCGCCACTCCGGTTTGGGCCAGCGCGTAGGACAGCAAATTGATTGGGGTAAACCCCGCGTCCTTCTCCACACCGAACACAAAGCCGCCCGCAAACGGCTTCATCGCAACCAGCGCAACGCCGTAGTGCTCGCACGCATGATAGACGCTCTTGCGCGGCAACCCGCCGGTTTTGCCCGCCGCGCTGTACAGGTACGCCTTATCCCACAGGTTCCCGATCAAATCCTCATTATACGTCTTCTCGTCGTCCAGCACGTCGAACGCCGGATTGACGGGGAACATCAGCATATCGAACGAGCCGCTCGCAATCGCCTCCAGCGCGACACTCATACTGTGGGTGCTGATGCCGATATACCGGGCTTTCCCCTCGGCGCGCACCTTTTGGGCGTACGCGAGCAGGCCGTTTTCGCCGGTGATCTCGCGATATTCCGCAATCTTGTCGCAGAACTGGAGGATGAAAACGTCGGTATGATCCGTGCCGAGCGCCCTGAGGTAGCCCTCAAAGCACCGCGGGGCGACGTCCGGGCGGCGCTCATTGTAGGACGCAATGTAGGAAATCGTCACCCTGTCCCGCAACCCGGCAAGGGCTTTGCCCAGCATCTCATACCCCGTATAGCGTTCCAGCTCCGGCCGTTCGTCGTAATCGTGCCCCGGGTGGCAATCCATATAGGTTACGCCGCCGTCGATCGCGGCGCGAACCGTATCGATCACGGTTTGCTCGTCCTTATCCAGCAGGTGTTCAAGGCCCATGCCGATCTTGCCGACCAGAATCCCCGTTTTGCCGAATTTTCGATATTCCATGAAACCCTCCGCCGGAAAGTTGATCAGAGCAGTGCATTGTGCCGCATTGAGGCGAGTATAGCACCCCGGACGCTATTTTTCAACCGATGCCGGAGCGCCGAAGTGCGCCTGTTTTTCCTTCTCCAACCGCCTTCCGCGCTTAAACAGGCGCTATCATGTTTTCCCCGATCCCCAAAAGCCCCGTCCGGCGGTGAAAACGCTTCTGCATAGGCGTCCACTGCGCGCCGGTGTTTTCATACAACCTGCTCACACGGTTATTTATCCACGCGAATGATTTGAATATGCCCGTGAAAATGCTCATCGCCACGCCGGAACCCGGCGCCCACCAGAATCTGAATGATTTCCTGCGGTGAGTACAGCTTTACGTCGCCTGAGGGTGAAAGCCGGATCAGCGGATGAAAGAGAAGCCGCAGCAGGCTGGCGTAATAAACTTCAGCGATATACAGCTTGCCGTTTGATTTCAACACGCGAAAGGCCTCTTTGGCGAAAGCGCCCGCATCGGGGAAATGGTGAAAGGCGGCGCAAACGGTCAGAACGTCAAAACGCTCATCGTCATAAGGCAGCGCATCGCAGCTCGCCTGTTTCAAAACCATGCCGGGGTTCAGACGTGCGGCGTTCTCGACCATTTTATCGGAAAGATCCACGCCGTACCCGGAGAAGCGATGTTTCCGGGCCAGCATATTGAGCAGCCGCCCATTTCCGCATGCGACGTCGAGAACCTGCCCGCCTTCGGGGATGCGGACAATTCCCAAAAGCTGGTTCTAAAAATCAAGCGTATACCTGCCGTCAAAAGTATCGTCATAATGGTCGGCAATCTTCTGGTAGCTGCGGAAAGAACGCTCCTCATACTTGTTTTTGGTCATATGGTATCTCCTTCCATTTACAATACGCGCCGCCGCGGTGGCGGC
>JAEWTC010000093.1 GCA_023459675.1 Bacillota bacterium | reverse complement strand
TGGCCTGGGCTTCCTGCGCGGTGAGCGCGCACTTGGCCGTGCCGGAGGGTTCCACGTTCTGATACACATACGGCTCGTGGTTTTCCGTGGCAACCAGCGCCGTATAGACGGTCAGCCGCATCTGCCCGAAGCCCGCGGTATCGTCAAGCCCGCAGAACGGCGCGCCGTCCTCGCCTGGCAGATCGTAAAACAGGTACTCCCGGTCGTCAACCTTCGCCTTCTCCGCCTGCTCCCCGAAGGTCAGGCTGAGCATCGCCTGCTCGTCGAACGGGAACGGGGCCAGGGTATATTCGTCCATCGTCGCGGCGCTTGCCATGCCCAGCAGCAGCAAGCCGCATAATATCAAACCGATACTCCGTTTCATACGCTGTCCCTCCTTCAGTTGTTGTTTTCCGTGACCCCGAACATCGCGGTCAGGTCATCCGCATGCGATTGGTAAAACATGCCGTCGTATATGCTTTCGTTCTGGTAGGCGATCGTCATGGTATACACCCCGCCGTCCTCCATAGTCACGTTGACGGTCGGGCCGAAACCGGCCATGGAAAGCCAGGCCTCCCCGGAGCTTTCCGCGGTTTGGATCGCCGCGC
This sequence comes from Bacillota bacterium, assembly GCA_023459675.1. GTDB lineage: Bacteria > Bacillota > Clostridia > Christensenellales > Aristaeellaceae > CAXXOK01. The sequence continues at coordinate 20,006 of JAEWTC010000093.1, read as the reverse complement.
CGTCGCCGCGCACCGCGGAAACGGCAGCCTTGGCGATCTCCGTCCATTTGGGGTCGAAGGGGTCCAAATGCATGTCGCTGTAGAGAAGGTGGTTTTCCTTCCAGACGTTGGCTGAAATTGCAACGCCCGCATCCACGTCCAGGCAGCCCCAGTAGTTCGTGCCGTCGGCAGCCAGGAAGGAACCGCAGTATACCTTCTCGTCGCCGTAGCTTACGTTGTAATCGCCCATCCGGCCCATGGACTCATATTCGCGCGTCAGCACCAGCGGCGCGCCCAGAAGGCGCGTAAGCTCGGCGCGCAGCTTGATCTCGTAGTCCTCGTAGTTGCCGTACTCCGTGGGGTCGCCCGTTTCGGTATAGGCAATGTAAGAGAGCAGCTCGTCGTCGGTCAGGGGGCGGGAGGGGAGAAACAGAAAGCTGTCCATGCCGCAGTACGCGTCGGCGTCCAGCGTGGCCATGCCCATGCCGTCGTCCGCCACGAGGGGCGTATACGGCGCCTGGGGTTTCAGCCCCTGGCGGATGTAAAGCTCCCTGAGGATCACGCGGCGATCATTTTCATCCTTCTGAAAGAAGCGCGTAACCTCCAGGCCGCCGCCGCGCATGCAGTTGCGGTAGGAAAGCGCCTCCGGGTCGAACGTCCGCCCGCTTCTGGCAAAGGCGTCGATCACTTCCAAAATCTGCTCGTCGGTCAGGGGATCCACGGGCAGCAGGGTGAACAGGGTTTCCCCGCCGTAATCTTCGGGGTTTAGGGTATACACGCCCACGACGGCGTTCTCCATTTTGTCCAGCACGTTTTGCGTGGGGCGCTCGCCGGTTTGATACGCGGCAAGCAACGTTTTGGCGCGTTCCTTTTCCTCCGCGGTCATGCGCGGGGTTTGGTAGTCTTCCCTGTCCATGTAAAAGTTCGCTTCATAATACTCCGCCAGCGAAGCGGTGGTATAATCCGCCGCTGGCGCAAGCGTTACCTGCGCAAGCGGCGCTACGGTTGGCAGCGCGACCACCGTGTTTTCCTGCGCCGATGCGAACGAACACAAAAGCAGGAACGAGAGCAATACCGGGAATAGTTTTTTCATGTGGGGTTCACCTCCTGCTGTCAGGATACCGCCTGCGGTGTTTCCAAGTCCGCATCGGGTTGTAACGGAGTTGTAAAGGTTACGGTGGTGCCTTCCCCCGGCGCGGATACGATGCGCAGCCCGCCCTGATGCAGCCGCGCGATCTGCCCGCACAGCGAAAGCCCCAGCCCCACGCCGCCAGCCTTGCGGGTGCGCGCCGGATCGGCCTTGTAGAAAGGCTCCTGCGCGCGGGAAACCTGCTCCGCCGTCATGCCGATGCCCTTGTCCTCCACCGCGAAGCCGTTTGGCAGGCTGCGGAGGAACACCGTTTGGCCGGGGGCGGACGCGCGCACGGCGTTGAGGGCAAGGTTATCCGCAAGGAGGGTCAGAAGCGCCCGGTCGCCCAAAATCACCGCGTCCGGGCCTTCCACGCAAAGCGCCACCTCCTGCGTTTGATGCCCGGCGCGCGCCGCCGTTTCATGAAGCAGCGCGGGCACATTGACGGGCAGGAACACCGGCTGCTCGTGGGGAAGCTCCGTAAGCTTCAGCAGCTGGGAATCAAGATCCGACAAGCGCTTGATCTCCGCCGCCATCTCCTCCAAAAGCCGGTGGCGAAGCTCCATGCTCAGCACCGGGTTTTGCAGCAGCCGCGCGTTGCCAAGCAGCGTGCAAAGCGGCGTGCGCATCTCGTGGGCAAGCCCGTCCAATAGCCTTTGCCGCCCCTGCGCCTCCCGCTCCAGAAACCGTTCCCGGTCCGAAACGGCCTCCTGCATTTCCACAAACGCCTGCGACAGGGTTCCGGTTTCGTCCTTGCTCCGTTTGGGGAGCAGCTCCGGGGTAAACGTGCCGCGCCGCATGGCGCGCACCGCCGCCGTGAGCTTTTTGACCGGCGCGGTAAACCGGGACGCCAGCGCAAGGGAGAGAAGCGCGGTGGCGGCGACCGCGCCCAGGGCAATCCAAAGCGCCGTGCGGCCCAGCGCGGCCTTCAGCTGGTACAGATCGCTCACGTCGCGCAGCGTGATCATCGTCCACCGCTCGTTGAGCGGATCGGCAATGGCGTAGCGCTGCGGCACGGAGCGGGTATCCAAAAGCGCCGCCCGCCCGCCGGTGAGCAGATCCTTGTACGCGGGCCCCGGCAGCGCCGCCCCGGCCACGGGCTGGCCGTTGTACAGAAAGATCAGCTCCACGCCCTGCTGGGCGTAGAGGTTACGAAAGCCGCGGGCGGCCTCCACGCCCTGCGCGTAGGTAATTCCGGCAAAGACTTCCTTCATCTGCAAGTAAATCAGGCCCTCGGTCATCTGCGTGCGCTGCCGCTCCCGTTCCATGGTCTGCGAAAAGCTCTGCCCCAGAAACAAAAGAAGCGCGGCCGCAAGCAGAACGGCAAACAGCGCGGTCATCCAAACGGTCAGCCGTTTTCGCATACGCCGTCCCCCCGGTAGCGGTAGCCGTACTTGAATACGGTTTCAATGCGGTCGGTTCCAAGCTTTTTGCGCAGGCGCTGCACGTGTACGTCCACAGTGCGGGTTTCGCCCACGTAACCGTACCCCCACACACGCGCGAGCAGCGCTTCGCGGGTGAGCGCCTGGCCCGCGTTTTGCAAAAGCTGCGCAAGCAGGTCAAACTCCAGCACCGTCAGCAGCACCTCCACGCCGCGGCTTTGCACCGTACGGCCGGAAAAATCCACGCTCAGCAGCGAGTCCTGATAGCGGGGCTTATGGGTGCGGCGCAGGATCACCTCGATGCGCGCCAATAGTTCGGCGGGCTCGAAGGGTTTTACGATGTAATCCTCCGCGCCCAGCCGGAGGCCGTACACGCGGTCGTGCACCGCGGTTTTCGCGGTCAGGAAAATCACGGGAACGCCGCGCGCCAAAAAGGCTTCGCAAAGCGAAAAGCCGTCCTCGCCCGGCAGCATCACGTCCAGAAGCGCAACGTCCGGCGCATGCGCCAAAAGCGCCTCCCGCGCCTGTGCCGCGTCCGCCGCGGGCAGGCACCGGTAGCCCGCAAGGGTCAAGTGCATGGAGAGCATCGAAACGATGCCCGGCTCGTCGTCCACGATCAGCACCTCGGCCATATTCCCACCGCCTTTCCTTGCCGCCCTCATTGTAGCACAACGTTTCCGGCGCCGGTGTAACAGAGTTGTAACGCGGGCCGCGCCCGCCGCGGACGAAACTTTCACAAAGAAACCGCGCAAAGCGGTGGTGCGCGGGGCGGGTTTATACGTTATACTGGTATCAGCACATGTTGGGGGTCATAGCGATGGGACGCAGGAAGAACAACTTTATCTTTTTTGAGGAAAAGAAAAAGCGGCACGCCTCGGGGTGCCTGATTCTGGTACTGGCGATCCTGTTTGCGGTGACGGCGCTTGGAATTTTGTCCAACAGCCTGCTCAACCGGCAGCTGAAGTTGAGCACCGAAAAGGTGCGCATCATGAACCTGGACGCGGGCTACGAGAACGTAACCATCCTGCATATTTCCGATCTGCACGGCGGGAGCATCGGCTTTGAAACGGAGCTGTGGAAACAGCTGCTGTTTGGCAAGGGCTTCACCGCCGTGGTGATGACCGGGGACATGGTCGGCGCGGGGGGCGATTTCGCGCCGCTGGTGACGCTTATCAAAACGCTTTTGGAAATCAAGCAGAACGTGCCGATTTACTTCATCGCCGGCGACGAGGACCCCGCCCCCGTGGCCTACACCCTGCACGGCAGCCCCGAGCCGCTGGCGGAGTGGGTACGCGCGGCGCAGGCGGCCGGCGCCGTGTATCTGGACCGCCCCATCAGCCAGCAGGTAGGGAAGAAAACCGTCTGGTTCATCCCCGAATACCTCTACTCCGTCGGTTTGACGGACGACGCGGGCATCAAGGGGATGGTGTCCACGCTGACGCGCCAGAAGGCGGAAATGGAAGAGGACGGCAAGCAATACGAGGCCGAGGGCGGCGCTAGCTACCGCGCGCTGAGCTACCGGCTGGAGGCCTACGAGGCAAGCGCCGCGGCCGTTGCCGCCATGACGGAGGCCGATTTGCAGATCGGCGTGCTGCACATTCCGCTGGAGGCCGATTACGTACGCCAGATGACCGCGTGGGCCGAGGCCAAGGACGTGCTCAGCTACCGTAACCTTTCCCTGGTGCTGTCCGGCCATTACTGCGGCGGGCAGTGGCGGCTGGGAAGCCTGGGGCCGCTGTATGTGCCCGAAAAGGGCTGGTTTCCGGGCGACGACGGCATTGCGGGCATGATGCGCATCAACAACATCTCCCAGTATATCTCCGGCGGGCTGAACGCGTGCTCCATCTACCCCATGCCCATGCGGCTGTTCAACGTGCCCAGCATCACCCTGCTAAGCTTCACGGCGAAGCTGGAATAGAAGAAAGCCCTCGGAACCCTCCCTGTTTAGCAACGAAAGGAGAACCACCATGAGAACCATGCCATTGGGAACATCCGGTTTGCAGGCGCCCGTGATCGCGGTGGGCTGCATGCGCATTAACCGCATTGCGGCCGCCGAAGCGGAGGCCTTCGTAAAAACCGCGCTGGATTTGGGCGCGTCGTTCTTCGACCACGCGGACATTTACGGCGCGGGAACCTGCGAGGAGATTTTCGCCAAGGCGATCGGCATGACGCCCGCCGTGCGCGAGAAGGTGATTTTACAATCCAAGTGCGGCATCCGCCCCGGGATCGCCTTCGATTTTTCCAAGGAGCATATCCTTGCCTCGGTGGACGGCAGCTTGAAACGCCTGCGCACCGAGTATCTGGACGTGCTGCTTTTGCACCGCCCGGACGCTTTGGTGGAACCCGAAGAGGTGGCCGAAGCCTTCGACCTCTTGCAGGCGTCCGGCAAGGTGCGGCACTTCGGCGTATCCAACCAGACGCCGGGGCAGATGAAGCTTCTGCAAAAGTATGTAAAGCAGCCCATCGTAGCCAACCAGCTGCAATTGAGCATCACCAACGCCACGATGATCACCCGCGGCCTGCACGTGAACATGCTGGACGATACCGCCGTGGACCGGGACGGCGGGGTGCTGGATTTCTGCCGCCTGCACGATATCACCATCCAGCCCTGGTCGCCGTTCCAGTACGGGTTCTTCGAGGGCGTGTTCCTGGGCAGCCCGAAGTACCCGGAGCTGAACCGGGAGATCGACACGCTGGCCAAAAAGTACGGCGTGAGCAATACCACGATCGTGATCGCCTGGCTTTTGCGCCACCCCGCCCATATGCAGCCCGTAACCGGCACGATGAACCCGCAGCGCCTGCAAGACTGCGCCAAAGCCGCGGACGTGCGCCTGACCCGCGAGGAATGGTACGCGCTGCTGCTCAAGGCGGGCAACACCCTTCCCTGACGGCCCAAACAAGGAGCGACGGACACGAGATGATCTACGCGCAATCCTTCACGTTCCCGGACGCGGAACGGGAAACCAGCTTTCTGTGCGACATAAAGCGAACCTGTTACGATTCGTTCTATCCCTTCAAGGTGCTGTCCGCCCACGGGCTACTGCAGCTTGATTTCGAACCCGTCACCATTTTATACGGGGGCAACGGCTCGGGCAAAACCACGGCGCTCAACGTGATTGCGGAGAAGATCGGCGTGCGGCGCGAATCCGTTTATAACCGTTCCAGCTTCTTTTCCGATTTTGTGGAAATGTGCGCCGTGCGCCTGAAAGCCGCCGTGCCCGCCCACAGCCGCATCATTACCAGCGACGACGTGTTTGACTATATGCTCAACATCCGCAACCTCAACGAGGGCATCGACCAGAAACGCGAGGATTTGTTCCGGGAATATCTGGACGCAAAGTACGCGCAGTTCCAGCTGAAATCCATGGCGGATTACGAGGAGCTTAAAAAGGTCAACACAACGCGGCGCAAAACCCAGTCCAAATATGTGCGCGGCACGCTGATGGACAACGTTCGCGAGTTTTCCAACGGCGAGAGCGCACACAGGTACTTCGTGGAGAAAATTGAAGAAAACGGCCTCTACCTGCTGGACGAGCCTGAGAACAGCCTCTCCCCCGCGCGGCAGATGGAGCTGAAGCAGTACATCGAGGACAGCGCCCGTTTCTTCGGCTGCCAGTTCATCCTCTCCACGCATTCGCCGTTCATGCTGTCCATGCGCGGCGCGAAAATCTACGATCTGGACGAGAACCCCGCGGACGTGAAACGCTGGACGGAACTAAAGAACGTGCGGGCGTATTACGAATTTTTCAAAGACCACGAAACCGAATTCCGCCGGTAGGGGCGGCCCTCCGCGTACGGCGGGCGGAGGAAAATTTGATAAACGGCGAAACCGGCGCTCGCGGCGCGGCGCTGGGTTGTTGTGGAATACGGCGGAAAGAGGACGCTTTGTATGGGCTCGTTTGCGGAAGAACTGCTCAAGAACCTGGCGCAGGTCGTACTGAAAAATGGAATTGAAAAATGGCAGGAGCACCACCCGAAAGTGGACGTATGCGTCAATTGCCCCAAGTGCGGGAAAGGGCTGACGTCCACGCTGCGCTCCATTGAAAAGGACAAACTGCATTGCCCCGCCTGCCAGACCGACCTGGACCGGGACGCGCTGCGCGAGCAGGCAAGGAAATACCTGGCGATTCTCAACGTGAAGATTCAAATTCCCTGTAAAAAGTGTGGGCAGGTGGCCGACGTTACCCCGGAGCTGGGAATGATTCATAAATGTGCGCAATGCGGCACGCCGTTTTTATTTGAGGAGTTGTACGCAAAGGCCCAGGCAAGCACGACGCCTTGAGCCGCGCCCAGGAGCCGCGGGGCGCCGCACGGTTTTACGGAAAAATATTTTCCAATCCACCAAATATAGTGTTTCATTGCACCCGGCGTTGTGTATATATGGTTGTGACGGGTGGTTCCTGTCAGCAAACCGCCGCCGGTGTTTTGGTTGGACCCGGCAGCCCGGGGGATGCAGACGGCCGCTGCAGCCTCTGGCGGGAACGCATGGACCCGGCTTCCGCCCCTACAAAATGCATAAAAAACGAACCGTGAGGACGTCGGATGAGAATTTCAGGGCTGCAAAAGGCAACGCTGCTGGATTACCCGGGCAAGGTGGCCGCCACGGTATTTACAGGCGGCTGCAACTTTCGCTGCCCGTACTGCCACAACGCCTCGTTGATTGAGCCCGCGCCAAACGCGCCGGGGATGGACGAGGAGGAAGTCTTTGATTTCCTCGCCAAACGCAAGGGCCTGCTGGACGGCGTTTGCGTTTCGGGCGGCGAGCCGCTTTTGCAACGGGAGCTGGAACCGTTCCTGCGCCGCGTGAAAGACCTCGGGTATCTGGTAAAGCTTGATACCAATGGAAGCAACCCCGCGAAGCTCCGCAGAATCATAGAAGCCGGGCTTGCGGACTTCGTGGCGATGGACCTAAAGCACGCGCCCGCCAAATACGCGCTTGCCGCGGGCGTTGACGCGGACGTGCTCCCCGCCGTACGGGAGAGCGTTTCATACCTGATGACCGCGCCTGTGGAGGTAGAGTTCCGCACGACGCTGGTGCGTTCTCTCCACACGGCGGACGACGTTGCGGCGATCGCGCGGTGGATTGCCGGTGCGCCCCGCTATTTCCTGCAGAATTTCGAAGATTCCCAAGGCGTGCTGCGCCCCGGGCTTGCGGGCTTCGCGCCCGAAGAACTGGCCGCGTTTTTGCAGGCGGCGCAGGCGTTTGTGCCCGCCGCGCAGCTGCGCGGCGCGTGAAGGCGGCGCCGGACGGCCTCCCCATGAAAACACGATTTTGTAGGGTAAATGCATGTACCCCCACAATATCTTGTGATATACCGCTTGACAGACAGGCGGATCGGGTTTAGAATAGCAATACACTAAATTTTGAAGGACCGTAGTGCAGGCTTTGGCGCCAAAAAGCCGTATTACGCGACGCTTCAACCTTAGCGGAGGGAAAGGCCATGTACAAAGTTGTCAAACGGGACGGGGCCATTGCGGAGTTCAACATTACGAAAATCGTCAGCGCGATATCCAAAGCGTTCGACGCGCAGCATAAGGAATATAATCCCAGCGATATTGATTTTCTTGCCCTGAAAGTCACCGCGGACTATCAGGGGCAGATTAAAAACGGCTTTATCGGCGTGGAAGCCATTCAGGACAGCGTGGAGCGCGTGCTGGTGCAGGCGGGCTATGCCGACGTGGCCAAGGCCTACATTCTGTACCGCAAACAGCGCGAAAAGGTGCGCAATACCTCCAACACCCTGCTGGACTATAAGAAGCTCGTCAACGGCTACGTGAAGATCGACGACTGGCGCGTGAAGGAGAACTCGACCGTGACCTATTCGGTGGGCGGGCTCATTTTGAGCAACTCCGGCGCGATTACGGCCAACTACTGGCTGTCCGAAGTATACGACGAGGAAGTGGCGAACGCCCACCGCGAGGCGGATATGCACATCCACGACCTGGCCATGCTCACGGGCTACTGCGCGGGCTGGTCGCTAAAGCAGCTGATCATGGAAGGCCTGGGCGGCATCCCCGGCAAGATCACCTCCAGCCCCGCAGGCCACCTCTCCACGCTGTGCAACCAGATGGTCAACTTTCTGGGCATCATGCAAAACGAGTGGGCCGGCGCGCAGGCCGTGTCCTCGTTCGACACCTACCTCGCCCCCTTCGTGAAGGTGGATAACCTGAGCTATAAGGAAGTCAAGCAAAGCCTGCAGTCCTTCGTGTTCGGCGTGAACACCCCCAGCCGCTGGGGCACGCAGGCGCCCTTTACCAACGTGACGCTGGACTGGACAGTGCCGGCCGACATGGCCGACCAGCGCGCCATCGTGGGCGGGCGGGAGCTTGATTTCTATTACCGCGACTGCCAAAAAGAGATGGACATGATCAACAAGGCGTTCATCGACATCATGATCGAGGGCGACGCCAACGGCCGCGGCTTCCAGTACCCGATCCCCACCTATTCCATCACCCGGGATTTTGACTGGAGCGACACCGAAAACAACCGCCTGCTGTTTGAAATGACCGCCAAATACGGCACGCCGTATTTTTCCAACTACATCAACTCCGACATGGAACCCAGCGACGTGCGCAGCATGTGCTGCCGCCTGCGGCTGGACCTGCGGGAGCTGCGCAAAAAGGGCGGCGGGTTCTTCGGCAGCGGGGAAAGCACCGGCTCCATCGGCGTGGTGACCATCAACATGCCGCGCATCGCCTACCTGGCGGCCGACCGGAAAGATTTCTTCGACCGGCTGGACAGGATGATGGATATCGCCGCCCGGTCGCTGGACACCAAACGCACCGTGATTACCCAGCTGATGCAGGCGGGCCTCTACCCCTACACCAAGCGGTATCTGGGCACGTTTGACAACCATTTTTCCACCATCGGCCTGGTGGGCATGAACGAAGTCGGGTTGAACGCCAACTGGCTGAAAAAAGACCTGACCCACGCGGAAACCCAGGCCTTTGCCAAGGATGTTTTGAACCACATGCGCGACCGGCTGGTGATCTATCAGGAGAAATTCGGCGCGCTGTTCAACCTGGAGGCGACGCCCGCCGAAAGCACCACCTACCGCCTGGCCAAGCACGACAAAAAGCACTACCCCGATATCATCACCGCGTCCGAAGAGGGCAAGAAGCCGTACTACACCAACAGTTCCCATCTGCCGGTCGGCGCGACGGACGATATTTTCGAAGCCCTCACCGTACAGGACGATTTGCAGGTGCTCTACACCTCCGGCACGGTGTTCCACACCTTCCTGGGGGAGAAGCTGCCCGGCTGGGAAGCCGCCGCGGGCCTTGTGCGCAAGATTGCCGAGAACTTCAAGCTCCCCTACTACACCATTTCCCCCACCTATTCGGTGTGCCGCGAGCACGGCTACATCGGCGGCGAGCATAAGGTATGCCCGACGTGCGGGGAAGAAGCCGAAGTGTACAGCCGCATCACCGGCTATTACCGGCCCGTGAAGAACTGGAACGACGGCAAGGCCCAGGAATTCCTGGACCGCAAGGTGTACGAAGTGGGCAAAACGGGCCTGCAGCCGGTTGCGAGCCAAGCGCCGGTGGGCGACCGGCTGATGCTGTTCACCACACCCACCTGCGCCAGCTGCGCGATGGTCAAAAAGACGCTCGCCAAGGCCGGGATCGACTATGAGCTGATCGACGCCGCGGAGCACCAGGACCTGGTGGAGCAGTACAACGTGTCCCAGGCCCCGTCCATGGTGGCGGTCACGAAAGCGGGCACGGAAAAATTCGCGGGCGCCGCAGCCGTGATGAACTACATCCAGACCCGCGCCGTGAAAGACCATATCGCGTAAATCCGACGGAAACCAAAAGCCCGCGCCGTTTGACGCGGGCTTTTTACGTATGAACAAAACGGATTTCCCCCTGCAGGCAGGGAAACGCGCTTCCAGGCGGGAACCCTAACGGCATCCCGATGAAACACGGTGATATGATGGAATTCTTCCTGGACTGCGTCCCCTGCGTGCTGCGCCAAACCCTGGAATCCGCACGCATGGCGACGGCCGACCCCGCCAGCCATAAAGCGGTCATGGATCAGGCCGTTTGCCTGCTTGCGAATGAGACCAACTTTCCCAGCGCGCCGCACGCAACGCGGGCGCTGCAGCAAATCGTACATGCGGTGACAGGCGACGCCGACCCTTACCGGCAGGTGAAAACACAGCACCTCGCCATGGCCGGGCGCTTGCTGCCGGAGGTTCGCCGCCTGCTTTTGGAAAAGGACGACGCATTGTACTGGGCGCTCAAGGCGTCCGCCATGGGCAACGCGCTGGACGCCGCGGTCAGCCCCTCGGCAGCCATACACAGCGCGCAGCAGGAGCTGGAAAAACCGTTCGCCGTTTGCGATCTGCCTATATTGCGCACGAAGCTCGAAACGGCGAAAAACCTGCTTCTGATCGGCGACAACGCCGGGGAAACGGTGCTGGACGGCCTGCTGCTGGAGCAATGCCGGCATTTGCGGCTGACCTACGCGGTGCGCGGCGCCCCCATTTTGAACGACGCGACGGCGGACGACGCCGTTGCCTCCGGCGTTTCGGACTACGCAGAGATCCTGCCCACCGGCAGTTCGCTCCCCGGCGTGGATTTACGGGAATGCAGCGACGCATTCCTTGCGCAGTTCTATGCCGCCGATATCGTGATCTGTAAAGGGCAAGGCAATTTTGAAACGCTATGGGGCTGCGACCGCGACCTGTTCTTCCTGTTCAAGGTCAAGTGCCCCGTGATAGCCGCGGCGCTGGGCATGGAGCTGAACACTTACATACTGCGGTATCAGCCGCGGCCATAACCAGGCCGTTTACGCTTCCACGCGCCTGAGCTGCACCGCGATATAGGGCTTCCCCGGAAGCTCTATCGTGAACCTGCCTTGGTACACGCCCCTGTCCTCCCGGGTCATGTTCCAGGTATCCAGCACCGTGACCGCGAAGCGCGTCGTATCGTCCAGATGGAAGGTACGGCTGGAGGGGCGCATGAAGCTGTAATAGTAAAGGTAATAGCCGCCCTGCCGCGTGATCTCCTGCGGGATGGCGCAGACCTCGTCCCACGCCTGGCGCGGGCTTTGCGTAAGGCCAATTCCCGGCGTTTGCATAAGCGTTTCCCAAAGGAAGGAAAACCGCTTGTGGCTTTCGCCGTGCAGCGCCCCGCCGTGCGACCACCACAGCACGCCCTCATGCCCCAACAGCGTTTCGCCGTGCCCCGGATAGCCGCCGCGCAGCGCGCCTTCCCAGAAGCGGCGCAGCATTTCCTCCCCCGTGAGGTTGCCCCAGCCGTAGGGAAGGTCGCCCTCGTAGGCGATCTCATCCAGCACCACGGGCTTTTGATACTGCCCGCGCCAGACGTCGGTCAGCTCGGCGCTTCGGTACAGCTCGGTGCGCTGCACGCTGCAATGGGTAATCCACGGACGGGTGTAATCGTAGCGGTGAAAGCAGTTGTGGATGGAGCGCAGGCGGCCGTAAGGATCGTTGTCGCAAATGGTTTGGGCGATCGCCTCCCAGTCCGCCAGAGTTTTGCTTTTCATCAGATCGTACTCGTTGGCGAGCGACCACCACACGTTGCGGTACGCGGAAAACCGGCTGAGCAGGTATTTGAGATAAAACGCGTCCTGCGCCGCGGTCATGCAGGAGAAACCCCAGCGGTCGTAGGGGTGGAACAAAATCAGATCGGCCTGGATGTTCATCTCCATGAGCTGCCCGATGCAAAATTCCAGATGCCTAAAATGCGCGGGGTTGAAACGGGTGAAATCCCAGGCGTTGCCCTCCGCCGTTTCGGTATACGCGCCGAAGTTTTCCATCGTCAGCACGGACGAATCCATCGGCGTGCCTTCGAAGGGATAGGAGCGCGGCTCATGCAGGTTATAGGCGTAATGCTTGGGAAACACGCAGAAGCGGATTTTGTTGAACGCGCCGCGTTTGAGCGTCGCAAGCGTCTGGTGCACCAGCGCGTCGCTTTGCAGCGCCCACACGTAACAGGTGGTGCCCAGGGAATAATACGGGGTTCCGTCGGCATAGGCGAAATGGAAGGTGTTGTGCACGCGCACCGGCCCGTGGTTGCCCTCCTGCGCCGTAAGCACCGTAAAACCGCCGCCGCAGGGGACGGACAGAAACGAAGCGCGCAGGCTAAACGTATATTCCCCGACGAACGAGGGCATAAACCGCACGCGGTACACGCCGCCGCCGTCGTAAAAGCCCGCGGCGGTCACCTGTTCGTCCCTGCCGGTAAATGTGCCTTCCAACGTCTGCTCCGTAAAGGGGTTGCCCGCCGCCGGGCCCTGCAGGGTGATTTCCAGCACATCCCACCGCCGCACCGTTTGCGCAAACTGTAACTCCGGCACCGTATGCATCACGATCGCCTTCCCGTTCCTCTTGTAATTTTCTGCCGCTAGCGTACCATGTTTCCCCGCCGCGGGCAACCGGCAAAACGGAACGGCCTTGTTATTTTGCGCTGGGTTGATTATGATGGGAACAGAACGCGATAAACGGGCGCGCCACGCCTGCGCCGCAGGAGGGAACTGGTATGAATTTTCAGGGTAAGGTCGCCGTGATCACCGGCGGCGCGCAGGGCATTGGCAAAGCGCTGTGCGAAGGCTTCCGCGCGCGGGGCGCGGAGGTGTTCTCCATCGACCGGCTTCCCCACGACGGGTTTCTGGGCGATATCGGGCAAAAAGAAACGCTGGAGGCGTTCGCAGCGCACGTGCTCAACCGCGCCGCGGGTATTGATTTCCTCATCAACAACGCCATGCTCACCCACGGCGGGCTGGACGCCTGCGGCTACGAGGAATTCAACGAAGTGCTCCGCGTAGGCGTGACCGCGCCCTATTACCTTGCCCGGCTGTTTCAACACGCGTTCCGGGAGGGCGGCGCGATGGTAAACCTGTCCTCCACCCGCTTTCTCATGAGCCAGCAGAACACCGAAAGCTACACCGCCGCCAAAGGCGGCGTCACAGCGCTGACGCACGCGCTGGCCGCAAGCTTTGCCGGGCGCGTGCGGGTGAACGCGGTCGCCCCCGGCTGGATTGATGTAACCGGCGCAACGTTTGCGGACGCGGACAACAAACAGCACCCCGCGGGCCGCGTCGGGGTGCCGGAGGATATCGTACAGGCGGTGCTGTATCTGTGCGGTGCGGAGAGCGGCTTTATCACCGGCCAGGTGCTCACCGTGGACGGCGGCATGACCAAACGGATGATCTACACGGGCGACGAGGGCTGGGCATACCGGCCGTAAGCCGGAGCCGCCCCGGTTACGGGGCGGGCGGCTTGATGGCGCAGGGGCGTTTGCTGCGCTTGGCTTCGTAGAGGTAGCGATCCGCGTCGTTGACGATCTTCGATATCTCCAGCCCGTGGTTGCACGTGAAATGCGCGATGCCCACCGACGCCTCCACATAGTAGGGCAGGCCGGAGTGCTCGTTGTACGCGTCGAACGCGCGCCTGATGCGGCTGCGGAAAAGCTGGTCGTACTCCGGCGTGTCGATAATGAACATCCCCACAAACTCGTCCCCGCCGATGCGCGCCACCAGATCGTTGCTGCGCACCGATTGCTTGATGATGTCGCTGAGCGCCGTCAGCGCCACGTCGCCCTGGGAATGGCCGAAGGTATCGTTAATCTCTTTCAAATGGTCCAGATCCATGAACACGCAGATGGCGTGCTTGCCCACGTTTTCCCGGTTCATGCGGATGGCGCGCTCGATAAACCCGCGGCGGTTGAGGATGGAGCACTGGGAATCGTACTCGGAGAGAAAATTCAATATCTCGTTGCGCTCGCGGATGTTTTCCAGCTCGCTGCCCACGATCTTTTCCTTTTGTTTCAGCTCCAGAAAGTTGATCAGGATGCCCAGCTGCAGCCCGATGATGTGCATCAGCGCGCTGCGGGCGATGTCCACCTCGCACAGGAAAACGCCGTACTGCGTATCGCCGGAGAATATGCTAAAGCACATCAGGTGCCGGTCGTCCGCAAGCTCCGGCAAATTCCGCAGGGAATTCTCCGCGTCGATGACGGGCATATGGGAGAAGCGGTAAGCCTTCACGGTATCCCCGCTCTGGTAGGCCGCGAGCAGCAGCTTGGTAGGCATGTACAGATGGCCGGAATCATGCAGGGGGCGCGCTTGCGGCAGCAGGCAGATGTAGATGCTGTTGATCTGTATGCTGTGCAGCCGCTCCACGACGCTTTGGAACACGCTCTCGTTTTCAATGTCGTACCCCACCAGATCGCGGATCAGCTCCGGGATAAACCAGGACTGGGCGCGGAAAACGTCCAGGTTCTGCTCCGATACCCGCGCGCGGTAGGAAAACAGGAAGCCCTGCGTAAACGACAGCACGTCGTACAGCCTGCGCAGAAAACCGCGGTGGATGCAATCGTCGGGCATCAGCATGATGTACTCGTTGATCCGCTTGGCCAATATCAGCGTGGCGCCGGTATGCTCCTCGCAGTATGCCTGCAGCCAGTCGGCATATTCCAGGCGGTCGAACGGCCCCTGCGGCCCGGCGGCGCACAGGGTTTCGATATGCTCCGTCAGCTCCATGACCAGCGGCTTTGCCTGTTCCCGGTCGCTCTGCGCGTAGGCGTTGACAAGGTCCGCGGCCAGGGTTTGCATCATGTTGTGCAGCTCCGCCTCGTCGCCCTGCGGCTTTATTTGAAACAGCCTGCAAACCGTATCGGGTTGGCAGCCGCAGGAACGGCGGATGTGCAGCTTGGTGTTCAAAATCGTGTTGGAAACCGTTTCGCCGCGCATAAGCGCCGCCAGGTGCTTGAGCGCCATGCCGCCCATCTGGTAGGTGTTCTGGGATATGGTGGTCAGCGGCGGAATGAGCGAGCGGCTGGTGGAGAAGTTGTCAAACCCGGTCACCGCGATGTCCTTCCCGATTTTCAGCCCCCGCTTGTGGCATTCCCGGTAGCCGCCCTTGGCCATTTCATCGTTGCAGAATACGATGGCCTCCAGCCCGGGGTTACGGTCCAGAAGCTGCGCCACGCAATCGTCCGAGTATTCCGAATAATCCCCGTACACCACCATTTCGTCCGTCACGGGCAGGCCGTACTGGCGCATGGTGTTGTGGTACGCGCGCAGGCGCTCCCGGGTGTCCGGGTGCTCCTTCAAACCGCCTACGAAGGCAATTTTGCGGCAGTGGTGGATATCGATCAAATGCTCGACGCACTGGGAAAAGCTGGTTTCGTTATCCACCGTGATGCAGGCCGTGTTCGCCTCCGCAAGGTCCAGCTGCTCCTGCAATATCACATACGGCGTACCCCGGAAGCGCTTGAGGAATTCCTGGTATTTGTTCTCGCTTTCAAACCCGGACAGGGCCCCGCAGGAAAACACATAGGCGTCCGCGCCGGAAAGGCTGGCGTAATCGTAAATGCTGTTGTAGTGGTTGGCGGCGGTATCGGTGGATTCCGGGCCGAAGTTGCCCGCGTGGCGCGGCATGCCCATCATCAGCAGCAGCCGCATGCCCTCCTGCACGGCTTCGTCAAAGAAACCCTTCATCAGCTCCGCGGAATATTCGCTGCTGACGTCGCCAATCATTACGCAAATCGTTTCTTGCTTCGCATTTCCGGATTTTTTCACGGCTGTACCCTCTCCTTGCGGCCGGCGGGGAAGCGGTTGCTTCCCGGTCATGGTTGTCTGTCCTTGAAAACGTCCTCACAGAAAATTCTCGCAAGCTGCGGATCAAACTGCGCTCCCGCGTTGCGCTGGATTTCCGCCAGCGCGTCCTGGTGCGACATGGCTTTTTGGTATACGCGGTCCTGGGTCATCGCGTCGTACGCGTCCACAATGGTCAATATCCGAGATAGCAGGGGAATTTCGTACCCCTTGAGTTTCTGGGGGTAACCGCTGCCGTCCCAACGCTCGTGATGGCAGAGGATATAGTTGGCGATGGGCGCCAGGGTGGGCGTGGACAGGGCGATGCGCTCGCCGATCTCGGGATGTTTGCGCATCTCCACCCATTCCTCGTCGGTCAGCCTGCCCGGCTTATTGAGGATCTGTTCGTTGACCCCCACCTTGCCGATGTCGTGCAGCTCCGCCAGCAGCTCCATATAATCCAGATCAATCTGCGCAAGGCCCAGAATCTCGCCCACGCGGCGGGCAAGCCTCGCGATACGCTCCTCATGCGCCTCGGTTTCGTGGCTTTTCTCGCGCATCGTGGCCTTGATGGTGGAAATGATGGAGCTGTGGGAGCTCCGCTGGTCCAGAAGCTTGCGCTGGTTCATGCTGTTTTCCGCGTTTTTGAAAAGCTCGGTCACGCTCTCGTCCATACCGGCCCGGGTGGCGGAGCCCAGCGCGAGCTGAATGTGCAGCGCGTCGTCGGCAATGCGTTTGTTGTACTCGCCGCACCCGAACTGGATGCTCGCCAGAAGGATGGCGGCCGCATCGGAATCCGTTTTGGGCAGCAGGTAGGAAAACTCGTCGCCGCCGGTTCTGGCAAGAACGTCTCCCGGGCGGCAGAACCCGGCGATGAACCGGGCGGTTTCCCGGATAATCCGGTCGCCTTCCGCGCGTCCGAACGAATCGTTGATCAGTTTGACGCCGTTGATATCCACCATGAGGATGGACAGCGGCAGGAATTCCTCCGCGTCCAGCCGCTTGGCCTCCATATCGAAAAACCGGCGGTTGTACAGCCCCGTCAGATCGTCGTGGTTGCTTTGATAAATCAGCTTGTTCTCCGCCCATTTCTGCTCGGAGCAATCGCTCATAAAGCACAGGAAGCGGTTGTCCGACAGCTTCACCGCGCTGATGTTCGCCCAGCGGATGGTGCCGTTTTGATGCCGGTACTCCAGCTGGCCGCTGACCATGTCCTGCGTAAGCAGGTCTTCAAACAGCCGATCTCCCAGCGCCCGGGACTGCGAATCCACGAAATCGGCAACGGCGAAGGTTAGAAGCTCTTCCCGCGCATACCCCGTGATATCGGTGGCGGTATCGTTGACCTCCACGATGTTTCCTTCCCGGTTCATGATGAGGATCGCGTCGGGCGCGTTTTTGATATAGCTGAAGTACTTCTCCTCGCTGGCGCGCAGGTTTTCCTGCGCCCGGTGCTGATCGGTAACGTCCTGCAAAATGCAATGCGCCTGCAGCACCTCGCCCGCGCCGCCGTAACGGATTTTACCCTCGAAGTGAATGTAGCGCTCCTGGCCGCTTTTGGCGAGCATCACCATGTCGCAGCGGATATGCCCCCTGGCTTTAAACTCCGCGAACTTTCCATGAAAGCCTTCCAGGCTTTCGGGCGAC
Organism: Bacillota bacterium; assembly: GCA_023459675.1. Classification (GTDB taxonomy): domain Bacteria; phylum Bacillota; class Clostridia; order Christensenellales; family Aristaeellaceae; genus CAXXOK01. The sequence continues at coordinate 2,305 of JAEWTC010000093.1, read as the reverse complement.
AGCAACTTTGCGAACGGCTGCCCCACGACGTCCGCCCGGGCATAGCCGAACATCGCCAGCCACTGGCCGTTGATATCTTCCACAACCCCGTCGGCGTTGAGGGACTGGTACCCCAGCGGCGCCTGATCAAACAGCGCGCGGAAGCGCTCCTCGGATTGCTTCAGGTTTTCCTGCAAACGGTGGGTTTCCTGCTGACGCATAAGCAGGAGGCTCAGCATCGAAGCCGTCACCGGGTAGATCGTCAGCACGGGCAGCGCGATGGCGCGGATCACGGTCACGTTATCCGGGTAGGGCAGCGGCAGCATGCAGGCAAGCATCACCACGTGCACGGTCATGCTCATGAAGAAAATATTCAACCAGCGCAGCCGCGCAAGCCGCGGGTTCAAAAAACGCCGCCATCCTAACCCGATGGCAGCGCAGGAAACGATGACGGCCAACCCCGGCAGCATGCCGACGCCGCCCAAAAGCGCGCGGTACAAAAACGCGGCGAACACCGTGATGGCCGTGGGGATCGGCCCGAAGGCCAGCGCCACCACGCTGATGAGGATGGAGCGGGTATCAAACCACAGGCCGGGCATCAGCGTGTAGGGAACCGACATGATCGCCAGGCAGATGAGCGCCGCTACGATGCCCAGCACCACCAGCCGCGTGCGGCGCAGACGCTGGGGAATTATATAAATCACTTCCAGAAGCACAGACAGCAACAGCAACAGGGAAGCGTTCTGAAAATACGGGTAGAAGATTGCCCATTCCATCTTCAAAGGACCTCCCCAATCAAATTACCGCGTATATTCACGTTCCGGGCAGCGCCGGATGGAAACCTTCCGCCCGGCAGCGCCGTACCGGCCAGCGCCGGGTTCTGCGGGAATGTGGCGGTTTGTTCGCAGGCGTTCGGATTGATGCTGCGTTCCAGCCGGCTGCCCGAAGCAGGCAACTCGCCGGGTACGGACGACCGTATGCCAGCGGCGTTCCAGCCGGCTGCCCGAAGCAGGCAGCTCGCCGGGCGCGGACGACCGTATGCCAGCGGCGTTCCAGCCGGTTACCCGAAGCAGGCAGTTCGCCGGGTACGCACGACCGTATGCCAGCGGCGTTTCGGCCGGTTACCCAATGCAATCAGCTCGCCGGGTACGGACGGCCGTATGCCAGCGGCGGTCCGGCCGGTTACCCGATGCAGGCAGCTCGCCGGGTACGGACAACCGTAAACCCGGGGCGGTCAGGCCATTTGCTGGAAGCGCTGCGCATCCCCCGCTTCGCACCGCCAACACCGCCGTATGCGAGCAGGCCAGGCGGGTATCCGCTAACGGTAGCCTGCCGCACGATGCACCGTGGGTTGCAGCCTGCCGCCGGTAATGCCAAGGAGGATGTTAGGCGCCGGATAAACGCGGGACTGCAACGGGGTGAACAAACCGGAAAGATGCGGGACTGCGGCGGGGTGGATTAACCGGAAAGACACGGGACTACATCGGGTAGGCCTAACCGGAAAGCACAGGACTATATCGGGTAGGCCTAACCGGAAACCCACGGGACAATATCGGGTTGGATTAACCGGAAACCCACGGGACTGCGGCGGGATGGAAAAATCGATAGGAACGGGATTGCCGCGATACGGCGACGGTGCCATCGCGCCGGAGGCACTTGCCATATCCGAATCTTAGCGCCAATGCCGCTGTGTGCAATCATCCCCGGCATATATCCATTGTATACAAGATATCCCCGGTTTACTTCCCCCCGGTGGAATGCCGCAAGTTTCTCGGTGGGTTGGGCAAGCCCAAAAGCCTCGGGCGGCCCCATGCGGCGGCAACGGCACTGCCATGCCGTTTCTTTATGCTCAATCGCTTAATTATAACATATGGATGCATCACGGACAATATAGTTCTTACAGCCGCAAATCAAGCCCAAAAACTCGGTTCCCCATCATTGCGCTGCGAAAAAACCTGCGCACAACGCGCGGGTTTTTCCAAACAGCCGCTTTACAAACGTTTTTGCCTATGATATAGTATATTTCGCTCACACATCCATGGGGCATTAGCGCAGTTGGTAGCGCACAACACTGGCAGTGTTGGGGTCAGGGGTTCGAATCCCCTACGCTCCATTTATTAGTTTAATAATTCAAAGGGAGTTTTTAAATGAATATAAATTTGTCAGAAGAAGAATTTGCATATCAGGTCTACTCAAAAGTAGCCACTGATTTTGTTGGAGATTTGTTTTTTTATGGCTCTTTATTTTCAGTTCTTTATTTTTTTGTTTTTAAAATTTTACACTGGGTCTTGTTAGTCAAGATTTCGGCAATTATATTGGCTATTAC
>JAEWTC010000092.1 GCA_023459675.1 Bacillota bacterium | reverse complement strand
CGGCGCTGGGCCTGCTGTTTGCCACGCGCAAACAATGGATGCGGGAGCACCGGGTGGCGGCGTTCCTGACGGGCGTCGCGGCGACGCCGCTGGTCCAGTACCTGTGGATGCTTCTGCTCGCGCTTTTGTGGCCTGCCGCGCCCCGGCTTGTATACATCGGCATTCTGCCGCTGCTGGCGACCGGGTACCTTTGCGGTTTGCTGTTCAGGGTCCGCAGGCGCATCCTTGCGCTTCTCAAGGGCGGCCTTGCGGCGGTACGGAAATTGCGTATCGACCGCGCGGCCGCCGTATCCGCGTCTCTGGCGCTTGCGATGCTCCTGCTGCTTGCGCCGATCTGCGTGCGGTTTGCGACCTCCACCATCTCCGCGCAGGCGGACTCGGCGGAGTTTATGGGCCTGGCCCTGCGCTACACCGAGGACCGCGATACGGGGGCCCTGTTCACCAAGGCCGACACGCAGACGGATTACCGCGGAACCGCGCATTTCCCGTCGTTGGAATTGTACATGGCTTACGGGCTGATGCATAACGCGGGCGTTGCCGGGTACCCCTACGACAAGCCCATGTTCACGGCCATCGGGATGCTCGTTTTCTACCTGCTGGCGGCGTTCGTCGCGCTGTGCCTGCGCGTGCTGCGGGGAAAGCTCCGGTGGCTGATGCCCGCGCTGCTGCTGTTGAACCTCGTGCCAAACCTGGTGTTTTCCGTGGCGAGCGCCCCGCGCGATACCTGGCGCTGCCTTGCGCTTGTGCTGGCGGCACTTGCGCTGATCGACCTGCGGCCCGGCAAGGGGCGGCGCTACATTCCTTCGCTGCTGCTATCGTTTTTTGTATGCTTCACGGTGATGAGCGCGCACGTGGTGTGCTTCGTGGTGCTGCCGTTCCTCGTGGCCGCGTGGGCGATCGCCGTGTTTGCGGAGGCCGTATTGCGGAAACAAAAGCCCCTGCCCGCATTTTTCAAAACCCTGGGCGTAGCCCTCGGCGGCGCGGCGGGCGTGCTGCTGGGGTTTTCCGGCAACCTCTGGTGCTACCGCACGTGGGGGGAGCTATCCCCCTTCCGCGTCCTGAACACCTTCACCGGCGCGCCGTGGTTTGACACCTATATGCGCATGGAGTACAGGCTGGAGGAAACCACCACGAGCCTGAACTTCTGGCAGGCGAAGTACGACATTGTCATGGCGTACGCAACCCCCGTGGGCATCTGGGGCATGCGGCTGGCGCTGTGCGCGCTTTTGTGCGGCTGCGTCTATCTTGTGTGGCGGCGCGGCAAGAGGCGGACAGCGCTTGCGCAAGCCGCGCCCGACCTGACCCTGCCGATGATCGCCCTGATCACGCTGTTCACCCTCGCGCCGATGACCGGCCTGCTGGATACGCGCTTTTACAGCTTTTCCGGCACGTTTTTGAAGCTCCAGCGCTATACGCTGCAGTGGTACCTGTTCGCGTGCGTGATGATCGCCGCCGCGGGCGCGTATCTGGAGGACAGGTGGCCCTCCATACAGGCCATTTTGCAAAAGCGGTTCAAACGGCAGTCCTGCCCGTTGTGGGCGAAGCGGATTCCGGCGCTTGCGTGCGTGCTTCTATGCGTATTCTGGTTTATAGAGGGCGTGAAGGAAACCGGCTATTCCGCAAGCTTCTACCGCTACGGCCGCCCGATGCTGACCAACGAGCTGTATGCGCAGGACAACTATATACAGTCCCGCTACGGCACGCTGATGCGCTTTCACGCGCTGATGGGGGACGGACAAAACCTGCTGATCTCCCGCGAAAGCTACCAGTACCCCATCCACTCCCGCGCGCTGCTTTTGACCGCCAACCCCATTGCGCCGCTCCTCAACCTTTCCCTTGCGGAAATCCCCGCCGCGCTTGCGCGGCTGAAAGTTGCCGCCGTGGCGACCGAGCCGGATTTCTGGGACGAGCGCTTTTTTGCCGAATCCACGCTCAACGCGTACCTGCGCACGCTCCCGGCGGAGCAGGTGATTGAGGAGGGCGGCATGCGCATCTATGTGCTGGACGCCGGGCTTGCCGCCGCCTACCGCGCGGCGTACCCCGCGCTTGCGGCCGCCGCGAACTGAAGCCGCCGCGCCGGGCCTTCCCCATGCGGACGGATATGACGGTATAAACCAAACGCCGCGGTACAGCGCCGCGGCGTCTTCACGTTTCCATATTGGCGGATAGGTTTCCGGCAGGCACTCAAGCGCCCATTCGGAAGGAATTCGGGGTCGTTTCAGCGTGTGCCAGGTTTCTGTTTGGGCAGGCACGCAAGCCGGCGCGTTATACGCCCCGGTAGGGAAACGGCTCGTACCCGCTCACCCCGACGCGCGCCTGGAAAATACCGCCCGCGAGGGGCTCGTCCGCCGCGCTGATCTCTTCGCTGGCGGTGGTGATATAGAGAATATCGAGGTTCGGGCCGCCGAAACAGCAGCTGGTCACCTTGGAAGCCGCAACCGGCAGCACGCCGATGCACGCGCCTGTGCGCGGGTCGTACCGCCGCACCGCGCCGCCCTGCCAATGCGCGACCCAGAGCATGCCCTCGCAGTCGACGGTCATGCCGTCCGGATAGCCGTATTCCCGGGGCACGTTCACGCAGACCTTGCCCGCGCCAAGCGCGCCGCGCTCCAAATCAAAGGGAAAGGCCGTCACCTGAAACGACGGCGTGTCGACGTAGTAAAGCACGGTATCGTCCCGGTTCCAGGCAAGGCCGTTGGACGTGGTGACGCCCGTAAGCGCCGTGCGCACGCTGCCGTCCGTATCCAGGCACCAGAAAAAACCGCGGTTTCTCATCTCGTCGCGCAGGATCTGCGTGCCCGCCCAAAACCGGCCCCGGCGGTCGCATTTACCGTCGTTCATGCGAAACCGGGGTACCAAACCCTCCGGCTCCGCAATGCGGCGAACGGGGCCCCGGCTGTCCAGAAGGTAAAAGCCGGTGGCAAGCGCCGCGGCAAAGCCGCCGTCCGAGGCGGGCACAATCGCGCCCGTTGCCTGGGCGGTGGAAAACCACGTGTGTTCCATGGAGGGCAGGCGCAGCGTATGCACCTCGGCCTTCACGATATCCACCCAGTGCAGTGCCTGGGCTTCCGCCCGCCACAGCGCGCTTTCCCCCAGCACCGCCTTCGCGTCCAGCAAAAGTTCAGCGTCCGGATACCGGTGCATGGCGCCCTCCCGACAAAGATTGGGAGCGTTACGCTCCCAATCCGATTGTTAGTTCTGTCCGCGCCCGGCACGGGAACCGCGGTTGCCCGCGGCTGCGGCCTTTGATGCGGACCCTGCGTTTAGTAGTTCAGGTATTCGATTTCCAGCGACGGATCGCAGCCCTCGAACGCCTGGGCCGAGATGCTCTTCTTGGTGCGGATGCGGATCAGGCGAAGCGCTTCGTTGCCGTAGAAGGCGTAATCTTCAATGGTGTCCACGCCCTTGGCAACCACCTTGCGCAGGCTTGAGCAGCCGTAGAACATGCTGGTGGGGATGACGGTAATGGAATCCGGCAGGCGCATTTTATCCAGCGCCGTGCAGTTTTGCAGCAGATGGCTGCCGATACCCTGCAGCTTGCTTTCCCTGGAGAAGCTCACCTTTTCCAGCTTCGCGCAGAAGCGGAACACGCTGGTGCCCAGCGTTTCCACGGACGCCGGAACCGTGAACAGCGTAAGCGACGAGCACATGGCAAACGCATACTCGCCGATTTCCAGCAGCGTGGCGTTTTCGCTCAGGTGCACGGTGGTAAGCGCTTCGCAGCCATAGAACGCGTACGGCCCGATTTCCTGCAGGGAGTCCGGAAGCCAGACTTCCGTCAGGTTGCTGCAGCCGTAGAAGAAGCTGCCCGGCAGGTGCTGCACACCCTCCGGAAGCTCTACGCGCACGATTTTCTCATCGTTGCGGAAGCCGTATTCGCCGAGCTTCTGGAACTCCGATACGCTGGCGATCCGCACCACGCCGGCTTCCTGCTGCTGGGGCGCCGCCATGCCGACGGCGCTTGGAACGTCGTCGTCGTCCTCATCCGCGTCCAGCGTGGGAGGCTTGGGGGCGGGCGCAGGAGCGGGCGCGGCGGCGGGAACGTACGGTTTTTCGGCAACCGGGGCGGCGGCTTGCGCCGCCAGCGCGGTTTCCTGCACGGGGCGGGCAGGGCGTTCCGGCGCAACGGCGCACGAGCCGCCGAAGCCGCCGCTTTGCAGAAGCTTTTCCATCTCCTGCAGGAACACGTCCTTGGTGTTGAAGCCGCGGTTTTCCAGCACGCAGGTCACCGCCGCGCACATCATGGCGGCCGTCACCGTGGAAAGCTGCGAGCTGATCTGGTGCACGCTGTTGGAATAGTCCCAGAAAATGGACTGTAAAATTTGGTTGATCTCCGTAACGGCGTCGGCGGCGGATTTCTGCGGCGCCGGTTTGTGCGCGGCAGGCGCGGTCATCGCCAGGGACGGCGACACGGGCGCGGCAGCCGCCCTCAGCACGGGCTGGGGCACGGGCACAGTCGCCACCTTAGGCGCGGGCTGGGGCGCGGCAACGGGCGCAGCAACGGGCGCGGCAACGGGCGCGGCAGCCGCCTGCCGCACGGGCTGGGGCGCGGGCTGGGGTTCCCCCGCGGGCTGGCCCATGGGCTTTTCCCGCAGCACGGGCCTGGGCTGCGGAGGCTGCCCTTCCTGGAACACGCCAGCGGGGTGTTCGGCCTTGACGGCGGAGAACTTCTTCTCCTGCGCTTCCAGCGACGCTTTCATTTCCTCCAGGTACCGGGTCTCCCGGCTGAGCGCGAGCTCCCGCTGCTCCAGCTGGTTAGCCATTTCAATGAGCTTTTCGATCTGGGTCTGGTTCTGGTTCTTCTCACCCATGTTCTGGCTGCTCCTTTTCACTGTCTTTGACAGTTCAAAATCTCAATGATACGTAAAGCATACGATCCACAGAGCGTCGATCAGCTCCCCCGAGCACCTGAGACACAGGAAGTGGTTGACCGACGTGCCGTACACCAGGTACCGGTAGCCGCCGTCCTCAAGGTCAAACGCCGGGATGCCCAGAATGTTGAACGCCTCGGCAATTTCCGCGTTCTGCCGCACGGACCGGCTGATGATGATCTCCGCCGCGCCCGGACCTGCGAACAGCCCGCCGATGCGGCAGCCCTCCAGCGTTTGCGCGGTGTCGCCCGTGTTGAAGAAATACGCGGTCACCGTTTCCGCCCTGCGGCCTTCCATGTCCATCCCCACGTAGCTGCCGCTGCCTACAAGCTGCTGCCAGCCGCGCTTGGGGATCCACGCGTTGTCCCGGAAAAGCGACGCGTCGGCGGGGAGGGTGTAGGCGTTGCCGCCGACGTTTACCCGCAGCGCCGTATCCGCAAGGGTTCCGGTTACGGCGTCGTCCGCCTCGGCGGCCTGCAGCGTAAGCACAACGCCCGTTTCCTGCACGGCGAGGCTTAGGTACCGGCCGTCATCCGTGCGGTAGGTTGCGGTTTGGGCGCCCGCGTCGGCTTCGCTGGGCTCGCCCAAAGCGGTCAGGAGCTGCGCATAAGTCCGGTCCGGCCGCACCTGGCTTACGCCGGTTTTGACGTTGGTCAGGGCGAAGGCCGCGCGGCTTTGATCAAGCGTGATCCCCGTTACGCTCGCGGCGTACAGGCGCAGGTCGCCCATGGTCAGGTTGTTCACGACCACATCCACGCTGGCGTCGCCCTTTTGCAGGGTCAGCTCCCGGCTTTCGTACCAGGCGATCGAGTCGGTGGATTTCTGGGTTCCCGCAATCGCCCAGCCGCTGTTGAGGAGGCTGTCCAGGCGCGTGGGCAGCGCGTAGCTCCTGCCCTCCAGCGTGAAGGTGAAACCGTAGGTGGCAAACAGCGGAGCCGGCTGCACCTTGGCCGTTTGTTTTTGCAGGGTGAAAATCACGATTTGCGTTCCCGCGTCGGAGAACAGGAAGCTGACGCGGTTATTAGCAGATGCCTGATAGGTAAGCTTGCGGCCGGTTTCGACGGTTTCGTCCGCCGTGGGCGTTCCGTAGGCCGCCAGCACCTCGTCCGCCGTGGATTGCGCGGTGATCCCGCCCGCAAGCGTAACCGCGGCGCTTTGCGAACGCACGACGCCGCCCACGCACATGCCCGCTCCGGCGTAGATGGTGCTCGACGTCTGGTTGGCGACGTAGAAGGTGACCGTTTCCCCGTCGTGTACCATGGGAACCGTGATGAAGGACTGCGCGGCGATGGTGGTGAGCATCGTCAGATCCGAACCCGGGGCGATCTCCCAGCCGCTGAGAACCAGGTCCGCGTACGGACAGGGGAAGCGGTATACGCGCCCGTGCAGCTCCGCGGTAAAATCGAACAGCGTGTCCGACATCGGGGTATCCGCCCCCGTCAGGGCGTTCAGCACCACGGGAGGCAGATCGACCGTTTCCACAAACAGGCTGTGCATGGTCAGCCGCGCGTCCAGCTCCTCCTGGGTGATGTCGCTGTCCGCCGCGATGAGAACCCAGTTCCCGTCCGTCAGTTGGTATGAAAGATGGATATTTTGTTCCTCGGTCGGGCTGAACGCGTCCCAGGTGAGCATCGCGGTGCAATCGTACTGGAGGGCGCCCTGCGCTTCCCGGTAATCCCGGCTGTCGATGGTCAGCCGGTACAGCTCCACCGCGTCTCCCCCGCGGGTGCGGAGATAGGCAAGCACGTCGTCCTCCAGGCGCTTGTCCAGCGGCAGCTCCCGCACGACCAGCGCGCTGCAGGAAGCAAGCGCCCCCGCAAGCGCCGCCAGAACAACCGCCAGTAAAACCCTGCGCAATCTCCGCCGCAACTCGCGTCAACTCCTCCGTACGGCGTGTTCAGCCGCGCCGCCCTACTGGATCAGCCGCCCGATATAGGAGCTGAAGTTGTTGACGACCGCAGAGGAATCGGACGTCGAAATCAACAGCAGCACGTCGGTTACGGCGTAGGTATCCATCAGCTCCGCCAGGCCTTCGCGGCCGTCCTCGTAATAGCGGGGGTCCACCAGCACCACCGTGCGGAAGCTGTCCGCAAGCCAGGTGGCGATGGCGTTGGAGAACGAGTATCCGACCAGGAGAAGCGAACGGTCGCTCTCCTCGTTGCCAAAGAGGATCGCGTGGGAGAAGCCGTTGACGCCCACGAATTTTTCGTAAGCTGGACGGGCGTCGTCCACAGCGGTGGTTTCGGTCATCTGCGTTTCGCCGGTTTCCACGTCCTTATAGTAGATCCATTCCTTATGGTTCACGCCGGGCAGGAGGTAATAGGTGATGGAATCGGGCTTGTCGTAGAAATACGGGTCGTTGGCAAGGTTTTGCAGATAGCCCAGGAACGTGCCGCCGTCGTGGGGTTCGTAATCCTCCAGCGGATGATAGTCGATCCCGGCGGCTTCGAAGAACGCCTGCGCCGCGTAGTACGCGCCCAGCTGCGTCCAGTGGTGGTCCGTGCGGTAGTAGATTTTGTTCAGGTCCGCCGCGTGCTCGTTGAGGGCGTAATACGCGTCGACCAGGGTTACGGTTTGGTCGATCGCCATATAGATATTCTTGATTTCCGCCTTCTGATCGGAGGAAAGCGCCTGCACCTCCGGCACCTCGTAGGCGATGCGGGTAGGCACGATCATCAGGTATTTGGACAGGGTGTCGGGAAGCGAACGGAACAGGGTGTTCATGGCGTCCGCCAGCGTGGCTTCCACCTCGGGGTCGGATTTGGAGATGAAGAAGATGCGGTCCTCGTAGACGATGAACTCGGTCTTATCCATATCGTTGGCTGTTTCCGTCTGGGTAGTCGGCAGCGCGCCGCCCAGCTCCTCCGCGGTTTCGTTGATCGCGGTACTCGCGCCTTCCTCTGGTGCGGCCGTCGGCGCGGGCTGTTCGCCGCCGCAGGATGCGAGGGTGAGCGTCACCGCGAGTAGAAGGAAAACAGCAAGCCATTTCTTCATGATTGTGCCTCCAAAGTCCGTTTTGATATCTTTACACAGATTTCCAATATTATTATAATTCTGTGAAGCACGCAAGTCAAGCTTGTGAAGACTTTTCGCAATTGGGCGGATGCACGTAGGTAAGCAGCCTTTGGTCGGTCATATGGAAGCCCCGCCGCAGCACCGCCTGTATCCACCCGGAGGAATGTTCGTCCACCCACAAAGCCTCCTGACGGAAGCCCTTCCTGCGGCACTGGATATCGCCGAAGAAATGCAGCAGGCCGCTCAAATTTTGGTTGCGGTACTTTATATCCACGGCAATCCAGTGCAGCATCACCATGGCGCCCTTGGGGATGCATACCATCACCGCCGCGATCTTTTCCACGTCGCGGACTACGAACACAAACCCGTCCAGAATGCTCCGGGTCAGCTCATCCCGGCCGGGAAGCTCGTCCAGAAGCGGGTCGAACGCGCTGCGCAGAAGCGTATTGATTTTGTAATACTCTCCGGTCATCGCGTAATCCGCCTCGGCATGTACGGGCAGCGAGCCGTGCACATACTGCGAGCGGCGCAGGCTTGCGTCCAGCTTTCGCTCCAGGCGTACGTCCACGCGGTCCAGCGTGAAACCGCCGCGGGTCATCAGCTTTTCGCAGCGCGGGCATGGCTTTGCGGCCAGCTGCACCTGATCGGCCACGATGGGCATCACGGTTGGCGGGATGACAAGCGCCGCGTCCTCATGCGCCGCGTAATAGAGCTTGTAATAGCCCACGTGGGCGCTGAACAGCAGCAGATACTCATTGCCCCGCACGTAGAAAAGCCTGCGCGCCTCAATCAGCCGCCGCGCGTCCCCGGCCAGGGGCAGGCCGTTCATCAGCGGCGCGTGGATGGACGCAAGCGCGTCGTCCACCACCGCGCAATACTGCGGATAGTCCAAAAATCGTGTGCCGATCGCATGGATTTTCATGCGTTATTCCTCCAGCCGGGCAAATGGGGTGTTGAACGTATGGGTGGACAGATGCCCGCGCAGAAGCTGCGCGCCGCCGCTTTGGCTAAACAGCGCCACGGCGGGCAGATCGCGGCTTAAAAACAGCGCCATGCCTTCGGTCGCCGCGTACGCTCCCGCCTGCCCGAAGCACAGCACGTCGGAAAGCCGCAGCGCGGGAAGCTTCACGCCGCGCGCCAGAATATCGCCCCGCGAACAGAGGCTGCCAAAGATCGTCCACTCGCCGTCCGCGGGCCGGTCGTTCGACAGCAGCGTCACGGGCGGCGGCGCGGGCGCGAGCAGCAGGCCGTCGTACTGAATTTGGTGGCTTCCGCCGTCCACGATCGCGATGTTTTTCCCGCCGGATACCTTGACGTCCGCCACGGAGGTCAGGTAATACCCGCAGCTCGCGGCGAAGAAGCGGCCCATTTCCACGGTCAGGGAAAAGCGCTCCGCCGCCTTGCGCACGAACGGGGCGACGTCTTTTAGCAGCTGTTCCTCGCGCGCCGCGGCGTCCGCGCCGAAGTAATCGGCAAACAGCCCCGCGCCGTATTCCAGCCGCCGCCCGGCAAAGCCGAAATCGCGCTCCAGCCCGTCCGCAAAGGCGGACAGCATGGCAAGTTCGCGCTCGGCGGCCGCCTTGTTTTTCTTCTGCGTACCGGAAAAAAAGTGCAGGCCCTGCATGCGCACGTGCGGCCAGCGAGCCCGGTTTTCCACCAGGGCGCGCACGGCGGCTTCGTCCATGCCGAACTGGTCGCCGCCGGTCAGCCGCAGCAGCATATCCACGGTCAGGCCGCGCCGGGCCGCCTCCGCCTCGATGCGATCCAGATGCAGCGGGCTTTCGGCGGTCAGCGTCCGCACGCCGTAATCCAGCGCATCGGCAATGCCCTGCGCGGTTTTGTTCACCCCGCTGTACAAAATACGCTCCGGCAGAACGCGCAGCGCCGCGCAGATGCTAAGCTCCCCCGGGCTGCAGACCTCCAGCAGCTCCATGGGCGCGCAGTCCGTGAGAAAGGGGTTGGCCTTGATGGAATAACACAGGCGAACGGAATCCGTAAACGCGGCGCGCACCAGCGCCGTACGGCGATCCAGCGCGTCGGTATCGAACACGTACAACGGCGTGCCAAACTCCGCGGCAAGGGCTGCAAGCTGCGCGGCGTTCATCAGACGTCCGCCTTCCGGCTGCGCCAGGCCTCGGTGAGGGCCTTGCGGTCGAGCTTGCCGTTGCTATTGAGCGGCAGGGTGAGAGCCGGGATGATTTCGGACGGGATCATATAATCGGGCAGCGCTTGCCGCAGCGCCCGCATCAGCGCCTCAGGGGGCGTATCCGCAATCACGTAGGCAACGATGCGCTCCTCCTTGTCCATATACAGGGCGCAGGCGCGTTTCGCGCCCGCGGCGGCCAGCGCGATCTCGATTTCCCCAAGCTCCACGCGCCTGCCGTGGTGCTTCACTTGGAAATCCCGGCGGCCCGCGAAATACAAAAGCCCGTCCGCGCCGTAGCGGGCGAGGTCGCCCGTGCGGTAGATGATCTCGGGATAGGCCGTGTTGAGCGGGTTTTGCACAAACGCCTCCGCCGTGCGCTGGGGGTTGTTGTAGTAACCAAGCGTCACCGCCGTGCCGCTGACGCAGAGTTCCCCCTCCGTGTCCGGCTTCGTCACCTGCGCGTTTTGCTCGTCCAGCAGGAACACCCGCTCGTTGGGGAACGGAATGCCGATGGGCAGCGCCGCGCCCGGGTCCGCGTCGCGGGGCACAATGTGGTAGGTGCAGTTGCAGGTGATCTCCGTGGGGCCGTAGAGGTTGACGAACAGGCCGTCCGGGTAGTGTCTGCGCCAGTAGCGCAGATGGTCGGGCGGCATCACCTCGCCGGAGAACATGAACCGTTTCAGCCGCGCCGGGCGCAGGGCGGAAAGCCCGTCCATGGTGGAAACCAGGCACAGGGCGGATACCGCCCACGTAAGCGTGGTCACCCCGCGAAGCTCCAATAGCTCCAGCAGTTTTTTCAGGAACGTGAAGTAGCTCCGGGGAATGAGCACAACCTCCGCCCCGGTCAGAAGCCCCGTGAAAACGTCCTTCACCGATACGTCGAAATCCAGCGGCGCCTGGTTTCCCAGCACGTCCTGATCGGTGATGCCGAAGGTTTCCGAAAACACGGTGATGAAATCGATCACCGAGCGGTGGCACACCAGCACGCCCTTGGGAACGCCGGTAGACCCCGAGGTGAAGTTGCAGTAGAGCGGATCGGTATCGATGGCGTTTCTGCGTATGGTTTGCAGAAGACCCCAATCGGCCGCGCCGCCAAACAGCTCTTCCGTAGTCAGCACCGGGCAGCCGGCCTCAAGCGCTTCGGCCTGCGGCTTCAATTTCCCGCTGGTTACGATGGCGGCGGGCCGGAGCTGTGCGAGGATCGCCTGCACGCGCTGCGCGGGCTGGGTGCGGTCGATATACGCATAAAAGCCGCCCGCGTACACCGCGCCCAAACAGGCGGCGATCGCGTCGCAGCTTTTATCCATCAGCACGGCCACGGCCCGGCGCGGCGGCGCCAGCGGGTGCAAAAAGGTGCCCGCGGCCGCGGCGCGCGCCATCAGCGCGCGGAAGGTGAGGCGTTCCTCCGGGCCGGAAAAGGCAACGGAATCGGGGGTCCGCTCCGCCGTGCTTTCCAGCCAGGCCAATACGTTCTTGGTCATGATCAGCGGCTTTGCTTTTGCCTGTGCCGTTCCACAAGCGCCTGAATAGCCTGCATGGAGTTGAAGTTTTCGGGTTCGAGATCGCTGATGGAAATGCGGATGCCAAACCGGCTGTTGAGCTCCGTCACGATCGCGATGACGTTGAAGGAATCCAGCAGTCCGTCGTCAATCAGCGCGGTTTCATGCTGATAATCGATGCCCGGATGAATCTCCTGCAAAATTTCCTGTAACATGTCTGTCATAAGCCTTTTCTCCCCTTTTGCAAATCTTATCAGTTCGGGTTATCCATGTCAATGATGCGGATGCGGGACTGCACGCGCATCAGCCGTTCCAGCGCGCGCGTCAGCGGAATCAGCTCCTCGCGCAGCAGCACGTGATCGCCGATGTATTCGTCCAGCGCCGTGCCGTAGCCCCCGCCAAACCACGCCTCCGCCGTCAGCGGGGGCTGCTTGGCGAGCGTGCGGTTCTCCCGGCGGGAAACCAGAATATCGCCGTTAAAGAACGCGGCGACGGAGAACACCGTGACGACGACAAGCACCAGCGCCAAAAACACCGCGCTCACCTTATACACAGTTTGCATATCCGCGCCTCCTAAAACCGGAAGTAGATGAAGGGGTTGAAGCTCTGGCCAAGCAGCATCACAAAGCCCAGGAGCAGCAGGACCGCCGTCCAGCCGGTGCGAAGCCAGAGAAAGAGCTTGCCGCTGCCAAGCCATTTGCGCGCAAGCCGGGCGGGCCAGGGCATCACGGCGATCAGCAACACCGGGTACAGCCACACGATGCCGTTGATCTGGGACATCTCCCGCATGCCGGGCAGCAGCGGCGCGCCGCCCGCCCCGAACAAAAGCGCGTAGAAATGCCCGATTTGCCCGAGGTCCGTGTAATAGAACAAAACGAACCCCAGTAGCACCACGAGCACCGTAGCGAAGTTGGAAACCACGGGGATGCGGTCGATACGCCGCCACTTCAGCTTTAGCGCCTTTTCGGCGACTAGGAACACCGCGAAATACAGCCCCCATAAAATGAAGTTCCAGTCCGCCCCGTGCCACAGGCCGATCAGCGCGAAGGTGATGACGGTGGCCACCGAGGAGGGAATAAAGCTGCCCATCTGCGCGCCCAGGCGCTTGCGCACGGCGCGGCTGAACCTGGAAAAGCCGCCCGACATCGCCATGGGGTACATCACGTAATCGCGGAACCAGTTGCCCATGGAAATATGCCAGCGCGCCCAGAATTCCGTAATCGACCGCGCCGCGTAGGGGTATTTGAAGTTCTCTTTAAAATGGAAGCCGAACATCAGCCCAAGCCCGATCGCCATATCGGAATAGCCGGAAAAATCGAAAAACAGCTGAATTGCCGCCGTGGCCAGGCCGATCCACGCGCCGAAAACCGACAGCGAGGAGAACAGGTCGTTGAGCAGATAGCTTGCCACCTGCCCCGCGTAGTTGGCTAAAATCACCTTTTTGGCAAAGCCCACCGCAAAGCGGAAGCAGCCCTCGGTAAACTGCTCCGGGGTTTCGCGGCGGTTGAGCAGTTCGTCCTCCACGTCGGTATAACGCACGATGGGGCCCGCGATCAGCTGCGGGAACATGGACACATACAAAAGCACGTGCGCGTAGTTACGCTGGGTTTTGGCGTTCTGCCGGTATACGTCGATCGCGTAGCTTAAGGACTGGAAGGTGAAAAACGAAATGCCGATGGGCATCGCCGCCGAAAGCAGCCGCGGCGTGAAATGAAACAGCAGCCCGAGTTGGCCCGCAAAGAAATTGTAATATTTGAAGAGAACCAGCGGCAGCAGGTTCAACACCACGCACAGCACCAGCAGGCCCGTGCCCGCGGCCTTGCCGTGCGTCTTTCCCAGGACGATGCCAAAGATATAGTCAATCAGCGTTACGCCGATCATCGCGAGGATGAACACCGGCTCGCCCCAGGCGTAAAACAACAGCGAAGCGGCCAAAAGCACGTAGTTGCGGACCATGCGGTTTTTGAACAGGTAATAGGCAAGAAGCGTCGCCGGCAGAAACACACCGATAAATGTGACGCTTGAGAACACCATGGGAACCGCCTCCCGTTTCCAATTGTAACTGCCCGCACGGCAGCATTCAACGGTATCACCATACCAGACTTCTGTCCAAATTACAACCGGATTGCAAAATATTTTTGAAATATTTTTGTAATACAATTGACACAATGGTTCATATATTCTATAATGCAATCACGACCCATATCCCGCACGGCGCACGCACGGCAGCGTTCACGGCAAAAAGCCGGGCGGCGCAGCCCCCGCGATAACGCGCAGGCGCCCAACGAAACCCGACAGGAGCGCGCAATGAACGTCGAGCGAAGAGAGATAAAGTACCTGGTTCCTCTCCTGCAGTTTAAAATGCTGGAGCCCAAGCTTGCGCTTGTGCTGCGGCCGGACGCCGCGGGCGACGCAAGAGGCCTGTACAAGGTGCGTTCCCTCTATTTTGACTCCTTTCACGACGAGGACTACTTCGACGTTCTCAAAGGCGCGGAAACCCGCAAGAAGATCCGCATCCGCGTGTATCCGCCCCAGGGCCGCCTCATTAAGCTGGAATATAAGTTCAAGCAGGGCGTAAACCAGCAGAAGACCTCCATTTCCCTGACGCGCAAGCAAGCCCGGCAGATGGTGGACAAGGATTACGGCTTCCTGCTGGATCTCCCGGATCCGATGGCCGCGCAGATCTATCACGAAATGATGATGCGCGTCTACCAGCCCAGGGTGCTCATCGAGTACGACCGTCAGGCCTATACCGCGCCGGGCAACGATATCCGCATCACCTACGATTCGCAGATCCGCGCCTCCCGGCAGTGCGGAAGCCTGTTTGCCGCCAACGCCAACTTCACCCCGCTCGTCGCGCCGGACATGGGCGTGCTGGAAGTGAAATACAACGGCTTCCTGTATTCCTATCTGCAGAACGTTCTGCAAAACCTCAACGCCCAGCCGGCGGCCATGAGCAAATACGTGCTCGGGCGCGCAGACCTGCACTAACCCGCGGCGGCCCGGCCGCGCCGGAGAAACGCAACGCTACCCCGCATCAGGCGAAAGAAACCAGAGGTGTGTGAGCCGGTGAAAGATTACATCCTGAACAATCTGGCGGAGCAGGGCACGCTCCAGTACGAGCAGCTGCTGATGAACGCAGGTGTGACGCTGATTTTGGGCATGCTGATTTACGCGATCTATGCCTGGACGTACGCGGGGATCGCCTACTCCAAAAAATTCAACATCTCGCTGATTATGCTCTCGCTGGTCACCTCCATGGTAATGACCGTTATTTCCAACAACATCGCGCTGTCTTTGGGCATGGTGGGCGCACTCTCCATCGTGCGCTTCCGCACCGCCATCAAGGACGCGCGGGATACCACCTTCATTTTCTGGAGCATCGCGGTGGGCATCTGCTGCGGCGTGGGCTTCTATCTGGCGGCCGCCATCGGCTCCGCCTCGGTGGTGCTGTTCCTGATCATCTTCCACCACATCCGCGAAGACAACAAATACATTCTCGTCATCCGCTGCGACATGCCCCGGCAGGGCATCATCGAGATGATCGTGCAGGAATACTATAAGAAGCCCGTTCTGCGGGTGAAAAACACCACGCCCGACGACGTGGAATTCATCTTCGAAATCAACGGCGCGGACGTAAAGAAATCCACCCGTTTGAACGACAACAGCATCATGCAGTTTCTCTACCGCGTTAACGGCGTGAAAATGGTCAACCTCGTTTCCCAGACCGACGACATGAGCCGTTAGGCGGTGCGGCGCCGTGCGTAACAGGCTGACCGTCATCCTTCTGGCGCTCGTCGTGCTTGCGGCCGCTGCCGTGGCCGCCACGATGCGCCAGGTGTTATGGCCGCATTACGAAAGAATTTACCAGCACGAAACGAGCGCCGGCCCGGACGCGTACGATGCCGGCGCCGACGTTTTTTCCAGCCATCTGCCGCTGGTGCTGATCGATACCGGCGGCGCGGCGATCAGCCGGGAAACCCAGCTGCCCGTAACCGTGACCGTGATCGACCAGCCCGGCGGCTACAACCACACGACGGACGCCCCGGCGCTTACGAACGCGGCGCTGATCAATATCCGCGGCAAGACGTCCGCGGAGTTCCCCAAAAAGCAATTCCGCATCAACTTCATCAAGAAGCTCACCTCCGATAACCACGTCAACCGCGCCGTGATGGGCATGCCCGCGGATACCGACTGGGTTCTCAACGGCCCGTATCTGGACAAATCGCTGATGCGCAATTACCTGATGTACAATCTGGCGGGCGAGATCATGGCCTGGGCGCCGCACGCGAAGTTCTGCGAGGTGTTCATCAACGGCAATTACGAAGGGCTGTACGTGATGACCGAGGCGGTGACCGTGGGCGGCAACCGCGTTAACGTAACCACCAAGAAGGGCGCCAAAGGGGCGGTCGGGTATCTTTTGCAGCGGGATATGTACGTTTACATCAAATCCCACATCAAAACCTATTCGGACTATCTGGGCAAAACCACGTACGACCTGGGCATCGAGTTTCCGCAGGCAGACGACCTGACCGAGGAAAACGTCCTCTATATCCTCAACGACGTCAACGCGTTTGAAGAAAAGCTGTACGCGCTGCAGGACGGGGACAAGAGCCGCGCCTATGTGGACGAGATCGACATGAACTCCTTCGTGGATTACTTCATTTTCAACGAATTCACCATGAACCGCGACGCCGGGGCGTTTTCCACCTTCTGCTACCGCGACCCGCGCGGGAAGCTGACCATGGGCCCGGTGTGGGATTTCAACAACTGCCTGGACAACCATATCGACCCGACGGCCTACGACACGTTCTTCATGAGCGGCGCGAACTGGTTTAACGTGCTGGTGCTGGACCATACGTTCGTCAACACCGTCGTCTACCGTTACCGGGAGCTGCGCAAAACCGTGCTCAGCGAGGAACGGCTGCTTACGATGATCGACGACATCGCCGCCTACCTTGGCCCCGCCGCGCAGCGCAACTTTACGCGCTGGGACCGGGTTTTGCAAAAGGATCTGCTGACCCCCGCGGCGGACGGCGCCGACCGCAACGTGCACTCCTTCGAAGAAGCGGTTGCGCAGCTGAAAAACGAGATTATATTGAAGGGCCGCTACATGGACGAGAATTTGGAAAGCTATCTGCGCGGCCTCTCGGCAACGCCCACCCCCAAGCCCACGTCCACGCCCACCGCGCCGCCGGTTCTATTGCCCACGGCCATCCCGCCCGCGCCTTCGCCGTAAATGGGAGCACAGAAAAGCAAAGAACGCCCGCGGGATCATCCCCGCGGGCGTTTATTTTCCATTGACCCATGTTTACAGCCCGGCTTCTATACGGCCGCCAAGCGCCGCAGCTTGCCTGTTTGCAGGCGGATGCGCCGCCGGTTATTTGCCCTCGCGGGGCAGCTGGGTAACCGTCCACAGCGTGCCGTCGGTTTTCATCACCAGCGTGCCCAGCCCGGTGAAAAGCGGCTCGTAGCCCTGCGCGCGGAGCTTTTTTACGGCGTCCGCGTTGCGCTTGTGCGGAAAGTAGGTAATGAAGATTACCTGCGGCCCGGCGGCTTCCAGCAGCTCCGTGGGAACCAGATCGATGCCGTGGTGCGGCGCTTTCAGGATGTCCGCCTGAAAAGCCTGCGCGCCGTAGGTTTCCAAAAGCCAGAGCATGCCGCTTTGGCCGATATCGGCGGGCAGCAGCATGGAGCGCTCCCCAAGCGTCAGGCGCGTGACCAGCGAGCGGTTGTTGGTGTTGTCGCCCCAGGGAACCTGGTACAGCGTGAGCTCCGCCGGGCCCAGCGCTATGGTTTGGGGCGCTTCCACCCGTTCCACGGGAATGCCCAGCTTCTCCGCCTCCCGGAACAGGCGCTTGTTCAGGTTACGGTAATGGCGGTCAAACCCCACGTAAATCTTCCCGATGGGAAACGCCGGCAGCAGATCGAAAATGCCGGTGATATGATCGTCGTGCGGGTGCGTGTTGATCACAAAATCGAACCGGTCGATCCCCAGCCGGGACAATAGCCGCAGCACCAGATCGTCCGGCCCCAGCAGGCCGCAATCGATGAGCGCGGTATGATCGCCGCAGCGCAGGATAAAGCAATCGGCCGCGCCGATTTCCACGGCGATCACGGTCAGCACGTTCTCCGCGCCGGGAAACAGCTCGCGGTCGCGGGCCTCCCAGGCCTTGGCGCCGGACGTGTCCCAGAAGCGCAACGAAGAAGCGGGCAGCGGCAGCACCGCGGCCAAAGGGGGAAACGCGGGAGCCGGAGCGGCCGGGGCGGTTTGCGCGGGAGCCGCCGCGGCGGGCAGAAGAACAAACAGCAGCAAGAGGGCCAGCAGTTTTTTGAGCATCCGTCGGTCTCCATATTTCTTGATTGGTTACGTGCAGTCAGCGTTTATCATACGGAAACGGCGCGCCCCTGTCAACGGGCCGCGTTCCGGGAGCGCGTTCAATGTTGTGGCGTCGGGCGCGGTGTGATAGGATAGAAGTCACAGCAAACAACCCGCTACGCCAAGAGGAAGCGCCATGCATTACGCCGATACCAAAACCGTGCTCCTGCCCAACAACACCATGAACCTGTACCGCGGCTGCACCCACGGCTGCATTTATTGCGATTCCCGCAGCGTTTGCTACCAGATCAACCACCCGTTTGAGGATATCGAGGTGAAGCGCAACGCGGAGCAGATTTTGGACGGGCAGCTGCGCAGGCGGCGAAGCAAGGCCATGATCCATACCGGCAGCATGTGCGACCCGTATATCCCGCTGGAAAACGAGCTGCGGCAGACGCGCAAATGCCTGGAGGTGATTGCGCGCCGCGGTTTCGGGCTGACCATTTTATCCAAGTCCGACCGGATGCTCCGCGATTTGGACTTATTTTCTGAAATCAACCGGAAATACAAATGCGTGGTGCAGACGACGCTGACCACTTTGGACGAAGCCCTGTGCGCGAAGCTGGAACCAAACGTGTGCGGCACCGCGGCGCGCGTGAAGGTGCTTACGGCCTGCCGGGAACGCGGCATTCCCACCGTGGTGTGGATGACGCCGATCCTGCCGTTCATCAACGACACGGAGGAAAACATAAACGGCCTGCTGGATTACTGTATCGGCGCGGGCGTGCGCGGCGTGATCAATTTCGGCATGGGGCTTACGCTGCGCGAGGGCGACCGGGAATATTTCTACGCGCAGCTCGACCGGCTGTTTCCCGGCGTGAAGCAGCGATACATCCAGGCGTTCGGCCTGCAGTACGAGTGCAAAAGCCCAAGCAGCGGGCGGCTGACCGCGCTGTTTCAGGAACGCTGCCGCAAGCACGGAATCCTGACCGATCTGGAGGTGTTCCGGTATCTGGACGAAGCGCCCCAGGAGCCGCCGCAGGTGACGATTTTCGAGCTGATGGACGGCCCCGGCACGTGACAAACTGGAAATGATAGCCAGCAGGCGCTTTGCGTGCTATAATGCGACTTGCGGGAATAAACGCTTGATAGAATGGATGGATCCGCTGTGCCGTTTCGTATTTATCTTTCCCCGCCCTATATGTGCGGGCGCGAGATGGAGTATATTCAGGATGCTTTCGATACCAACTGGATCGCGCCCACAGGCCCCGCGATCACGGCGTTTGAGAAAGAAACCGCCGCGTACCTTGGCGTTGAGGCGGCGCTTGCCCTGTCGTCGGGCACGGCGGCCATCCATCTGGCGCTTCGGTGGCTGGGCGTTGACGAGGGCGACCTCGTTTTCTGCCAGGACTTCACGTTCATCGGCTCCTGCGCCCCCGTACTTTACCAGAAGGCGCAGCCGGTGATGATCGACAGCGAACCGGACAGCTGGAACATGTCCCCCGCCGCGCTGGAACGGGCGCTCAACTGGGCGAAGCGAACAAACCGCCTGCCCAAGGCCGTGATCGTGTGCGATTTGTACGGGGAACCGGCCAACTGGGACGAAATCCTGCCCCTGTGCCGGGCGTACGGCGTGCCCGTGATCGAGGACGCCGCCGAGGCCATCGGCGCAACGTACCGCGGCAGGCCCTGCGCGACCTTCGGCGAGATCGGCGTCCTGTCGTTCAACGGCAACAAGATCATCACCTCCTCCGGCGGAGGCATGGCGGTGAGCCGCAATGCCAAAGCCGTGCAAAAGATGGGCTTCTGGGCCACGCAGGCCCGCGAGCCGTTTGTGCATTACGAGCATACGGAGTTCGGCTACAACTACCGCATGAGCAACATCAGCGCCTGCATCGGGCGCGGGCAGCTGACCATCCTTACCGAAAAGCTTCTGCGGCGCAGGCGCAATTACGAAGCCTATGCCGCGCTGTTTCAGGGTTCGCCCGCGCACGTGAAGCCGATGACGGCGAACTGCGAGAGCAACCACTGGCTTACCCTCCTGGTGATCGACGCTCCCGCCGTAACCCCGCAGGACGTGGTGGCGGCGCTGCACGGCGCGGGCATTGAAGGCCGCCCGGCATGGAAACCCATGCACCTGCAGCCCGTGTTTGCAAACGCCCCGTTCGTAACCGCGGACGCCGTATACGAAGATGGAAACGGCGCGCAAGAAGACGGCGTTTCCGGCGGCGTCTTCCGCCGCGCGGTATGCCTGCCCAGCGGCGACGCCCTGACCGGGGAGCAGCTTGCGGAGATCGCGGAGGTTGTGAAAGGCCGCTTCTGATCGCAGCGGATATACGATCAGCGCCCCGGCATATGCCGGGGCGTTCATACCGCTGATAACCCCAATTTGGAAGCGGTATGACAGCTTGTTCAAAAGGCCGCGCACAATTCCAGAATACGAAAGCGCCCCGGCACTTACCGGAGCGCTTCTTCTTGCGGGAAACCGCTTACTTCTCCCGGACGGGAACCCAGATGCCCCAGCGCTTGTCCTCCCAGTCCGTGCAGGAACAGGGGTAGACCTCGATGTTCAGGTTCCCCGCCAGCTCATACTGCGGGTTGGCGGGCAGCCATTCGGAATAGATCTGGCGGTTGAGCGTTTGGATGTCCTTGCCCTGGTTGCCCGAAGTATGGAACAGCGCCCAGGTGAAGGCGGGCACGGTACGCTTCACCATACCGTCAGACACCGGCGCGTCCGCGGCGCAGAAATCCCCGATCAGGTAGGGGAAATCCTCCTTGCTGCCGTCGTCAAAACAGCAGCCCAGCAACGGGTTCACCCGCTCCATGAGCCCCTTTTGAAAGAACTCCTCCCAGAACTTGGGGATGTCCTGCATCCCCTTGTCGAAGGCAAACCGGCGTTCGAAGCCGATCACGGTCATCGGGCCCTTGGTTTCGATTGCGTAATCCATCTTGTTTCCACCTTTCAGCGATACGTTCATCTGCAAGGGGCTCATGAACATCAGCTTCGCGCCCGGCCGCTTCGCCGCCGAGGGCGAGACGCCGTGAAAGCGCCGGAACGCTTTTTGGAAGCTCTCGGGGGTTTCGTAGCCGTACTGCAGGGCAACGTCGATCACCTTCGCGCCGCGTGCC